>CAZFPM010000178.1:0-11117 GCA_964520965.1 uncultured Myxococcales bacterium
AGGAGACCATTCGTATCCCCGACGTGCCGGGCCGCATGGGCGGCGAGGAGTTCGCGATCGCCCTCCCCCACACCGACGCATCGGGCGCCGCGCTGGTCGCCGAACGTCTCCGACAACGCCTGCGCGCGGTGACGGTCAAAGACGGCGCTGCCCGCCTCGCCGCGAGCTTCGGCGTCGCCGGATGGCGCGAAGGCGATACCGTCAGCAGCCTCCTCGCCCGCGCCGACGAAGCGTTGCGCCGGGCCAAGATCGAGGGACGCAACCGAGTGGTGGTCCATCTCGATGACGAGGCCGCGCGGTGACCCGCCTTTTCCTTGGTCTGGTCCTTTGCCTCGGTCTGGCGAGCTGCCGACCCGAGCCCCCATCGCAACCGCCACCCATGCCGGTGGCTCGCGGCCCATGGGGGTACGTCGGTGACGCGACCGCGTGGCTCCATGTCGACCTGCAGGCCCTGCGGGCAGACGAGCGCACGCGCGCCGTCTGGGAAGGGCAGCGAATCCTGGGAGAGCGGGCGCCCGGTGGCCGCGCGGAGGGGCCGTTCGACGACACGATCGCCGGCGCGTCCGCGTTGATCGTCGCGTGGCCGGATGCCGGATTCGCGCAACGTCTCAACGTCGTCATCGGCGATCTCGACGGGGCCGCGCTGGCCGAACAACTCCGGTCCGGGACGTTGGTGCCGGGGGTCGCCTTCCAGCCAGAGAGCGTGGCAGGAACCGCGGTCTGGACAGCCGCCGAAGCGCCGTGGGCGGTCGCCCTCCCCGAGACCGGCGTGTTGTTGACCGGAGATGCCGACGCCATCCGCAGCGCCTTGCTGGGGACGGGCGCGGCGGCGACACCGCCGAATCCCGGGCGCATTCTCACGGCCGACCTGTCCGTGCGACCTGCCCATCGGCACGTGATCCACATGATCGCCGCTCGCCCGGAGATCCAGGAACGGCTGGACGAGATCGAGCGCATCCGCGCCGAGGTGGTCCTCGGTCTCGGCCTCGACGCACGCATCCAGCTGCAGGCCGCGCCCGGCGCCGATCATGGACGACTCGCCGTGCTCGTCGGCCTCGTGCTACACGCGGTGCTGGCCGACGCCGACGCCCTCTCCGGCACCGTCGCCACCGCACTGCGCGAGGCCGCCCGAATCGAGACTCACGAAACCCGCGAAGAGGCCGTCATCGTCACCTGGCAGCTCGACCGCGGCACCGTCGACGCGTGGTCGCGGCTGCTGCTCGACGACTCCACACAACCCCCGGATCCGCCATGATCACCCGCACGGAGTTGAACGCTCACCTCGACCGGCTGCTGACCGCGGACGACTTCGCGGACTACTGCCCCAACGGGCTGCAGATCGAAGGCAGGGAGTCGATCTCCCGCATCGTCCTCGGGGTCTCCGCCAACGGCGCGCTGATCGATCGGGCGATCGAGGAGTCGGCGGACGCCCTCATCGTGCACCACGGCTTCTTCTGGAAGAACGAGCCCCGGACCCTGGTCGGTCTCCGGGCGCGGCGGGTCGGCGCCCTGCTGCGCGCCGACCTCTCGTTGTACGCGTACCACCTGCCTCTCGATGCGCACCCGGAGATCGGCAACAACGCCGGATTGCTGCGGGCGGTGGGCGCGGAGCCGGTTTCCACGTTCTCCTCCGGAGACGGAGCACTCGACGGCCGAATCGGGCGCCTTCCCGCGCCGATCGATCGTCGCGAGTTCGTCGCGAGGATGGCGGACACGACCGGACAGGAGCCACTGACGTTCCTCCGGGGACCCGCCGCGGTCGAGACCATCGGCGTGGTCACCGGCGGCGGCGCCCATTTCTTCGAGGCGGCCGTCGCCGCGGGGGTCGACCTCTTCGTGACCGGCGAGCCGAGCGAACGTAGCCAGGGCATCGCCGCCGACCTCGAGGCGAACTTCGTCGCAGCGGGCCACCACGCCACCGAACGAATCGGTCCACGCCTGCTCGGCGAGCACCTTGCCCAGACGTTCGATGTCGAGGTGAGCTTCATCGACATCGAGAACCCGGTCTGATCGGGCCTTCGCACCGCGGGGAAGGAGCCGACCGAATCGGTCGAGTCGGAATTGAACCGTTTTCCGGCGTCGGATAGTTTCTATGTTTCGCCCGCAGACGTTCTGCGTGCGCCAACCGGACCCTTGATGAAGAACACCGCATATATCCGCTACACCGTAGCGCTCGTCGCCCTGATGCTCGGCTTCGCGTTCAGCATCCGCTTCGGCGAGCGGGGCTTCCTGTTCGAGTCGACCGCCAACGACGCGCTGGCGACGCCGACCGCGGACGACGGGGAGTACGACCTGCAGGCGCTCGCCGTGTTGAACCAGGTCGTGATCCAGCTGAAGGACAATTACGTCGACCCCGCCCGGATCGATCCGGAGCGGATGCTCTTCGCTGCACTCGATTCGGTGCAGAACTCGGTGCCCGAGGTCGTCACCCATTTCGACACCCCGGCGTCCGCGACGGACGACCAGGCCGACGACGACCAGACCGACGACGACCCGGCCGCAGACGACGAACCCACCGCAGACGGTGAACCGACCGCGGAAGACGCACCGACCGCGGAGGACGACCCGACTGGCGGCGCCCTGATGCCCATCGGAGTCGAGGTCCACGTGGGCTCCGCGGTCGAGCACTTCGACGTGAGCCGTGTCGACACGCTCTGGGAGGTGGTGTTCAAGGTCCGCGAGATCTTCCGATTCCTGCAGCAGAACATCGATCCGGCGGAGACCGACCTGCGCGATGTCGAATACGCGGCGATCAACGGAATGCTCGGCACCCTCGACCCTCACAGCGTGCTGCTTCGCCCGGACGTCTACGCAGAGATGCAGACCAGCAACCAGGGGCAGTTCGGAGGTCTCGGCATCGTCATCTCCATCCGCGGCGGCCAGCTGACGGTCATCTCGCCGATCGCCGATACGCCCGCCGACCGCGCCGGATTCCGCGCCGGAGATCGCATCGTCAAGATCAACGACGAGTCGACGGTCAACATGCCGCTCGACGAAGCCGTCTCCCGGCTACGCGGTGCGCCGGGTACTTCCGTGACCGTCGAGGTCATGCGGCAGGGCTGGACCGAACCCCACAGCTTCAACCTCGTGCGCGAGGTGATCGAGATCGACTCCGTCAGCTACCACGCGCTCGACGACGGCATCGGGTACATCGGGATTTCGAACTTCCAGGCAAACACGCACGACGACCTGCTCGCCGCGCTCGCCGATCTCGAGACCGAGCTCGGTGGCGTCCGAGGCATCGTGCTCGATCTGAGGAACAACCCCGGCGGCCTCCTCGCGCAGGCGATCCGGGTCTCGGACACCTTCCTCACCGAGGGCAACATCGTCACGACCGTCGGCGTCGGGAACACGTTGCGCGAAGAGAACGTCGCCAACGGACCGGGGACCCAGCCCAACTACCCGATCGCCGTACTCGTCAATCCGGGCTCGGCGTCGGCCAGCGAGATCGTCGCCGGCGCTCTGAAGAGTCACAACCGGGCCGTCCTGATCGGCGACGCGACCTTCGGAAAAGGAAGCGTGCAGGTGCTCTACGAGCTTCACGGTGGCGCCGCGCTCAAGCTGACCATCGCCCAGTACCTGACCCCCGGCGACGTGTCGATCCAGGGGGTCGGCATCGTCCCGGATCTCCGGGTCGTGCCCGTCATGGTCACCGACGACTTGATCGACCTCTACCCGACGGACGACACGGTCCGTGAGGGCGATCTGGAGGCGTCGCTGACCAGCGACCGCGTTCGCGGGGACGACGAACGACCGGCCGCCGTGGTCAGCTACTACCACGAGCCGGAGGAGATCGACCCCGAGGAGATCCGAGATCCCGACGAGTTCGACCTCGACTTCGAGATCGGGTTCGCGCAACAGGTCCTCGCCGCCGCCGGAGACACGTGGGACCGCCCCACCCTGTTGGCCCGGGTCGGCGATGTCGTCGACGCCGTGGGCACCCAACAGATGGTCGCCGTCCAGGAGCGGCTGCGTCACCGGAACGTCGATTGGACGCCGGGCGCAAACGTCATCCAGCCGCTGTCGATGCGCGCCGACACGGACCGCCAGAGCGGGCGGGTGCCTGTCGGCGACGGCATCGACCTCACCGTCTTCGTCACCAACGACGGCAACCGCGCGCTACACCGCGTCAGGGCCGTGTCGGTGTCGGACTACCCGATTTTCGACGACCACGAGTTCGTATTCGGCCGACTCGAACCCGGCGAGACCCGCGAGTGGACGGTCTATGTCGAGGTGCCTGTCGAGGATCGGACCCGGCTCGACCGCGTCAGGTTCCACGCCTACGCAGACCAGATCGACCTGACGGCGGAAACCGAGGTCTTCGTCCAGGCGGTCGGCCAGGAACGACCTCATTGGGGATTCACCTACCGGATCGACGACATCGATGAGGGCAACGGAGACGGGCTGTTGCAGGTGGGAGAGACGGTGCAGTTCGTGCTCGACGTGACGAACGTCGGACGCGGGGACTCCGACGAGACGTCCCTCTACCTCCGCAACAAGTCCGAGAACGCCCTCTTCCTCCGCAGCGGCCGCGCGGTGCTGGAGAACGTGCCTGCCGGGACGCGGGAACGCGCGACGTTCGAGTTCGACGTGCAGAGCCGCCCCGAGGAGGGCGCGGTCCAGCTGGAGGTCCAGATCTACGACACCGTCTTCCGGGAGTACCTGAGCGAGGAGTTGCTGATTCCGGTCGAGGAGAGCGGCGCCGCGATCGAACCCCGGAGCGGGCGCGTGCTGGCCGGCGAGCAGGCGCGCGTCATCCACGGCGGTGCGTCACGCGATTCGGCGCCGGTCGCGACTCTCCGGGCGGGGAGCGAGTTGCCCGTGACCGGCTTCCGCGACGGCATGCTCCGCGTCGAGTGGGACGACGGAACGGGGTGGGTCCTCGACGAGGAGGTCACCGTCGAGATCGCGGCCATCGAGACCCCACCCACCGCCGATCCCCTCGTGCGATACCAGGCTCCGTTGATCTCGCTCGATCGGGACGTCGTCGCCACCGACGAGAGCGCGATCGCGCTGTCCGGGTCAGTGTCCGACGACCGCGTCGTCCGCGACTACTACGTCGTCGTTCAGAGCAGTCTGAACCGGCCCCACAGCAGCTCGGCCAAGCAGGTCTACGCCTACGTCGGCGTACCGTCGACGACGATCGACGCCCGCATCGACCTCGACCCCGGCATCAACCGGGTCACCGTCTTTGCACGCGACGATGACAAGATCTCTTCGAGTGAGGTCGTCTTCGTCTACCGGCATGAGTGAAGGCCGGGCGTCGGCACGGCGGACCAGGACCGGGGGCTCGGGGCAGACGTTGACCGAGGGTACGCTGGCCAACGGCGCGAGCTTCGCCCTGTGGCCCGACCCGAGAGACACCGTCGCCAGTTGCCAGATCTGGGTCGCCGCCGGCACAGCTGACGAGCCGGCCGGTCGGTCCGGCATCGCACACATGCTCGAACACATGATGTTCCGTGGCACGCGCGCGGTCCCCGACGGAGCCTTCGACCTGCAGATGGAGCGCATGGGCGTCTCGGTGAACGCCGCGACCTGGCTCGACTACACCTTCTACGCGGCCACGGGCCCGCCGGACGTCCTGCCGACGGTGCTCGAGCTGGAGAGCGATCGCTTCACCGACCTCGCCATCGTCGACCCCGTGTTCCAGTCTGAGCGAGACGTCGTCGCCAACGAGCGCCGACAGGTCGTCGATGCCGTGCCGGACGCCCGTCTCTCCGAGGTATTGCATCGCCACGCGCTGCAGGGCACGCCCTATGCGAATCCCACGATCGGGCTGGCCGACGAGATCGCCGCATACAGCGCCTCGGGCGTCGCCGACTTCTACGAACGCCATTACGCGCCCGGCAACGTCTGCGTCGTGATCTGCGGGGCGATCGACGTCGACCGGGCCATCGAGGAAATCGAGCGGACCTTCGGCGCGTTGCGGGCCCGGAGCGTTCCGCGGCGGAGCTCCAGCACCACGATCGCCCTCGGCTCCGAGATCGAGGTCCGCCTGCCGATCTCGTCACGCCGTTTGTTGGCGGCCTGGCCCGCGCCGGAACGCGGCGCCGCCGGGTTCGCCGCCTGGGCATTGCTCAACGAAGTCCTCGGCCAGGGCGAATCGTCGCGTCTGCCCGTGCGGTTGGAGATGGAAGATCGGAGCGTCTTCGACATCGCGACGAGCCTCTACGCGTTGCGACTCCCGGGGCTCCTCGAAATCGACGCGACGCTCAGACCCGGCGTCGATTCGGAGAGCGTCGTCGGTGCCATCGACGAGGAGATCGCCGCGATCGCGGACGGTGGACTCGCGGTCGACGAGATCGTGGCGGCGCGAAACCGGCTCCGGACCAGCGAAGCCGCCGACCTCGCCGAGACCGGGGTCCGAGCGGAGCGGTTGGGAGAGAGCTGGATCTTCTTCGGACGCGCCGATCGCGAGCTCCGCTTCGCCGAGGAGCTGGAGCGGGTATCGAAGCGTGACGTCGAGTGCGCCGCGGCATCTCTGCTCGACACCAGCGCCCGCACGCTAGCCTGGGGACTGCCCGACGTAACCGACGGTGAACCGTGATCCCGCGCGTGGCCGCGATGCCCGTCGAGGCCCGGCCCCTCGGCGACGGCGACGAACTCATCGTCAGCGCCGGACCGGCGTTCGAGCTCGTCACGGTGCGCGTCGTATTCACCGCCGGGGCGACCCTCGACGACGGCCACCCTGGCGCCACCCTGGCGGGGTGGGAGCTCCTGGACCGCGGCACCCATCGGCGCGGTCGCCCGGGCTTCCACGCAGCCATCGAGCATCTCGGCGCTCGTTTCGGCCTGGCCACGTATCGGAGCAGCGCGGTCGTCGAGATCAACGTGCTCAGTCAATTCCTGGAGCCGGCGTTGGACCTCGTCGCCGAGGCCCTGCTCGAGCCCGCCGACGACCAGGATGAGCTGGCGAGCCTGTTGGACGAGATCGACGACGGGGCGACCGCCGACCTCGAAGACCCTGCCGGCGTGGCGGCGCGCTTGATCGAGCGGGTTCTGTGGGCACGAGGTCCATGGGGGGTGCCCGTCGATGGCACACGCCGCTCGCGGAAGCAGATCGATGTCCGGTTGGCCCGTGATCGCCGCCGGGCGGTGCTCGCACACCCGGCGTTCGTCGGCCTCGCCGCCGACGACCCCGACGCGCACATACCGACGGTCACGCGCTTCTGGGAGCGGGTCCGAGCGACGTCTCCGATCACCGCGCTGGGCAACTGGGTGCGACCGCCGGTCCGGTGGGGCTCGGCCCTCGCCGTGGACTTCCCGGCCAGCGAGCAAGGAGCCCTGCTCGTCGTGGCGGACGCACCACGACCGGACTCGGACGCATGGCCGGCCGCCGTGCTCCACGCCGCGGCGTTCGGCGGCGGTTTCGCCTCGCCACTGGTTTCCCAACTCCGGTCGCGAGACGGGCTGGCGTACGATGTCAGATGGTCGCTCACGCCCAGTCGCTGGGGGGGATTGCATCACTTCCGCATTCACCCCGCAGGCGACCGCCTCGCCTATGCGCTCGCCGCCGCCGAGCGTTGTTGGAATGAGGCGGCTCACGCACGCCTGGGCGATGCCGAACTCGACGGTTTCAAGGCATACGTGCTCGGCGGTCACCTCGCCGCGCTCGAGACCGTGAGCCAACGATTGTCGGTTGCGATCCGAGCCCGCCTGATGGGGCATTCGGTGTCCCGGTTGTGGGAGCTCCCGGCCCGGATCGCCGAGGTCGAGGCGAATGCCCTGGCCGCGGCGACCGCCGGCCACGGCTGGAGCACGGGACGGCGATCGCTGGCCGCCGCGCATCCCGGCGGAGCGGACGCGCCACAATGGAGCGAGCACGCCCCGGATTGGAGGGTCGGTCCCCGCGCGCTCTCTTCGCTCCGCTGAGTGGCCCGCGCGAGCGCCGGAGCGCGCAGCCCTCGCGCGCATCCGCCGCGCGCGGGCCCGCTTGCGTCGAATCGCCGGAAGCACTAGGATTGTTGAACTCGAGTGCCGCATCGACGTGGGAGGTCCCCGCCGCCCGAACTCTGGTCCCGACACCGACCACCCGGCGGCCACACGAACCGCTGGCGCGCTTTGCCATACCGATCGTTGACGAAACGCTACCGACAGAACCCAACTCACCCGGCGACCGTGGTCGGCGGAGAGGCGGCGGTCGTGACACCGACCGACGCCCGCTTGCACGTGCTGAATCCGGTCGGAACCCGCATTTGGGAACTCTGCGCGGGTACGGGACGGACGTCGGACCAGATCGTCGACGTGTTGCTTGCCGAGTACGAAGTCGTGCGAGCGGTAGCGGCAGAGGAGACCCGCGCATTCATCGATCGCGCCATCGAGCTCGATCTGCTGGTCGCCGACGCGGCCAACCCATCCGACTCATGAGTCCTGGTCGCGAGGGGCGCCGCCTTTCGCGCGCGCCGAGTCGCGCACCTCGAAGAAGACCAAAACGCTGGAGCGAGATATGATCCGTCGACTCTCCCTTGTCCTCGCCCTCGGAGCCGTCTCGGTCCTGGCCGCGTGCGGCAGCAACGAACCCCCGTCGCCGGATCCGGCGATCGGGATCACCGCGCCCCAGGACGCGGCCGCGTTCTCCGACGACGACGACGTCGACCCGACGACCGACGGCGTTCAGATCGCGGTCACCGTATCCGTCGAGAACTTCGTCACCACCCACGAGGTGTTCCTCAGCTCCAGCGGCGACGTCGGGGGCACGCAGTCGCTTCCGCTTCTCGGTGTCGACGACCCGGGCGAGGTGACGTTCGACACCGTGACCCTGGCAGCTGGGACCAACACGTTGACCGCCACCCTCTTCGGCAACGACGAGGATATCGCCGTCGCGGCGATCACCGTCACGCTGAGCGACGACGGAGTGACGCCGAGCATCGCGATCACCACGCCGCCGAACGGAACGACGCTCGGCGCGGACGACGATCTCGACCCGGCCGTCGACGGAGTGCAGGTCGCCGTCGAGGCCGCCACGCAGAACATCGCCGGCGGTACCGCGGTCTCGGTGGCCGTCAACGGCAGCGAGGCAGCGACCGCCAACGTCGACGGCGACGGCGTGCGCTTCGGGTCGGTCACGCTGGTCGAGGGTCAAAACGCCGTCCGCGTCGCGACGGAGGTCGACGGAACGGCGATCAGCGACGAGATCACGGTCACGGTCGCCACCGGTGCCTGCACCGTCACCGTGAGTCCGGGGCCAGAAGCGGACGCCTGCGAGGTGGTCGCCGAAACCCCGGACGCCGATCCGGACACCGATGGCGTCCAGGTGGAGCTGACCATCGGGTCGGACTGCGCCGACCTCGTCGTCACGCTCGATGGAGAGCAGGTGGCGGCAGCGACCACGGCAGACGGCGAGGCCACGGTCGTCGTGACATTCGCCGAGGGCGAAAACACGCTCGAGGTCACGGCGTCGGACGACGGCCAGGAAGGAACCTCCGGCGTGCTCGCGTACACGACCGATACGGTCGCCCCGTCGCTCGCCCTCGATTCGTCGTTCGCCGGCGTGGTCACCCCCGACGCCGACGTCGATCTCGACACCGACGGACTTCAGATCGACATCTTCGGAACGTCTGACCTTCCGATCGGTGCCGAGGTAGCGCTCTCGATCGACGGAGTCGCGGTCGCGACGACCGCCGTGGCCGAAGGCGGCGTCTGGACCTTCGACGACGTCACGTTCGCGAGCAGCGGCGCGTACCTCGTCCAGGCCTCGGCGCTCGACGAGTGCGGGAACTCGGGCGAGACCGAAGAGCGTGAGCTCCGGGTCTTCGTAATCCCGCCAACGCTGGCGATCGTGGCTCCCGAAGATGGCGCCACCTGGAACGCGGGCGACGACAGCGACCCGGAAGCGGACCTGATCCAGGGAACGTTCGAGCTCGCTGGCGAATTCGCCGAAGGGACCGAGGCGCGCGTAGAGTGCCGCCCCGCCGACGCGCCTCCGGGATCACCCTTCGCGCCGGTCGCCGAAGGTGCGTTCGGTGACGCGGGCACCGCCGCCGTGATGGCCACCCTCGCCGACAATGTGTGGCTGTGTCGGGGCCTCGTCGAGTCTCCGCTCCGGGCGGCGACTGCGCCGATCCGCCTGACCGTCGACTCGATGGTGCCGGCCCCAGAAATCCGTCGCCCCTTGCCGGGCGCGTTGCTCGCCTCGACCACAGTCGTTCTGTCGGTCGTCGTCGGACAGGTCACCGAGGGCGAAGAGCTCGCGGTCACGTACACGGTCGGTGACGAAGACCCGGTCACGGTAGAGCTCGTCGACGCAGGCTTCGAGGCTGACGTCACGGTGTCCGAAGGCGAGGTCACGATCACCGTCGATGTGGTCGACGGCGCAGGAAATGCCGGGTCGGCGTCGGTCAGCTTCACCGTCGATATCACCGGGCCGTCGCTGACGCCGGTGTTCCCGGTGGCCGACGCAATCATCCTCGAAGACGAACTCACCGCCGACCTCCTCCTCGACGCCCGGTTCGACGTGGACGGAGTGGACGAGGCCTCGGAGCTCTGCGTGTCGATCAACGGCATGGTTCCAGACTGCGTGGGCGATCTGGCCGTCGGCGAGGTGACGGTGTCTGGAGTCGCTGTGCTCCCGGGGGACAACACGCTCGATGCGAGGCTCACGGACGACGCCGGTAACGACGCCGAGCTTTCGTTCGGCTTCACCGTCGACGTCGACCTGCCGCGGCTGGTGATCGCCACTCCCGTCGATGGCTCGGCCGTCAACGAGGCGGATGGGCACGAGGTCCTCCTGAACAGCGATCTGGCCGAGGGCGTCGACATCACGCTCTGGGTCAACGATGCAGCGTTCGGGACGATGGCGAGCGACGATGTCGGCTCGGCGATCTTCACCGGCGTGAGCTTCGTCGAGGGGCCGAACACCCTCTACGCCTCGGCCACCGACGACCGTGGCACGGGCACGTCACTGACGACGAACGTCCTGCTCGACACCGTGCCTCCGGAGCTCGCGTTCGCGTCTCCGGAAGAGGGCACGATCTTCAACGCCGAGTCTCCGGACGCCTCGGGCGCAGCCGGCTTCCAGACGACCGCATCGGTCACCGCCGTCGACCTGGCCGACGGGCGGCCGGTGACGCTCGACGTCGACTGTGACGGCGAGCTGAGCACCCACGAAGCGTTCTTCG
>CAZFPM010000178.1:11127-13426 GCA_964520965.1 uncultured Myxococcales bacterium
TGCGCCTTGAGCGCGACTGCGGTCGACGAGACCGGAAACGAGGGAACGGCGACGGTCACGGTCGTCGTCGACCGGGCGCGTCCCCGCATCACCTGGCTGCGCCCGACCAGCGACCTGGCCATCACCGACGACTCGAGCGACGCGCCGGGCATCCAGTCGTTCCTCGTCCTCTCGGTCGAAGACGGCAGCGACGGACAGACGGTGACGATCCGGCAGGAGTCTGCGGCTCTCGACGAGCCCACCGTCGTCGAGACGGACCCGCTGTCAGGATTGTTGGTCTACGTAGACGAGTACACCCTCTCGGACGGTGTCGTGACCCTGACGGCGTGGACCTCTGACGACGCCGGGAACCGATCCCTGGATACGGCGGTGTCGTTCACGGTGGCTTCCGACCTGGCCGGCGCACTGCTCTCCGACCCCGGCTCGGGCTCGTCGGTCAACCTCGACGACGACATCTCGGGCGTCCCTGGCATCCAGATGAACGTCCGCGCCAATGTATTCGGCGCCTTTGACGAACACGACGCGCACCTCTGCATCGCCAGTGAAGACGCCGGCACCTATCCGGAGCCCTGCGACTCGGTCGGTTTCCGGCGGATGGCCTCGGCGGTCGTCGCCGCAAACGAGGCCGTCTTCCCCTCGGTCAGTCTGCCCGACGGCCGGATCACGCTGCTCGTGGAGATCGTCCTCGGCGACGGCACGGTCGTCCCTCCGTTCGCCCCGACGCTGGTGCTCGTTGACAGCGTGGCGCCGATTCTCGAAGGATTCGAGGTGCTCGGAGACACGAACGAAGACGGGTACCTGAACGGCGACGAGAGCGACACCGACAGCCTTCCGGCGTCGACGTCGCTGCGCGCGAACTTCTTCGGCATCGAAGACGGCCGAACCGCCCGCGTCACGACAGACAACCCCGCACCGGGCACGTTGCTCGGTACCGGCGACGTCGTCGGCGGCACGGTCCTCGTCCCGGTCGAGTTCAACCAGGGAACGCACACGCTGGAGGTCTCCGTCAGCGACCTCGCCGGCAACGAGGTTGCCGAGGGCGCGCCATCAATCGCGCTCATCGTCGACACGATCGGCCCGACGGTCGAGGTCGCCGCCCCCGGCGCCGGCGCGCGACTGCTCGCCGAAGACGACCTCAACATCGAGCCGAGCGACGGGCTCCAATACGAGGTCGTCGTCACGACCGACGCCATGACGGGGAGCACGGTCGCGTTGTCGTCCGACGGCGACGGCGGAGCCCGTGACATCGGCGAATTGACGGTGGGTGACGGCCGGGCCGCCGGCACGGAGACCCTGCCGGAGGGCGCGAACACGATCACCGCACAGGTGTCCGACACCGCCGGGAACCTCGGCAGCGACACGAACGACTTCTTCGTCGATTCGATGCCCCCGTCCATCGCCTTCACGGCGCCCGTCGGTCCGACGGCCGTGTCCAGCGGCGATGACCTCGAGCTCGGCACCGGCGGCATCCAGATCGACGTGGCGGTCTCGACCGAGGACGCCGAAGTCGGACAACCGATCGTCATCCGATCGCTGCTGTCCGGGGCGCTCGTGTCCGACGGCGTCACCGTGGCCGGCGCCGGCGCGCAGACCGTCCGTGTGACGCTCCGCGCGCCGGGAGTCCACACGCTGGAGGCCTCGGTCACCGACATCAACGGCAACGTCGCTACCGCCGATAGCACTACGATCACGCTCACCCTGGAGGGTTGCGCGATCCTCTTCGTGGATCTGGACCCGGTCATGACGTACTTCAACGCCGCCGACGACAGCGACGGCGACCCGGACAACGGCATCGACGTCGACATCCCCGTCGTCGTCGCCGACGGAGCCTGCGTGGGCGAGACCGCGTCGCTGCATCTCGACGGGGGCGGCGCACCGATCGCCACCGCGACGATCGGGGCAGACCTCACCACCACGTTCACCGCGGTCCACCTCGCTCACGGTGATGCTGGCACTCTCGAGGCCGAAGTCACCCACGACGGCGCGCTCTCGTCGACCGGTGAGTTCGCATTCACCGTCGATCTGATCGCGCCATCGATCGACGCGATCACGCCTGGAACCGGGGATCCGGTGCCGGTCGGCAGCGCCCAGGCGTCCGCGGTCTCCGGTGACGGATTCGTCGACTTCGCCCTCGACACGACCGGCGCGGTCGGCGGCGCGCTCTCCATCAACGAAGACGCCGCTCTACTCGCCGATGTCGCTGTCGATGCCGATACGGTCGTGGCTTCCAGCGTGGTGTTCGCCGCCGGCAGCCACACCCTGGTCTTCACGCTCCACGACGCGGCCGGAAACAGCACGA
>CAZFPM010000179.1:0-13417 GCA_964520965.1 uncultured Myxococcales bacterium
GTCTTGTGGGTTTGGGTCGCGGCCTTCGCGACGCCGAAGTCGACCAGCTTCACGATCCCGTCGTGCGAGACGAGGATGTTCTGCGGGCTCACGTCGCGGTGGACCAGCTGGACGTGCGTCCCGTCGCGGTCCTTGAAGTGGTGCGCGTAGTCGAGGGCCATGCAGGCGTCGGCGACGACGCGCGCCGCGATTGCCGGGCGCACAGGGTTCTCTACCGCGATGGCGCGTTCGATGATGGTCTGCATGTCGCGACCATCGATGAACTCCATCGCGATGAAGAAGAAGCCGTCGGCTTCGCCGAGGTCGAAGATCTGGACGATGTTCGGATGGTTGAGACGCGCAGCAAGCCGCGCTTCGTCGAGGAACATCTCGACGAAATTCGGGTCCTCCGCCAGGTGGGAGAGGATCCGCTTGATCACGATCTCCTTGGCGAAACCGGCCGGCCCCTCCTGGTGCGCCAGCCAGATCTCGGCCATGCCGCCGGTGGCGAGCTTCTTGTCGAGTACGTAGCGACCGAGTCGCATCTCGTCGCCCATCCGGGAACCCTGATGAGGAGCCTTATCGCGCGAGTCCCGATGCTAAGGTAGCCCGGGCGACCGGGCAAGGAACGCGCGCGGAGGGAGACGAGACCCTGTCACGGGGCCTCGACCACCTGCGGGCGGAAGCAGAAGAAACGGTCGAAGTGGTCGTCGGCGTGGATTTCGACCCGCAGGTCGACCGTCTCCCGGGTCGGCAACGCGAAGCTGACCTCGGCCCAGCGTTGGTCGTCGAGCTCGAATCGGTCCCGGACGGCCTCCTCGTCGTCGACGAAGACCGCGATGTCGACGGGCGCGCCGCGTCCCGACCGCACGGCCATGAACGTGTGGCCGGCCCGCATGCGGAACCGCGGGGCCGTCGGGACGTCGTCCCAGCGGATCATCCACGTGTCCCCGTTCTCGGGCGGGTTGGCCATGATGCACGCGTGCGGTTCTTCGTCGCCCATCTCCCGGATCGACGGGCCCACGTAGATGAACTCGTTATAGAAGCCACAATGCCAGGCCCCGCGCGTCCATCGCGAGCAGTCGCGCTCGACGCCGTCCGGGTTGCGGCGACTGACCGCCGCCTGCTCGATGGCGTCGAAGCCGTCCCACACGACCGGCGGGACCGTCGTCGTCGTGCCGAGCTCGACGCGATAGCCACCCCGGTCGAATACGACCTCGGCGTCAGCGAGCCAGTCACGATCGGCGTCGACCTCGTTCGCATGTGACAACGGGTACGCGAGCCACATCCGTCGGTATCGGTGACGTTCGTACTCGTCGAGTTCGTCTCCCGCGAGGATCGGCAGCGTGTCGAGCCCGAGGCGGCCGTCGGCGAACCAGAGCGGGCGCACCCGGACGACGTCACCCTCGACGAATCCATCGGCGATGACCCGGTTCGCGGCCCGCACGACATCCGGAGGCGGCATTCGGCCGGCGTCCCAGGCCTGGACGGCGAGGTCGCCAGCGGCGGCGACGACGAGCAGCAGCAACGCGAACGCGGCTGCGACGGGCACGGGTTGCCGGTGGCGCGAGTCGCTCATTGCGGGCCGGGCCGGATCAGTGCGCGGCCCGCTCGCCCTTGTTGACGCCGCCCTGCTTGGCGGTGGTCGGGCAGCCGAGGTCGAGGAGGTACTGGCGGTCGAGGAAGGCCTTGTCGCGCTCGAAGAACGCGTGCAGGTGGATGCCGGTGTCCATGCGGATGGCGTCGCAGGGGCAAGCCTCGACGCAGAGCCCGCACACGATGCACCGCAGCTCGTCGATGACGAAGGCCGAGGGATACTTCTCGACGGACGGATCGTCGTGCTCGGCAGACTCGATGTGGATGCAGTTGGCCGGGCAGACGGTCGAGCAGCACATGCAGGCGACGCAGCGAACCTGGCCGTCGTCGCGGTAGGTGAGGCGATGCAGCCCGCGGAAGCGGGCCGGGTAGGGGCGCTTGACGTCGGGGTACTGGATCGTGACGACGTCGCTCTCGGTGCGGAAGAGGAGCGCACTGAGGTTCTTGAAGAACTGCTTCGACGTGATCGCGAGTCCCCGGGCGACCTCGGGCAGGTAGGACTGGACCCAGAGGTTGCGCTGCGGGCGTTCGGTCGGTTGGACGGTCGCGGGCATGGGACTCAGCTCAGCCGAGGACGATGAACATGATGAAACCGGTCACGACCAGGTTCGCGATCGACAGCGGAAGGATGATCTTCCAGCCGAGGGTCATGATCTGGTCGTAGCGGAAGCGCGGCAGGGTCCAGCGCAGCATGAACTGCAGCCAGAGGATCACGAAGGTCTTCAACGAGAACGAGGCGACGCGCAGGCCGATCACCGCCCAATAGGGAATCTCGGCGGTGAACCACGGGTCGTCCATCGGACCGATCAGGAAGCCGGTTCCGTAGAGGAAGGGCACCTGCCAGCCGCCGAGGAAGAGCGTCGCGATCAGCGAGCCGACGAACACCGTCGCCACGTACTCGGAGAGCTGGATGACGCCGAACTTCATCGAGCCGAACTCGGTGAAATAGCCGGCGACGATCTCCGACTCGCCCTCCGGTGCGTCGAAGGGGGCGCGCTTCGTCTCCGCCATCATGGCGGCCATGAAGAGGAAGAATGCGAGAGGCTGGACGACGATGCCCCACATCGGCAGCCATCCGAAGAGCAGGCGGCCCTGCTCGACGACCATCGTGTTGAGGTTGAGCGTGCCGTAGATCAGGATCAGGCCGGTGACCGACAGGCCCATGGTCACCTCGTAGGAGACCATCTGGGCGCTGGCGCGCAGGCCACCGATGAGCGGGAACTTCGAGTTCGACGCCCAACCGGCGATCGCGGCGCCGTAGACGGCGATGCCGCTGATCGCGAAGACGTAGAGGAGCCCGGAGTTCAGGTTCGAGATCGAGAGGTAGTTGTGCAGCGTGCCGTCACAGACGTCGCGGTAGTCCACGACCGAGAGGGTCCCGCTGCAGTAGAGGTCGCCGAAGGGGATGACGGCCCAGACCACCACGGACGGGAAGAGCGACAGCGCGGGGGCGATGGTGTGCCAGAAGCGATCGGCCCCCGCCGGCATCGAGTCCTCCTTCAGGATCATCTTGATCCCGTCGGCGATGAAGTGCGGCAGGCCGAAGAGGGAGTACTTGATGAAGGGCAGGCGCGCCCGGTTCGGTCCCACTCGGTTCTGGATCAGCGACGACTGCTTCCGGTCACCGATCAGCGTCATCAGCCCGCCGATCGGCAGGGCGAACGCCAGGATCACGACCAGGACCTTGACGACGATGATCCCGAGGGTGAGGAGGAGGTTGGTGTCCACGGCTGTGGGGTTTGCGAGGGGCGGTTGAATCGGTGAGCGTCAGGCTCCGGCGGCGGTTGCGTCGCCCTCGAAGAGTTCGGTTCGGATCTGGTCGAGCGCGTCGAACGCGAACGCCTGGTCGGCGCCGCGGGCCAGGCGGACCAGGATTTCCCAATCGGGGAGTGCCTGTCCGCTCGGCGGGATGGCCTGCCAGAACTCCTGGGCCAGCCCCTCTCCGTTGACGAAGGTCCCTTCCTGCTCGGCGTGGGTGGCAGAAGGCAGCGTGACGTCCGCGGCCTCTGCCAGCGACCCCTGATGGGCCGACTGGAGCACGAAGAGCTTGGTCTTTTGAGCGAGCCCGACGAACTCGGCGCGCGTCGCGGCGTCGGCGAACGGAAGATCCGAGCCGAGCATGTACAAGCCGCGGACTTCGCCCGACCTCATCGCCTCGAGCAGTGCGTTCGCATCGTTCGCCAGCACATCTGGCCCGAAGACGCGGGCGACGCCGCCGCGGTTCGGGTTCTTGTCGGCCGTCACCAGGAACTGGTCGGACTCTCCCTCCGCACGACCGGACCAGAAGACCCGGGCACCACCGAGGACGCTCTCACCGAACATCTTCGCGGCGTAGAGTCCTTCGCAGCTCGTCCGGGCGGAGACGCAGAGCGCGACGCTGCCGCCGGGCACTACGTCCTCGAGCAGGATACCGACTCCGCGCGCGGCGCGCGGCCACGAGACGTCGCGCTGCTTCCCGACACGGAGCTCGAGGAGTCGATCGCCGTGGATCTCCTTGTAGGAGAGCCGGCCGGCGTCGCACATCCAGTACTCGTTCACGTCGGGGTTGAAGCGAGGCCGGTAACGCTGCACCTCACCCTGGAAGTGCTCCATGTGCACGTTGCAACCCTTCGCGCAGCCGACGCAGACCGAGTTGGTGCTCGACATCAGCCACACGCGGCACTTGAAGCGGAAGTCCTTCGCCGTCAGCGCGCCCACGGGGCAGATGTCGGTGACGTTCATCGAGTACGCGTTGTCGAGCTCCTTTCCCGGGAAGGTCCGGATCTCGGAGTGGTCCCCGCGCTCGACGACGGTCAGCTCGCTGGTGCCGGTGACCTGGTCGCAGAAGCGTACGCAGCGCGTGCAGAGGATGCAGCGCTCGCCGTCGTACACGACGTTCGGCCCGATGGGGTAGACCTTGGCCTTGCCCACCTTCTGGGTGCGGACCCGCGACGGCCTCGCGTCGTAGGCCATGTAGTAGTCCTGCAGCTTGCACTCGCCGGCCTGGTCACAGATCGGGCAGTCGATCGGGTGATTGACGAGGATGAACTCCAGCACTGCCTGCCGTGCCGCGACCACCTTCTCGCTCTCGGTCTGCACGACCATGCCGTCGGTGCACTTGAGGTAGCAGGCGGGCTCCAGCTTGCGGGCCCGCTCGACCTCGACGAGGCACATACGACAGTTCGCCGGCGCGGAGAGCGCCGGGTGGTAGCAGAAGTGCGGAATGTTGAAGCCCGCGATCGCCGCGGCGCGGATGATCGGCGTGCCCTTCGAAACCGTGACCTCGCGGCCGTTGATGGTGAGCGTCGGCATGGTGCTCGGCGTCTGCTCAGCGGTCGACTTCGCCGCCGATCATGTTGATGGTGTCGAAGGTGGGGACGATGTCGGCCACCATCCCGCCCTCGACCATGCGGTCGATTCCGCCCATGAGGTAGAAGCATGGCGGGCGGACACGGACACGCCACGGCTTCCCGGTGCCGTCGGACACCAGGTAGAAGCCGAGCTCTCCGTTGCCTGCCTCGGTGTAGCTGTAGACCTCACCGGCGGGAACCTGGATGCCCTCGAAGATGATCTTGAAGTGGTTGATCATCCCCTCGATCGAGTTGTAGACGGCCTCCTTGTCCGGAAGGACGAGGTGCGGCGCGTCGACGTTGATCGGTCCGTCGGGGATGTCTCGGAGCCCTTGCTTGATGATGCGGGCCGACTGGTAGCACTCGCGGAGGCGCACCATGTATCGGTCGAAGTTGTCGCCCGCGGATCCGACCGGGACCTCGAAGTCGACGCGGTCGTAGGCGAAGTAGGGCGCATCTTTGCGGATGTCGTAATCTGCGCCGGTGCTCCGGAGACACGGGCCGGTGAAGCCGAAGCTCAACGCCTCGTCCTTCGTGATGACCCCGGTGCCGCACATCCGGTCCATGAAAACGCGGTTCTTGGTCATCAACCGGTCGAGGATGCTGAGCACCTCGTAGAGCCGCGGTTCGACGGCGGCCCAGCGCTCGGCGAAGTCGTCGGTCAGGTCGTAGCGCAACCCGCCGATGCGCGCGTAGGTGATGGTGACCCGGGCACCGGTCACCTCTTCGGTCAGGTCGTAGATGTGGTCGCGGGCCTCGACCGCGTAGAGGAACGCGCTCATCGCGCCGAGCTCCAGAGCGCCGGCGGCAATGGAGGTCAGGTGATCCGCGATGCGGGAGACCTCTCCCATGATCGTGCGGATGTACTTGCACCGGTCGGTGATCTCGATGCCGAGCAGCTTCTCCACCGCGAGGGCGTAGCCGAAGTTGTTCAGGATCGGCGACACGTAGTTCAGGCGGTCCGTGTAGGGCATCACCTGAGCCCAGGTCGCGTTCTCGCACTGCTTGGACATCCCGCGGTGCAGATACCCGATCTCCGGGTCGCACTTGACGACCGTCTCTCCGTCGAGGGTGAGAATCATCCGGACGGTGCCGTGCATCGCCGGATGGCTCGGTCCCATGTTCAGGACCATCACCTCTTCGTTGAAGGCGTTCGCGGTGTCGTGCGGCTCGAGCGCATCGAGGGAGCGCTGGTTCATCATCACCACCGTCAGCTTTCGGCCGGGGAACGCCCTTCGACGTAGAAGGACTTGAACTCCTCGACCGCGTCACGCTCCTTGCGTCGGAGGTCCATGCGGGGCTGGCTCGCCTGGATCGGGTAGTCCTTGCGGAGTGGGTGCCCCTCGAACTCCTCGTAGAGCAACACGCGACGGAGGTTCGGGTGGCCGTCGAAGCGGATCCCGAACATGTCCCAGACCTCGCGCTCGCCCCAGTTGCCCGCCTTCCAGACACCGGACACGGTCGGCACGACCTCGTCGCCTTCTTCGACCGGGACGCGGATCCGAAGGCGATGTTTCTGGGTCGTCGAGTAGACGTGGTAGACGACCTCGAAGCGAGGCTTTCGGTGGAGGTAGTCGACGGCGGTGACGTCCGAGAGCATGTCGAACGCCATCTTGTCGTCGTCGCGCAGGAACGTGCAGATCTCGATCAGATGGTCGCGGCCGATGATGATCGTCTCGTCGCCGCAGCGGCTGTGGCTGTCGAGGATCTGTTCCTTGTACAGCTTGAGGAGCCGCTTGAAGTTCTTCTTGTTCATGCGGGTATATCCAGGGCGGGAGCCTTGTCGTAGTGCTCCTCCCAGTCTTCGCGCTGGATTTTCTCCTGCAGCATGATGAGGGCGTCGAGCACCTGCTCCGGCCGGGGCGGGCAACCGGGGATGTACACGTCGACGGGGATGATCTTGTCGATGCCCTGCACCGTCGCATAGTTGTCGTAGAAGCCGCCGGTCGAGGCGCAGACGCCGAACGAGATCACCCACTTCGGGTCGGCGATCTGGTCGTGGATGCGCGCGAGGAAGGGCGCCAGCTTGTGGTTGACCGTTCCGACGACCCACAACAGGTCCGCCTGCCGCGGCGAGAAGCGCGGAATCTCGGCGCCGAACCGGGATACGTCATAGCGGTTGCACGCCGTCGCCATGTATTCCATCGCGCAACACGCGGTCACGAATGGGTATTGGAACAGGCTGAACTTTCGAGCCCAGTTGACCGCGGTCGACAGCTTCGAGGTCACGACCCCCGGCAGGTGTCGCTCTAGTCCCATTCGAGGCCTCCCTTGCGCCACTCGTAGACGAGCCCGGCGGTGAGAATCGCCGCGAAGAGCATTGCCGCGACGAAGCCGTGCGCTCCGAGCTCCTTGCCGGTCACCGCCCACGGGATGAGGAACACGGCCTCGACGTCGAACATGATGAACGAGATGGCCACCATGTAGAACTTCACGTCCATCCGGAGCCGAGCGTCGCCGATGGGGTCCGAGCCGGACTCGTACGCCGTCGATTTCCATCGGTTCGGGTTCTTCGGCCCGAAGAAGACGCTCAACGCGACGACAACCGCGGCTATGATTCCAGCGAAGACGAAGAGTATCCCGATCGCGACGTAGTCTACCATGCCTTTTCCGCGAACCCGCACGCCGAGGGCTGACCCGCCGCGCTTGCGCGTCGCCGACTAGCACGCGCTGGATCCGGGTGTCAACGCGCGCGAGCGGGCGCAACCTCTGGTTTGAAGGCGCGCGCGAGCGGGTGTAACCCCGAGGTCAGCCGACCTGGCGGTAGACCCCGATGACCTTCCCGAGAATCACCGCGTCGCGGGCCTCGGCGGCTTCGACGTAGATCGACTCCATGTCCGGGTTGGACGGCTCCAACCGGACCCGATCGCCTTCGTGGTAGTACCGTTTCACGGTCGCGCTGCCGTCGACCATCACGGCGACGATTTCACCCCGCGCAGCCTCGTGTTGGCGGCGCACGAAGATGATGTCGCCGTCGAAGATGCCGTCGCCGATCATGCTGTCGCCGCTGACCCGCAGCGCGAATATCGGCGCCTTCCCACGGCCCCGAATCAACGAAGGGTCCAGTTGGACGTGTTCGTCGGCATCGGCGACCGCCTCGATCGGGAGCCCCGCCGCGATGCGGCCCAGCAACGGGACCGACAACGTCTCCACGTACTCCGGCGACCCCGACGCACCCCGCGCCGAGAGAACCGTTCGGCCCACCTCGGCGTCCGCGAGCGCCGTCACCATGATCGCCCGCGACTTCGACGTGTCCCGCGTGATGTACCCCTTCTTCTCGAGCGCCTTGAGATGGTCGTTGACCCCGTTCGTCGACCGGATGCCCAACCCCTCGCCGATCTCCCGGATCGTCGGTGGATACCCCGTCTCCCGGATCCGCGTCGCGATGAACTCGAGAACCTGCCGCTGACGATCGGTCAGTCCCTTCATGACGCTCTCCGGGGATGGCCGTGCTCGATGGGGCGAACACGGAGAACACTGCACGCATGTTGCATACTGAACGGATGAGCCCTTTGTCAAGAGTTCAGATCGCGCCGCCTCGTGCGCGGGCCGCGCGCCTGTCGAGAATTTGACCGCGATCCGGCTGCCCCATACCGTCCGATACAGCGCCACACCGTGCCACACCGCGCAACACCCACCTGTTCCCGATTCTCCTCGCAAGCGCCTCACCACGTCGCCGACAACTGCTCGAGCAGGTCGGCTTCCACGTGGTCACGCGCGCCGTCGATATCGACGAGACCGTCGAAGAGGGAGAACACCCGGAGACTGCCGTCGTCCGCCTCGCCGAGGACAAGGGGAGGGCGGCTGCCCACTCCCATCGTGACGACGATCTCCCCACACTCGGCATCGCCGCCGACACCCTGGTCTGGACCGAGGACGGTACGACGCTCGGCAAGCCCGCCGACCCGCCTCGCGCCCACGCCATGATGCGGCGCCTCTCGGCGCGAGCGCATCACGTCTCGACCGGATTTGCCCTCTTCGACGTGCCCACCGCCGAGGTCCTGCGTTCCGACGTCGTCACCACGCGCGTGCGGTTCCGTGACCTCGACGAGCGCGAAATCGAGGCGTACGTCGCCACCGGCGAACCCTTCGACAAGGCCGGCGGCTACGGAATCCAGGGCTTCGGAGCTGCGCTCGTGCGCGACATCTCCGGTTCGTACTCCAACGTCGTCGGGCTCCCATTGGCCGAAGTCGTCGAAGCCTGCCGGCACGTCGGCCGACTCGACGGCATGCCGTGGGAGCACGGGGATGCCTGACCTCCGGCAGAGGCTCGAGGCCCAGCGAACACGGATCGCGCAGGCCGCCCTTCGGTCCGGCCGGGCACCGGAAGACGTCACCCTGGTGGCCGTCACCAAGGGGCACCCCGCCGACCGGGCGAGAGCCGCGCTCGATGCCGGGCACCCGGATCTCGGCGAGTCGTACGTCCAGGAGTGGCGGCGCAAGGCCGCCGAGCTGGCCGGCTGGCCCGTGCGGTGGCACTTCGTCGGGCACCTGCAGTCGAACAAGGCGCGCGCGCTCGCGACGGGTCTGACCCTGCTGCACAGCGTCGACCGTACCTCTCTCGTCGAGGCGCTCGAGCGCCACGTCGACGGACTGCTCGACGTGCTGGTGCAGGTCAACGTCGCTGCCGAGGACAGCAAGTTCGGTTGCCCACCCGACCAGGCCCCGGCGTTGGTTCGGCAGCTCGCCGACTCGTCGATGCTGCGGCCGCGTGGCCTGATGACGATCGCGCCGCAGGCCGACGACCCCGAAGCCGTGCGGCCGGTGTTCCGCGGGCTCCGGGAGCTCCGCGATCGGTTGCGGGACGATCTCGCCGACCGGCCCGACGTCGCCGAGACCCTGACCGAGCTGTCGATGGGCATGAGTGACGACCTGGAGGTCGCCGTCGAAGAGGGGGCCACCATCGTGCGGGTCGGTACCGCGGTTTTCGGTCCCCGACCGCGCTGAGAGGAGGACGACCCCATGCAAGCGATCGACTGGACCAGAGCCACGCTGGGTTTCGTCGGCCTCGGGAACATGGGGGGCGCCCTCGCCGGGGGAGTCGCCGCGTCGGGACTCGTCGGCGTCGATCGCATCGTCGGATTCGATCTCGCCGGTGGTTCCCTGCCGGACGGTGCTCGGCGGGCCACGTCGGCGCGAGAGGTCGGCCAGCTCTGCGACGCGGTCGTTCTGGCTGTGAAACCCCACCAGATCGCGGCCGTGGCCGCCGAGGTGTCGGACACCCCCCAACCGCCGCACGTCGTGGTGAGTGTGGCGGCCGGCCTGTCGACGGCATCGATCCGCGCGGCCCTCGGCGCAGGCGGGCCCGCGGTCGTCCGCGCGATGCCGAACGTCGCCGCGAGCGTTGGCGCCTCGACGACGGCGATCGTCGGCGAGCCGGGGTGTCCTTCCGAGCTGGCGGCGTCGGTGTGCGAGCTCTTCGCCCAGGTCGGCGAGGTCGTGGTGCTCGGCGACGAGGAGAAGATGCACGTGGGCACGGCCCTCGTGGGGTCGGGGCCCGCGTTCGCATTCGTCTTCGCCGAGGCGTTGGCCGACGCCGCGGTTGCCGACGGGATGCCACGCGAAGACGCCCGGCGTTGCGCGGCGAGCATGTTGCTCGGGGCTGCGCGCTTGTTGCTCGCGGACGCCGCGTCGCCCGCGGAGTTGAAGGACAGGGTCGGTTCGCCGGGCGGTACGACGATGGCCGGGATCGCGGCGCTGGAGTCCCGTGCCTTCCGGTCGGCTGTGATCGCGGCGATGCGCGCAGCGACCGCGCGCTCCCGCGAAATGGGTGCGGAGAAGTGATGGTGCCGACCTACGTGCGCGCCGCCGGCGACGGCAGCCACCTCGACCTCTACGTGACGCCGCGGGCGTCCCGGAGCCGGGTCGTGGGCGAGCACGACGGTCGGTTGAAGGTTCAAATCGCCGCGCCGCCGGTCGACGGGGCAGCCAACGACGAGGTCGTACGTCTCGTGGCGCGTCTCGCCGGGGTGTCCCGGCGGTCGGTGTCGATCGCCCGCGGTGACACGGGCCGACGGAAGACGGTCGCGGTCGATGGTGTCGCGCCGGAGGATCTCGCGCAGAGGTTGTCCGATGCCTGACGCACGCCACAGCGCCAGCCGCCGGCCGGCGCCCCGGCCTGCACGGGGTCACGGCACCCTGACTTTGGCCAGACCGCGGCGGTCGCGCGCGGCCTCCGGTCTCGGCGTGGTCGTGCTCGTCGCGTTGTTCTTCGCACCGCTTCGCGCCGTCGCCCGCACGGAGCCGGTGTCGGTGCCGCTGTCCGGCATCACGTTCTCCGTCGACGCGCCAGACGGGATGGAGCGATTCGCCCGCCGGGCCGCTGAGGTCGTCGGCGAGGGCTGGCCTTCCGTCGCCGCGGCCACCGGAGCTTCGACCGGCGACACGGTCTCGATCTCGGTAGAGCACGACATCGCCCATTGGTTCGAGCGAAGGGGTGTTCCGCCCCGAAACCCGGAGTGGGCGGCCGGAATCGCGATGTACGGCGAGCGCGCCATCGTCATTCGCACGGCGAACCCGGAGTGGGAGGCGACGCTCCGCCACGAACTGGTCCACATCGCGATCGACCTCGCGGCCGGCGGCAACCGCGTTCCGCGGTGGTTCCATGAGGGTTACGCGGTCGCGACAGCGGAGCAATGGGGGCTCGAACGGTCGGCCACGATGATTCGGGCCGGATTGTCCGGGAATTTCTACCCGTTCGCGGAGCTGACGGCGGGCTTCCCGGCAGCGTCGTCTTCGGCCGACCTGGCGTACGCCCAGAGTTTTCATTTTGTTCGCTTCGCGCGGCGCGCCCACGGCGAGGACGTATTTATTCGCGTGCTCGCGCGCGTGTCCGCAGGAGATGCCTTCGACGGGGCATTCGAGATCGAGACCGGTACGACGCTGGCGGTCGTCGAGGCCGAGTGGGCGGCGTACGTGACGACCCGCTACAAGTGGGCGCCGGCGCTGACCGGTGGGGGCGGCGCCTGGGGCGTCATCGCGGCGCTGACGGTGTTCGCGTGGAGGCGCTCGAAGATCCGCGGCCAGCGACGACTGGCGCGACTGAAGCAGACGGAATCAGAAGTTTACACGGCGGACCCCGACGACCAGACCTTCGGCTGATCGGGGAATCACAGGAGAGGAGCCATGGACGGCGAGCAGCGAGACGACGTAACCGCGCAAGCGACGACACGAAAGGCCACCCTCGGACCAAACGAGGCTGACACGCGGCTGTCACGGCAGTTGCTGGAGTCGCTGATGCAGGCCTGGATCCGCGACGCCCATCTGCTTGGCGACGCGGAGCAGGCGGGCACGCTGATCGCCGGGGCGGGTGAGGTCGCCGAGATCGGCCTCGACGACATGGACCGAGCCCGTCAGCTCTACGAACGTGCCAGCGGTCATCCGGATGCCGACCCGCGCGCATTTGCAGGCCTGCGGCGAATCGCGCGCGCCGGCGGCGACCCCGCTGGCGTCGCCGAGACCTACCGCGCCGAGATCGCGGCTGCGCAGGGTGCACCGCAGGCGATGTTCGCCGCCGTCGGACTCGCCCATGTGCTGCTCCGCCAGGGTTCCCCGCCGGCCGAGGTGGTCGCGCTGCTTCGGGAGCACGAGGACCTCCTCCAGCAGGTCCCGGCCGAGACCGCGGCGGTGTTCCGCGCGACGTTGGAAGACGCGCTCTTCGCATCCGGCGACGACGCGGGCGCGCTCGCGGCACGTGCGCAACGGTGGAACGAACTCCGACTGCTCGGCGACGACACCTCGGAGCGGTGGGGGGACGTCGGTGCCCTCAGCGTCGCCGTTGCGAGCGAGGTGGTCGGGTCTTCGCTGGGCGCCATCCTGGATTGGTACGAGGTCGCTTTCGAGGCCAGCCGGTCGATCGACGCGCTGCGACCCCTGCTGCGCTCCTGTTACGACCGCGGTGATGCCGCGGCGGCGGCGGCGCTGATCAGCGAGGTCACGGCGCACGAAGACGACGTCAATGCCCGCAGCCGTTACCAGTACGAACTCGGGGTCGTGCGGGCCCACAGGCTCGACGATCGTCCGGGCGGTCTGTCCGCCATCGCCGCGGCGATGAAGGGCGGCGACGTCTCGCCGTTGGCCGCGACGACCTTCCTGGGCCTGGCTCGCTCGTCGCAGGGTAGCGTCGTGGCGGACGAGTTCGTCGACGCGTTGGGTGCGAGCCTGGATTTCGCAGCCTCCGGCATCGAACGCGCTGACCTGCTGACCCAGATGGCCGAGCGCTTCGACGGCGAGTTGGACATGACCGACGCGGCGCTCGAGCTGGCGCGCGATGCGCTGCTCGAGGCCCCGAATTACGCCCCGGCGCTTCGGCTGCTCGGGCACGTGTACTCGCGCACCGCGCGGTGGGACTCCCTGGCCGAGCTGGGCGAGCACCAGCTCACCGTCGAGGAGTGCGCCGAGGAGCGTCTGCGGCTGCACGAGCGGCTCGCCGATCTCTACGCGAACGAGCTGCACGACCCGACATCGGCGGAGCGCCACCTCCGTGCGGCGCTCGACCACGGCGCCCACCTTCG
>CAZFPM010000180.1:0-13352 GCA_964520965.1 uncultured Myxococcales bacterium
CCCCCCCTGCTTCGCTTCGCTTCGCTGTCCCCCACTCGTGGGGGACGGCTGTGTGACCACCGCTGACGTGGGGCGTCGGGTGCCGTCGCCCGCACGTGCGCGGTAGGGTTGAGGCACTTCTCCTGCCTGTCGCACCCTTGACAAGGGGTGCCGGGGGGGCGATGCCCACCCCCACCCCCCGCGTGCCCCCACGAACCCAAGGACCCATGTCGAAAGTCTACATGAGCGCCGAGCAGGCGGTCGCCGACATTCCCGACGGCACCGTCCTCATGTCCGGCGGTTTCGGACTGTGCGGCAACCCGGAGAACCTGATCCGGGCGCTCCGCGAGAAGAACGTCCGCGACCTGTCGATCATCTCGAACAACTGCGGCACCGACGACTACGGGCTCGGGATCCTGCTCAAGAACGGGCAGGTCAGGAAGATGACCTCGAGCTACGTCGGCGAGAACAAGTGCTTCGAGACCCTCTTCCTGTCGGGAGAGCTCGAGGTCGAGCTCAACCCGCAGGGCACGCTCGGTGAGCGCATCCGCGCCGGCGGCGCCGGCATTCCCGCGTTCTTCACGCCCACCGGCTACGGCACCGTCGTCGCCGACGGCAAGGAGACGCGCGAGATCCACGGCAAGATGTGCGTGCTCGAGACCGCGCTCTCCGCCGACTTCGCCTTCGTCAAGGCGTGGAAGGGCGACGCCCACGGTAACCTCGTCTACCGGTACACCGCGCGGAACTTCAACCCGATGATGGCGACCGCCGGCAAGATCACCATCGCCGAGGTCGAGGAGCTCGTCCCGGTCGGCACCCTCGACCCGGACCAGGTCCACACACCCGGCATCTACGTGCAGCGGATCATCAAGGGCGAGAAGTACGAGAAGTGGATCGAGCAGCGGACGGTGCGTCCGCGAGGAGGCGCGTGATGGCATTGACCCGTGAACAGCTGGCGCAGCGCGCCGCGCAGGAGCTCGAGGACGGCTACTACGTCAATCTCGGCATCGGCATCCCGACCCTGGTCGCCAACTATGTGCCCGACGCCATGGACGTGACGCTCCAGTCCGAGAACGGGCTGCTCGGCATGGGGCCCTTCCCCTTCGAGGGCGAAGAAGACGCCGACCTGATCAACGCCGGCAAGCAGACGGTCACGACCCTGCCCGGCTCGAGCTTCTTCTCCAGCGCCGAGTCCTTCGCGATGATCCGCGGCGGACACGTCCACTTGACGGTCCTCGGCGCGATGGAGGTCGACGAGAACGGCGACATCGCGAACTGGATGATCCCCGGCAAGATGGTCAAGGGGATGGGCGGGGCGATGGACCTCGTCGCCGGTGCTCGGCGTGTCGTCGTCGTCATGACCCACAACAACCGTCGCGGCGACCCGAAGTTCCTGACCAAGTGTTCGCTGCCGCTGACCGGTGTCGGCTGCGTCGACCTGCTGATCACCGACCTGGCGGTCTTCGAGAAGCAGGGCGACGACTTCGTCCTCATCGAGCTCGCGCCCGGCGTGACCCTCGACGACGTCGCCGAAAAGACGCAGGCGAAGTACCACGTCGCGGACGACGTCCACACCGTCGACCTGTAGCCTGGATGTGTCACGGTTCTCGAAGGCGAGGCGTCGGAAGCCGAGGCGAATCCGAAGTCAGCGACCGAGAGAGCGTGTAGGCGTACTCGACAGTACGTCGAACGCTCTCGACCGAGCTGACGCAGGAGTCGTCCGGATCTCCGGCGCCGCAGCCCGAGATCTGTGAGGAATCCAGGCTGGGGCGCCGAGGAAGTCCGGGCATCGCTCTACGGACCCGTGCCGTTCCCGGGCGGGGCGGAGGCGGGCGCGGTGCGTCGACCGACCCAGGTCATCAGCCCCGCGGCCCCGAGCGTCACGGTGCCGCCGCTGAGCAAGGCGGTCGCCGCGACGCGATTGCGGTCGTCGCGTTCGGCGGGTCTCAGGAGGGCCACGAGCGTGCCCGCCACCAGCTCCAACCCCGCGGCGGCGAACAGACCTCGCCTCACGCTCGGCGGCGGCGGCAGGTAGTCGAGGTCGTCCGCCGACGGATCCGGCCAGACGGCACGCTGCTGGCAGGCCGCCGCCACCTCCGCGGCCGACGCTCGCAACGCTTCTGCCTCGGCTGGCGGCAGGTTCGAGTCGAGGGTGCGCAACGCCTCCGATGCGCTCCGCGCTCCCAGACAGTCGCCGATGTCGGCGTGCAGCTGGACGAGATTCTCGAACAGGAAGAAGCGGTGGCCGAGCGCCTCTGCCGCCAACGCGTCGTCCATCTCCCCCGACGCGATCCAGCCGTTGAGGTACGCCACCAGCGCGTGAACCTCCGTCGTGAGCTCGATGGTCTTGGCGATGTGTCCCGCGCTGCCCGGGATCTCGCCGTGGAGTCGTTCGTCGGCCGCCTCCATGGCGGCTCGGCGTTCTGCGTAGCCATCGACCGAGAAGACCTGGGCGGTCGCCGGAAGCGCGACGAGACACAGGAGCGTGGCGAAGCCGGCGAGCGCCGCGCGCAGTGCTCTCATCGGGTCCGCGGTTCGATCGGCGGGCCGAGGAGCGTGGTGGGCGACGATGTCCGATCGTCGTCGCGCGAACGATGCCGTCGGGAGGAGCGTCGCGAGCGACTCGAGTCCCGCGCGGAGGCTGCCTCGCGAAGCGCCGCCAGGTCGACATCGAGATAGATCGGACCGGCGTCACTCACCACGTGCGACGACACGAAGCGATCACCGACCAGCTCCACCGTGAACGGACGCTCGAGCGGCGCGGCGAGCGGGGCAGCGAGGGCATAGGTCGCAGACTCGCCGACCTGCTCCAGTCTTCCGACGTCTCGGCCGTCGATCCGAACCTGCGCGTCGGCATTGGTTCGAACGGAGAAGAGCGCCGATGGCGCGATGACGAGCGCGCGGTCGATGTGCATGCGCGCCTCGTGCGTAGCCACTCCGGCGGGTCCCGGTCCCACGGACTTCTCGGAGAACTCGATCGGCTCGGCGAGCGCTTCCGCGAGCGCAGCCGGACCCATCGACTCCGTTTCGGCGGGCAAGCCCGACGCGGCAGCCTCCGCCCGGGCCGCGCTGGCCTCGGAGGCGAGCCCGGTGGTCGCGGCTGCCGGTGGCTGTCCGGCGGACGCGTCCGGTCCGGTCGAGGGAAGGCGTCCCCGATCCCACGTGGCGCCCCAGAGCAGGCCGACGGTCGCGATGCCGACGAAGAGCGCCGCGGCGGCGAGCCACGGGCGCGTCGACCTGTCGGGCGACCGCCGAATCGGGGCGATCGCCTCCGGGTCGTCCGAGACGACGCACGAGACGGGGTCGGCGTCGTAGGCCAACGGCGGGACTCCGCTCGAGGCCGAGGCGCCGGGGGTCTTGGGCAGGTAGAACTCGGTGGGCAGGTCCTCGACGGAGGTCCCCACGTAGCGCGAGACATCGATGAATTGTGATCGCGCGCGGTCTTCGGCGGGAGGCGCGTTGGTCACCGGGGGACTGGGAACGACCGTGAGTGGTTGTTCCTGGTATTCGGGCCGGCGCAGGCCGTGGTAGGCGATCTCCAGCTCGGCGAGCATCTCGACCGCGCTGGCGTACCGGTCGTCGAGCCTCTTCGCGCAGGCGCGCTGGATCACGGGATACAGCGCGCTGGCCCCGGTCCGACGGCCGAGCGGGACCGGGGTGTCGAGCAGGTGCGGAGACTCCTGGATCGACATGTCGCACCCGGAGTAGGGCGGGTAGCCGTCGAGCAGCTCCGCCATCACCAGGCCCAGCCCATAGAGGTCGGTCGCGAAGTCCGGTTTGCCGCGGAGCAGCTCGGGTGCGGCATAGAGCGGCGTGCAGAAGACGAGGTGGGACCCCGTCTCGTCGTCGTCCGTTGGCTCCGCAGGCACCCAGGCCGGTGCCGGTTCGCCCATCACCTTCGCGATGCCGAAATCGAGCACCCGGGTCACCGCGTGGTGCTCGCCGGGTTCGTTGACGAGGATGATGTTCCCCGGCTTGAGGTCGCGGTGGATGATGCCGACTCCGTGCGCCTCCTGGAGCGCCTTCAGGACGGCGATGGCGACCCGGGCGACATCGGACTCCCGGAGGGGGCCCTCGGAGCGCAATACGCTGTCGAGCGTCGCCCCGCGGACGTACTCCATGACGAGGTACGGGATCTCGTTCTCGTCGAAGCCGAAGTCGATCAGGCGAACGGCGTGTCGGTTGCGCAACATCGCGAGAAGTCGTGCCTCCCGGCGGAATCGCTCGACGAGCAACTCGCGGTCCCGGAAACTCGAGTGGAGCACCTTGATCGCGACGTGGAGCGACTCGATCTCGGCGTGGGCGCCGAGATAGACCTGTGCGAACCCCCCTTTACCGAGGGGGCGGATGACGGGGGCGGATGACGCGGTATCGGCCGTCGAGTGTGCGGCCGACCCAGTTGTCCTCCACTTTGGGGTTGGTGCGTCGCGCCATCGCGTGTCGCGGAACGAGACCTGAGCTGACTTCAGGATACGCTTCCACCGCGGACGCGCAAAGTCGAAGAATTCGCGGAGCTTTGCGTCGACCCCGCCGCGCGATACCCTCCCGCAGTCCAGGCAACTCGGAGTGGAACTGAGAACGAGGACTTCACTGACTCTTCTGTTGGCGCTCGCGTCGTGGGTTTCGTGCAGCGATGACGCCGACGACTCGGCGCCGGCGGACCCATCGGCAGACGCGGCGGTCGATGCGGCTGGCGACGTAGGCGGTGCGGATGCGCCCGAAGACGCGGGTGGTTCGGACACGACCGAGGACGCGGGTGACGCCGTGACGGTGCTGATCGAGGCCGCTGCTGGCGGCATCGTGGATTTCGGCGGCGGGTCGCTGACCATCGAGGCCGGCGCACTCGCGGCGGATACGACGATCAGCGTCGTCGAGCTCGACGCGGGCGCGCTCCCGGATGGTGCGTCGGTGTTCGCGGCGTACGACTTCGGACCCGACGGCACCGTGTTCGACCCCCCCGCACGCTTGCGTCTCGACGCGGTGGAGTCTCCGCCCGAGGGCCGGCGCGCCGCAGCGTCTCGACTCGAGTCGGACGCATGGGTCGACTTGCCTGGCGGAAGCCACGCCGGCTCCCTCTACGCCGAGGTGGACCACTTCACGACCGTCGCCGGCCGGTGGATCGCCGGCGCGTGGCGGGAATGCTCGTTCACCCCGTGTGGCGGCGACCTCCTGGGCACGTGGCGCGTCGAGGGGCATTGCTCCAACCAGGAATTCACGCCCCCCGAGGTCGCGTGGTGTCCCGGCGTCGAAGGGCACGTCGAGGAGGTCCTTTCGGGCGAAGGCACGTACAACGAAGACGGCACGTGGGTGTCCAGCTACGCCCAGTCCGCCTTCACGGTGACGACGTTCTCGGCGGAGTGTGTCACCGCCAGCGGCTTGGGCACCTGCGCCGCGATCAATGACGAGATCTACTCCGGAGACGCCGTGTGTGTCGGTGATCCGGCCATCGCGTGCGTCTGCACCGCAACGCTCGCCTCGGACACGGCGGAGTCGGGGGGCACGTGGACCGCCGATGGCAACAGTATCGCCGTCACTGTGACCGGCGGGCCGACGCTCACCGGCGAGTACTGCGTCGATGGAGACGAGCTGCGCAACAGCTACGAGGAGCTCGGGTTCGTGCAGGTTCTGGTGCGCTAGAAGGCAGGCGCTCCGCCTGCCCCGACCTCCGCGCGCCCCGCTTGACATCGACGCACCACGGCGGCATTGGTCCGCACGTCTTCCCGCGGAGCGGTCCTGGCCGCTTCGCTCCCTGGTGATTCGATGGCATCCAGCTACTCGGTCGCGATCGTCGGCGCCACCGGCGCGGTCGGACGCGAGACGATCGACCAACTCGACCGTTCGGAGTTTCCGGTTGGTCGAATTCGCTACCTCGCGAGCGCCCGGTCGGCCGGCAAGCGCGCGGCGTGGCGTGACACCGAAGTCGAGGTCGAGGCGCTCGGCGAGGACTCGTTCGCCGGGGTCGACCTGGCGCTCTTCTCCGCCGGTGGGGCTCGCTCGAAACAGTTCGCGCCGGTCGCCGCTGCGGCCGGATGCGTGGTCGTGGACAACTCGAGCGCCTGGCGCATGGATCCGACGGTGCCCCTGGTGGTGCCGGAGGTCAACGCCGAGGCCCTCGACGGTCACCGTGGGATCGTCGCCAACCCGAACTGCTCGACCATCCAGCTGGTGCTGCCGCTCGCAGCGCTGCATCGGGCCGCGGGGCTCGAGCGCGTGGTCACGGCGACCTACCAGAGCGCCGCCGGCGCCGGTCAGTCCGGCATCGACGAGCTGATGGAGGGGACCCGCGCCGCCCTCGCCGGCGAGCCGATCCCCGCCGAGGTATTCTCCAGGCCGCTCGCCTTCGACGCGGTGCCGCAGATCGGGGACTTCGACCCCGACGGCTACACCACCGAAGAGGCGAAGATGCTGCACGAGACCCGGAAGATCCTCGGGATCCCGGATCTCCCGTCGACCGCGACGTGCGTGCGCGTGCCCGTCACGCGCGGCCACCTCGAAGCGGTGACGGTGGACCTGAAGGCGCCTTTCTCGGCTGCCGAGGCCCGACGGGTGATGGCGGAGTTCCCAGGCCTGGTGGTCAAGGACGATCCCGCCGCGAACGAGTTCCCGGTCGCGCGGGACTGCATCGGTCGCCGCCAGACATTTGTTGGCCGCGTGCGGGAAGACAACACGCTCCCGCGCACATTGCACTTCTGGGTCGTAAGCGACAACCTCGTCAAAGGCGCCGCGTGGAACGCGGTGCAGATAGCCGAAGTATTGCATGAGAAAGGACTTGTTCGTGTGCCGTAGAGTTGCCGTTGGCCTCGCGCTTGCGTCGGCGTCGTTGCTCGGGTCGATCGACGTGTGGGCGCAACACAACGCGACCAACATGGAGAGCGTGTCGATCACCGGCCTGAACTCGCCGGATGACATCCCGGACCCCAAGCCGACCGGGACCGATCGCGAGATCAGGACCGGCATCGAGAACTGCCTCGGGTACTTCGAGGGGGATGGCGACCCGACGTTCACCGTGACGTGGACAGTGGACGACAGCGTGCTGGCTGACGAGGCGCGGTTCGTCATCAAGCTCAAACACGGCGCAGAGACTTGTAGCGCGGAGGAATTCTCCCCCACGGAAAATCCCGACGTGTGTGCGCTCCTCGAGGGCCCGTCTACCTTCACCGGAACGGCGTCCCGGCCGTTCACGATGACGGAGATCCTGAGCGGGAACATCGCCGAGGCCGACGATTGCCTGGATTCGGAGAATTCGAGCAACCACGAGATTTTCTTCCTCTTCGAAGAGCGTTCGACCGACACGTCGGACACCGAAGAGAAGGTAGTCGTCGATGATCGTCTCCTCTTCACGTTGGACTTGGGCCGGCCGACCACGCCGACAGGGGTGACCGTCGACGGCGGAGAGACCACGCTCGTGGTAGATTGGGAGGAGGTCTCGACCGCTTCCAGCTATGTCGTCTGGGTCAGTGAGGTCGCCGGTGTCCTCGAGGCGGTTCAGACTCCCGAGACCGACACCGACAACAGCAGACGGCATTCCGTCGCCGCGACCCAGACCCACGATAATGTCTCGGTCAGCGGAATCGGCACCTACCATGTCGCCGTCGCGAGCATCGACGGAGTCGGAAACTCGAGCCTCCTCAGCGAAGTCTTCTCGGTCACCACCACGCCGACGCAGGACTTCTGGGAGGGCTACCAGTCTGCCGGCGGGGATGAGAAGGGCGGTTGCGCCGTTGCGTCGCCGTCGAAGGCCGGCGGAGCATTCGCTCTCTTCGGTCTGGTTGGAGCGCTGTTGCCCTTGGTTCGACGGAGGAGGTCGTGATGCGCGCGTCAGTCGTTCTCATCGCCGTCGTCATGGGCGGAATCCTCATCCCGACGGCCGCTCGTGCCGATATCCGCGTCGTCCGCGACAGCGAGATCACCAGCGCCCTGGAGGTGAAGGTCGGCGCGTACTCGCCCTCGATCGACAGCGACTTCTCGGGCGACGGTCCCTACGAGGAGTACTTCGGCTCCCGGACGCCGATCCATCTCGAGCTCGAATACGATCGGCAATTCTGGCGAGGCGTCGGGTCGTTCGGCGCGTTCGTCGCCATCGGCTACAACGGCGTGAAAGCGTCGGCGTTCGATACCGACGGTAGCCGGTCGGTCGACGACACGCGCATGCAGATGATTCCGCTGCGCCTCGGCGTGGTGTACCGATTCGACTACCTGCAGGAACACTGGGACGTGCCGCTCGTGCTCGCCGCGAAGCTCGGGGTCGACTACTACGCATGGTTCGTCAAATCGGAAGGTGGAGTCGCCGACTTCGAGGACGAGGCCGGCGACCGGACGGTCGGTCGTGGAGCGACGACGGGCTACCACGCGGCGTTCGCGCTCCACCTGCTGCTCGACTTCCTGGCCCCAGGCATGGCCCAGAGCTTCGACAACAACGTCGGCGTGAACAACACGTACGCGTTTGCCGAGCTGATGGTCGCGCGCATCGACGACTTCGGGAGCGCCGACAGCTGGGACCTGAGCGAGACGACGGCCCTCTTCGGTCTCGCCTTCGAATTCTGAGCCAGCGTGGGCGGCGACGGTGACGACGGGCGGGGATCCGACAGGCCATCGACGCCGCAGGTCGCCGAACCTGCGGAACCGATGCGCCGGATCCGGATGCGCGTCGAGTACCACGGCGCGGCGTTTCACGGATGGCAGATCCAGCGTGACGTCGTTACGGCCGAGGGCGTGCTCACCGACGCCGTGGAGACCATCACCGGGGCGCGGGTGAAGGTGTGGGGCGCGAGTCGGACCGACGCTGGCGTCCACGCCCGCGGCCAGGTCGCCGCCTTCGACTACGCCGGCCCGCGGCGGCTCGACGAGCTCTACCACGGGCTCAACCACCTGACGCCCGACGCCCTGTCGATCGCGGCGATCGACGAAGTAGACGACTCCTTCCACCCGCGACACAGCGCGCGGGGCAAGGTGTACCGCTACCACCTGTGGCCGCACTTCGACCGCTCTCCCTTCCTGGTGGATCGGACCTGGCAGGTACGAGGTGCCGTGGACGTCGGCGCGATGAGCGCGGCTGCGGGGCACCTGGTCGGCGAACACGACTACAGCGCCTTCCGGGCCTCTGGCTGCCAGGCGTCGAGTCCGGTTCGGCGGCTGTGGGAGGTGAGCGTACGGCGCCGTCGGGACGGTCGCGTGACCGTGCAGGTCGCCGGCAGCGCGTTCTTGAAATACATGGTGCGCAATCTCGTCGGGACCCTCGTCGAGGTCGGTCGCGGGAAGCGTGCCCCGGAGTGGGTCGCCGAGGTGCTTGCCGGTCGCGCCCGGTGCGCCGCGGGGCCGACGGCCGACGCGAAGGGGCTGGTCCTGGACCGGGTATTCCACCCCGATCACCCCTGGGTCGGCGCGTTCGGCGCGGTTCGCAACCAGCGATTCTAGTTGCAAAACACGTCCTGGGCGCGTAGATGTCGCCGGGCACCTGAGAGCTTCCCTATAAAATGCTCGCCGGCCCAGACTTCGCCATGCACACCATCTCGACACCACAGCATGCAGTGGAGTACGCCCGGTACACCACAACATGTCGTGTCGCCGATCCGGCGCACCTGTCGAACCCTGGTCTCGGCGCCATTTTGTAGGGAAGCTCCCGACAGCCGAGGGGCCCGCCGGATCGCCGGTGCCCGCCAAGAGATCGATGATCGTCCTTCCGCCGAAGCGCTACATCCTGCCGAACCTCTTCACGTTGTCGGCGACGTTCTGTGGTTTTGCGGCCATCTGGCTGGCGACCCAGGCAGAGCAGGGCGCGCAGTTCTATGGGGCGGCGGCGTTGATCACGCTCGGCGTCTTCCTCGACGGGTTCGACGGCCGCATCGCCCGGTGGGTGGACGGTCAGTCGAAATTCGGCGGCCAGCTCGACAGCCTGAGCGATTTTCTGACCTTCGGAGTCGCTCCGGCGTTGCTCGTCTACGCTTGGGGTCTGCGACCGCTCCGTCTGTTGGGCCTCCTGATCACCTTCGTGTTCGCCGCCGCCGCGATGATCCGCCTCGCCCGCTTCAACGTGCAGGCCGACGAGGACCATGGCGTCGCCCGATACTTCACCGGCCTGCCGGCTCCGATGGGCGGCCTGGCCGTCGCGCTCCTCGTCGGCGTGAACACCGGGGTCCTCGGTCGCGACAGCGCCGTCGAGGCGGTCCGCCCTTCGCTGGCGCTTTTCGTCGTGCTGATCGCGTTGCTGATGGTGAGCAACGTTCCGTTTCGGACGTACAAAGACTTGCGCCCGACCCTGCGCAATCGCCTCACGATCGCCGCGATCCTGGCGATCCAGGTCGTGATCAGCCTGCGCTTCGACTACATGATCGCCCTGGCCCTATGCCTGGTCGGTTACGTCGCGATCAACGTCACCGGCGGCCTGCTCGAAGCCCGCCGCGCCGGTCGCCTGCGAATGTCGGAAGACATCGCGGTGATGGAGGACGTGGACGAGGATTAGGCGCCCTCGTCGTGCCCTGATCCCCGCCCAGATTCGGCAGTCGTGACGCGTACATCGACGCCTCTCTACCCGGTCTCGGCGGCTTGACTTGGGTGGGCCACTCGCATAGAGACGCCCGCTATCGACTACCCATCGACACGATCCGCCAGCCGGCACCCACGTGGGGATCTCCCCCGGGGTCGGTCAGCAGGAGACCACAATCAGGAGTCCCGGATGCAGACCAACCTTCGCAGGTTCTCTTTCCTCGCCGTGATGCTCGGTGCATTGGCCTTCGTCGCGTGCGGCGGTGACGGCGAGGGGAGCGACGTGTCCACGGACGACGCGAGCACGGACGGCGGCGGTACCGACGCGGACGCATCCGCCGACGCGGGCGGCGGTGGGGACACCGACGGTGATTGTGCCTCCGGGTTCAGTTGTCGGCGCACGAACGACTGTGCTGGCAGCGGCCTCGACTTCCCGACCTGCATCGAGGGCTGCTGCGTAGCCGGCGACCCGCCGGAGCTGCCCTGCGCCGCTCACCTCGACCCCTGCAACAGCGACACGCAGACCACCGCGGACTTCTTCTGCGACACCGGCGCGGGTCAGTGCTTCACCAAGTGCGACTACGACAGCGCCGACGACACGCAGTCGAGCGACTGCCCGCTCAACAGCTACTGCCTCTCCGAGCTGACCGCCGTCGAGCCGGGCGAGTTCAACGGCGCCTGCCTCCCCGGTGACTGCGACTCCAACATCTTCGACCCGGCGGCCTGCGACGAGGTCGGCACCTGCCGTCCGATCGGCAACGGCGCCAGCTTCTGCGTCGAGGGGGGCACCGCGATGGAGGCCGATCCCTGCAACCTCGACACGTCGACCAGCCAGCCGGCCAGCGCCGTCTGCGCCCCCGGGCTCCTCTGCTTCCGCAACGAGTGCATCGTGCCCTGTAACCGCCGAAACGGCGACGACGACTGCGAAGAGGGCCTGGAGTGCGCTGGCGCCTTCGACACGACCCCGCGCAACCAGCCCGGCGTCTGTGCTTCGGAGTGCGGCGAGTTCTCGGCCGGCGAGTGCACCGACGGAGTCTGTCGGGCGATATTCGGGCGGTTCGGTGTGAACGAATGGCTGTGCACGGAGGCCCCCGAGGAGCCCCTCGAAGACGGCGCCGATTGCTCCGGAGCCGACGCGGAATGTGCCGAGGGAATGATCTGCGCCTCCGTCACCGACACCGAGCAGGCCTGCATGCAGACGTGCCACCCGCTCGGCGAGGGCGATGGAATCTACTCGGCCTGCCCCGGCGGCGCGACCGCCGGCGCCGAGCTCATCGGCGCCACCGCCTATGGTGAGGGGAGCGAGTACTGGTCGGCCGCCGAGGGCGATTACCCGGTGGAGATGCGCGACGCCGACAGCGGCGCCTTCGTCGATGGACTCGAGCTCGAAGTCGCCGACGGAACCGTGATCTCGGCCGTGCTGGCCGGCAGTGCCGACGCGATCGAGACCTTCGTCCTCGAAGATCTGGCCCCCGGCGACACGCTCCCGGACCAGGGCATGCGCATCGTGCACGCGTCCGCCGATCTCGGTGAGGTCGACGTCTGGCTGCGGGAGCGCATCGCGGAGGGGACCGGGGCAGCGGAGTCGCTCACGTGGCTCGAGCTGACCGCGGGCGACTACGAGCTGGTCGGCGATGTGACCACGTTCGCCGCTGGCAACGCCTACTACGCGGTCGTCAACGCGTCCGCCGAAACCGAGGAGATCGCGCCGACGTTGGTCGACGATCTGGGAGAGGGTGAACTGGGGCTTCGGTACTTCAACGCCACCCACGACACCGGCGCCCTGGACATCTGGGTCGGCTGCACGGGTGACGACGGCACGTTCGCAGACTGCGACGGAGATACCGCCGCCGTCGAAGGCCTCGAAGAAGACGTCGCAACGGGGCCCGACTTCCCGGCGCAGACCGCCGCGGACCTCGAGGGTGCCTCCTGGTACGTGGTCGCGGCGGGCTCGGACCCGGCCGACTTCGTGGACGAGGCCGTGCTGGCCGCTGGCGAGTACACCGGCCTGTCGGCTGGCAACCTCTACCAGGTGACCTTGCACGATCGGAGCGGCGACGTCGCCGCGCCGGTAGACGCCGTCGTGTTCCCGGTGGCGGAAGACGCCTTCACCATCGCGCTTCACGATCTCGGCGACGAGCCGTCGCTGACCCTCGACATGGTGAGCGGTCCCGTAGAGGAGGCCGTGGAGTACCAGGACACGTCGGCGGGCGCCGACAGCGCCTACTTCGCCGTCGAGCCGGGTGTGTACGGATTCGCACTCGACCTCGGTGACGAGACCTGGTGGGACACCGACGTGGTCGAGGTGGCCGAGGACGATCTGATCTCGATCGTCGTCGCCGGATCCGCAGAGGGCGACGAGCCCACGCTCACCGCGTTCGACCTGGCCGACGACTTCGAGAGCCCGGAAGAGGGCGAGGGGGCGACCCGGGTGGTTCACGCCGTCGTCGACGGCCCGGCGGTGACGGTGAACGAGCCAGGCGCAGCCGATGTCGTGTGCACGCCGAGCCGGGTCGATGGCTTCGGCTTCTGTCAGGAGGCGTGCGAGCCCTATCCTCGCCGCGAGGACTACGGCTGCGACGACGACGGAACGACGTGCCTGCCCTTCGTGCAGCGCGACGACCGCCCGGTGCTTCCGCTCGGATTCTGTTCGGAGGACGAGGGCTCTGCCGAGGCCGGTGAGGCCTGCGCGAACGACGGTTTCCTCGGCGGCGACTGCCTCGACTTCGCGGTCTGCCTCGACCTGGACGACACCGGCGCCGCCACATGCCTGCCGCTCTGCGAGCCGTTCAGCATCGACGCCTGTGGCGACTTCGGGACCTGTTCCGGGATTCCGCCGCTCGTCGGCCAGCTGAACTTCTCGTTCTGCCTGCCGGATGCCCAGGCCGGGC
>CAZFPM010000181.1:0-698 GCA_964520965.1 uncultured Myxococcales bacterium
GCCGGATCGCGGCGACCGTGTCGTCGCAGTCGCCGCTGGCGACGGCGAAGCCGGACGGTATCGCCAACGAACAGACGTAGCGGTGGTCTTCGCCGCCGAATCCGTCGCGGTCGTCGTCCACCCAGATCCGCAGTCCGTGCTCGTCGATCTCGTCGTCGCAGTCGTTGTCGACGCCGTCGCAGACCTCGGTCGCTCCGGGGTGGATGTTCGGGTCGTGGCCGTCGCAATCCCGAGGACCGCCGCCGAACAGGCCGTCGCGGAACCCGTCGCCGTCGTAGTCGCAGCCGGCGACGAGGCTCGCGAGGATCGCGAGGGCGCAGATCGGCAGCCGTATGTCGTTCATCCGCATGACGCCACCTCGTCGGTCTGGCCGTCGCAGTCGTCGTCGACCCCGTTGCATGTCTCAGTCGCGACCGGGCTGCGCGTCGCGTCCGAGTCGTCGCAGTCGCCGACCCGATCGGTGAATCCCGGCTCGGCGGCGCACCGGATGTCATTGCCGCTCGGAACGGCGAACCCGTCACCGTCGGCGTCGCGGTAGAACCAGGCGGCTACGGCGGCGTCGACGTCGGCGTACCCGTCGCAGTCGTTGTCGACCCCGTCACAGATCTCGCTGTGGTCGGGGTGGGCGCGGGGGTCGTGGTCGTCGCAGTCACCCGACTCGAGCACGTAGCCGGGCGGCTGCCGGCATTCGGAGAGCG
>CAZFPM010000181.1:708-13120 GCA_964520965.1 uncultured Myxococcales bacterium
GTCGATGCGTCCGTCGCAGTCCTGGTCCAGACCGTCGCAAATCTCCGGCGCGCCGGGATGAACGCTGCCGTTCGAGTCGTCGCAGTCCGCGTTCCGGCGCCACCCATCGTGGTCGCGGTCACAAGCCGGCAACACACCGAGGCACACGACGAAGAGCCATGCTCGGTGTCGATGTCTCTGTTTCCGATTCGGGCAACGCATGGCTCTCCGGGGGGACGGGACCGACAACACTCCACGGCACGCCGCACCACTCGACGGCACGCCGCACCACTCCACAGCAAGCGTCGCGCCAGGGTCTCCATCGGCCCGGATTTACACGAGTTGTTCCGGCCGAGCGTCGCTTCTTCCTCCGCGGACGCCCGGTGGGTGTGACGGCCGGGTCAGAGCGTCGCCTTCGCCACGTACGGCAGGTCGGAGCAGGCGCCATCCAAGGGCGCCGGAAGGGGATGAAGCGTACCCCAACCCGGCAGGGCGGGCTCCTGACGCTCTCTCTCGTGGGTACGCCCGTGATTTCACGGTGTTGTGGTGGTTCTTGCGCTCGATCGGTCCCGGGGGGCGGGCGGTGCGCGCGCCTATGTCATCAACCGCGACGTTGGTGTCAGGGTTCCCCGGCCGGTGTCGGCTCCGAAGAAGCTGCGGCCAGGCGATGAGGCGCCCTCAAGCCGGATCGAGCACGTGGTGATCGAGCACGAATGTAGTGAAGGTGCCGCGGAAGACGACCGTCTCGCCGACCCGGGCCTCGACATCGAGGGTGTGCTTCCGCCCCTCGTGGGCGTTTCGGCGGGCGACCGCGACGACCGCGTCGCCGACGCGGACCGGCGCCGTGAACCGGGTCTCTGCGGCGCCGAGGACGACATGCGGGTCGTTTACGGCGAGCATCGCTGCGTAGTCGGCGAGGCCGAAGATGAACCCGCCGTGCACCAATCCGTGGGCGTCCGCGGCCATCTCGGGCAGGGTGTCGAGCTCCACGGTCGCCTGGCCTGGCGCCAGCGTGATCGGTTCGCCACAGAGGCGTGGGTCGATGCCGAGGTGGGTGTTGGGGGTCATCGCGCACGGGTCCGGGCGTGGGAACGGGCGGAGCCACCGCCAGGCAGCCGGGTCCGTCGTGCCGGGGGAGGGCGCTTGGTGTCAAGGCGGAGCGGACGCGTGCGCGCACGCGCAGCGCTCGCCACGGTCTCGTTCGGCGCCGTCCTGCTCGTGTGTGAGGCGGCCGCGCGCCTGTGGTTCGCCACCGGCTACGCCGCGCCGTGGCAGGTGAGCGACGGGCACTATCATCACAGCCTCACGCTGGTGAACGGGCTGACTGCGACACATGCCGCGCGCCGGCCCCCGGGAGCGGAGCGCTTGAGGACGCGTCCGGCCGACGGCGAGGTCCGGGTGTTCGTCTTCGGTGAGTCCAGCGTCGTCGGGAGACCCTGGGCCTTGGAGAGCAGCCCGCCCGCGATGCTACGTGACATGCTCGTACCGATGTTGCCCGACCGCCACGTCACGGTCGTGAACATGGGGCGAGCGGGCGCGATGATGCTCGACACGTACTACTTCGTCGAGGCGATCGGTCGCTATCGGCCCGATGTCGTGGTCTTCTACCAGGGCACGAACGACAGGTTCGACACGGGGTTCGAGGCATGTCTACCGGTCCGCGCTCGGTGGGTACACGACGTGTGGCGGACGCTGGTCGAGAGCGCCGGCGCTACGGGCGCCGCGGTCGTTGTCGCCACTCCCGTCAACAGCGTCCTCGATTACGTCGAGGCGTCCCGGGCCGTCGGCGCGGCGCCGGGGGATCCCGAGTCCACCGTCGGACGCCTGCCCGAGGACTATGGGGGGCTGGTCCGCTGCGCCCTGGCCGTCGAGTGCGCCCTCTCGGACCACGTGGCCGCGCTGACAGACGCGTGCGACGCACCGCCAACGGTCGACCAGGTGGCAGCCGGAGCCGAGCGAACCCTCGGCTGCGCGTTGCGGGCGCAGACCGCGGAACTGGACCGGCTGGCCGACATCTGGCGCGTGACAGCACGCCGCCACGACGCTCGTCTCGTCGACTTCCTCGACCTCGCTCGCACACGGTCACCGGGGGGGATCCTCGCGCCCCCGCTCGTCGTCGACGGGGTGCATCTGTCGCTGCCCGGCTATGCGTTGCGCGCAAAGGCGTTGGCCCTGGGCGTAGCGGCCGCCGTCGAAGAGCGCCCCGTACCGGCCGACGCGATCGCGGCGCTCACGCTGCCGGACGCGGCCGCCTATCGGCTTCGGTGCAACGCCGCGAGTGCGTGGGCGGGGGGCTGTTGCGGTCTCGGCCGAGCAGAGGGGGCCGCGTTGGCTCGAGGACGGGGGCCTGGTGTTCGCGACGAGCTTCCTCCACGAGGCCTGGCGCCGATGCGAAGACCGAACGGCGGGGCTGTTGCTCGCCTGGCTTCACCATCGGTTGGAGGTGCCCTCGGATCTCCCCGCGGAGGTCATGCTCGCCGGTGGCGAAGCGGACGTTCGGGCGTTGATCCGCGACGCGCTGGAAGTGATGGACGGCTCGTAGTCCGCGAAGCCGGCCGAGCCGACCGAGTGTGGCACTGCGATCCCCGTCAGCGCCGCCCCCCCTGGACGCGCGGCCCGACAAGCCCCAGTTTTGTTGCCCTCGTGCCGTCGCCCTCGTGCCGTCGCCCTCGTGCCGTCGCGCTCGCGTCGGCGCCCGTTCCGACCTCCTTCGATCGCTTCGAGCCATGCCTGGCGAACAGAACTCCGCCGCAACCCAAGTCCGCACCGTCGTCGCTCACGCGGCAGCAGGGCTGCTCTTGGTCCTGTCCACCGCTTGTGGAGACGCCGCCGGTGCCTCACCGGATCCGCAGCCGGTCTGGCAGAGCGCCTTCGATACCTCCGGCGCGGGCTCACTGTCCGGGGTCTGGGGCTCGGGCCCGGACGACGTCTTCGTGGTCGGGGGCACTGACGAGGGTGGCGAGGTCTGGCATTTCGACGGCGACGCGTGGGCACCGATGGACCTGCCCGCGGGGACGAACCTGCTCGCGTGGGTCCACGGCAGGGGACCCGACGACGTGTGGAGCGTCGGCATCGGCGGCTCGGCGGTGCACTTCGACGGATCGGCGTGGCGTGCCGTCGACATGGGCGTCACCGCAGACCTCTGGGGCGTGAGCGCGCTGCCCGACGGCGAGCTGTGGGTCGTCGGCGGTGATACCAGGGGCGACGGCGACCCGGTACTCGTCCGCTCCGGCGATGGCGTCTCGTTCGAGCGGGTCGCGATCGACGCGGACGAGAATCCCCGAGGTGCGTCGGCGCTGTTCAAGATCTGGGCGATCGGCGATCGGTTGATCGCCGTCGGTCAGCGCGGGTGGATCATCGAACGCATCGGAGACCGCTGGGGGAACCGCCCGGCTGGCGCCCACGCGGACCAGGACTTCATCTCGCTCTGGGGCACCGCCCGGGATCAGATCATCGTAGTCGGCGGCCGGTCGAACGCCCGCATCGCCGAGGCGAGCGCGGACGGCTTCGAGACCCATGCACCGAGCGGGATCGGCGGAGTCAACGGCGTATTCGTCGATGACCCCGCCTTCGCGATCATCGGGGGGGTCGGTGGCTTCGTGGGGCGTTTCCTGCCGGAGACGGACGAGGTGGTCCGCGAAGATGGTCCGGGAAGCGCAGACGCTGTACACGCCGTCTGGGGTGACGGCGCTGGGCGTTACTACGCGGTCGGCGGCAGTTTCTTCTCTCCGCACCGCGGGTTCACATGGGTTCGCACGGTCGATTGATGCGATGCGACGCGGGGCGCGCTCCGATCGGGCTCGCTCCGGCGCTGGTCCTCGTGATCGCGTTGTTCGCGGCCTGTGGGCCGCCGTCGGACGAGCCCACTGATCACGGTCCCGTCGCCGACGGTGTCTCCGGCCCGCTCGGTAGCGTCGTTCCGTTCGCGACCGAGGAGCAGCGCGCCGCCTTCGAACGTGGTCGCGCGGTGGCCGAGCGTCGCTTTTCGCTGGCCGACGGGCTCGGTCCGGCGCTCAACGTGACGTTCTGCGCGTCGTGTCACGAGCGCCCGGTGGTCGGTGGGAGCGCCGGCCTCTACCGGAACTTCTTCCTCGCTGGCGAGCTGACCTCCGAGGGGGCCTTCTTTCCGACGGAGTCGGCCGGCGCGGCGGGCGGCGTGGTCAGGCTCTACGACTACGCCACGACGCCCCCTTCCCGACCCGCGATCCCGGCGACGACGAACGTCTTCGCCCAACGCAACCCGATCCCCTTCTTCGGCGCCGGCTTGATCGCCGAGATACCGGAAGACGAGATCCTGCGGCAGGCCGACCCCGACGACGACGATGGCGATGGCATCAGCGGTCGCGCCAACTACGACCAGGGCTTCGTCGGACGGTTCGGGCGCAAGGCGCAGACGGTGTCGATCGAGGGGTTCATCCGCGGTCCGCTCTTCAATCACATCGGCGTCACCACCGACCCGTTGTCGGAGGAGCAGCGGGCGCGCCTGCCGGTCGACTCGAGCGGCGGCGACGAGCGGGTCGCGGCGTCTTCGCTGGTCGCCGGGGGACACGGACTTCTGCGCACGACCCCGCAGGCCCAGGCGGCGGCTCCCGCAGGGCCGTTGACCGACGACGACGCCGCGTCGGACCCCGAGCTCTCTACCGACGCGCTCTTCGACCTGGTGTCGTTCGCCATGCTGCTCGCGGCGCCGGAGATCGAACCGGAAGACGGGCAGACCGCGCGCGGGCGCGCCGCCTTCGACGACGCCGGCTGTGATCGCTGTCACACGCCGCGATTGCGGGGTCCCCGAGGGCCGCTGCCGATCTACTCCGACCTCCTGCTGCACGATATGGGAGAGGCGCTCGCAGACGGCCTCGTCCAGGGTGAGGCCACGGGCTCGGAGTTCCGCACCCAGCCGCTCTGGGGGATCACGGCGGTGGGGCCCTACCTGCACGACGGGCGCGCGCAGACGATCGACGTCGCGATCCGAATGCACGCCGGCGAGGGACAGGCCGCCGCCGATGCGTACGCCGCCCTCGACGACCAGGCCCGCGTCGACCTGCTCGCGTTCCTCGACTCGCTCGGTGGCGCCGACCAGTTCAGCCCGGGGCTCCTGCCGGTGGGCGCCCCGGTACCCGCTCCAGGAGAGTACGGAGGACCGGTTCGCGCGCTCTCCGACGAAGAGGCCGCCGACTTCCGCACCGGTCGCGCGCTCTTCGACCGGGAGATGGGCTTCGACGACGGTGTCGGCGGGCCGCGATTCAACGGCGACTCTTGCCGGGCCTGCCACTTCGAGCCGGTGCTCGGTGGTGCCGGCCCGCGCGGGGTGAACGTCGTCCGGCACGGCATCGCGAATGCCGACGGCGATTTCGTTCCGCCGAGCGTCGGCACGATCCTGCACCGGCTGACCGCCTTGATCGGCAATCCGCTGCGGCCCCAGCCCGAGGTCACCCTCTTCGAGCTACGCCAGACGCCACACGTGTTCGGCCTCGGTCTCGTCGAGAGCATCGCCGACGACGCGATCCTGGCCAACGCCGATCCGGACGACAGCGACGACGACGGCATCAGCGGACGTCCGTCGTGGACCGACGGAGGACGCCTCGGGAGGTTCGGGTGGAAGGCGCAGGTGCCGACCATCGCCGAGTTCACCCGCGACGCGGTCACCGCCGAGCTCGGCATGACGATCGAGTTCCAGGAAGGACTCAGCTTCGGGCGCATACACGACAACGACGCGGTGCCCGACCCCGAGATGTCCGCGGCCGACGCCGAGCTCCTGACCGCGTTCCTCGCGACGCTGGCGCCGCCGCCGCGCGGGGCGTTGGATACGCCGGACCTCGTCGATCGGGGAGCGGTGGTCTTCGAAGACGTCGGATGCGCAGATTGCCACGTGCCCGAGCTCCCCGGTGCCGCCGGTCCGGTACCGCTCTACTCCGATCTCCTGCTGCACGAGACCCTGCCGGAATCTGCCACCGGCATCGAAGACGCGTCCGCCGATGCCCGAGAATTCCGGACGGCACCGCTCTGGGGTCTCGCAGTCACCGCGCCCTACATGCACGCCGGCGACGCGGACACGATCGATCAGGCGATCCGCCTGCACTCCGGCGAGGCAGACGCATCGCGCATCGATTACGAGGACCTCGACGACGGTTCCCGTGACGCGCTCCTGCACTTCCTGGGGACGCTGTGAGCGGGCGGACTCACCAACGTCGTCCCGGTGCCTCTTCGTGGAGCGCCGTGGTCGGCTGCGCGGTCGTCCTGTCCCTCGGCACCGGGTGCTCGGGCGGAGGCACGTCCGACGTCGAGCCGGACGCGATCGATGGCGGCGCCGTTGTGGACAGCGGAAGTGCGTCGTCCGGGAACGTCCACGACCCATTGTCGCGACCCGAACAGCCGACCCTCGACGTATGGGACTTCGAGGGCGCGGATTCTTGCCGCGGGTGCCATCCGGATCACTTCGCCCAATGGTCGCAGTCGATGCACGCCTACGCCGTCCACGACCCGGTCTTCCGGGCGTTGGTCGCGGTGCGCCAGGCGGACTTCGACGGCGAACAGGACCAGTTCTGCATGCAGTGCCACACGGCGATCGGCACCCGGGGCGGCGAAATCGTCGACGGGTTCGCGTTCGCGGACCTGTCGCCGGTCGTCAGACAGGGAGTCACCTGTGAGGCCTGCCACCGCGTGGCCGACGTGGCCCGGACCTACAACAGCGGGCATGTCATCGAACCCGACGGGCCGATCCGCGGCCCGTTGGAAGACCCCGTCGAGACCCGTGCCCACGAGAGCGAGTTCTCGGCTCTCTTCGACGAGCCCGAGTTCTGCGCGGGTTGTCACGACGTCATCGAGCTGACGGGCCTGAATCTCGAACGGCCGTACGAGGAGTACCTGGAGTCGCCGGGCTTCGACGAGGGAGCTACCTGTCAGGACTGCCACATGCCCTCCTGGTCGGGGCAGGCGGCCACGCGCGGCGCCGAGCGCGATGGGCTGCACGACCACCGCTTCCTCGGGGTCGACGTTCCCCTCGATCCGGGCTTCCGCGACGATCCGGACGAGCGCGCCGCCATGCTCGCCGACGTCCGCGCGCTCGTCGCGACCGCGGCCGCGATGCGCATCCAGGTCCGCGACAGCGTGCGCCGGGGCGAGCGGATCGATGTCGTCGTGACGGTCGACAACCAAATCTCCTCCCACGGCCTGCCCACGGGGACGACCTTCATCCGCCAGTGCTGGATCGAGCTGACGGCGACCGACGCGTCCGGCGCTGTCCTCTATCGCACCGGCCACCTGGACGACGCCGGCGACCTGAGGGACCACTGGAGCACCCTCGACCCCTACGGGGACCCCGACCTGGTCACCCTGAGCTCACGGCTGGTGAACGCCCTCGGCGAGCCCGAGCTCTTCCCGTGGCGCGCGGCCGAGCACACGTCGAGTGCGATCCCGGCCGGGCTGTCGCGGTCGTGGACCTTCTTCGTCCCGACAGCAGCCGCCGACGGAGCTGTCGTGATCGCGGCCCGGTTGCGCTTGCGCACGCATCCCCCCTTCCTGCTCCGCGTGCTCGGACTCGAGGATCTGGTGCCCTACATCGAGACGTTCGATCTGGCGACCGCGGAAGCGACGGTGGCCGTAGCCGAGTGACGCTGCCGCGTCGGCGAACGCGCCGCGAAGGTCAGCGCGTGTACCAGGCGACGACCTTCGGGTGCGCCTCGACCGCTGCGTAGTGCGCGGCCAGCGGCTCGTGGCCGTCGAAAACCGTCGTCGGCACGTGGTCGAGGTTTCCGGACCGGAAGAACCGGAGCAGCACGAAGAGCTTGAGGTCGGCGACCCGTAGCGTGTCGCCGCCTACGAAGGGGCCGCGAACCTGGTGGCTGCGCGAACCGCTCCTGCAGTGCCCCTTCGGCCAACGCCTCTCGCGCTCTCTTCTTCTCGTCGCCTTCGAGGGACGAGGTCGTCCCGAGGAGCTCCCGGACGGCCTCGACAGCGTCCATCACGCCCTCGTGGCGAGCGGCCTCCCACGGGTCGGAGGGGTGCAGGCCGTGCTGTCGCCCGATGAACGCGAGTATCGGGTTCGAGCCGCCGACCGGCTCCTTCCCGTCGACCGACAGGACCGGGAGCTTGCCGTAGGGCGTGCGCGCCCTCACCTCGGGCCATTGGGGGCCCCGGACGCGATCGTCCTCGAAGTCGGCGCCCGCCGCGAACAGCGCGATGCGGCAATCTTCGCCTCGTCCGCCAGGGAAATCGAAATAGGTCAGCTTGATCGTGGACATGAGACAGCCTCCCGCCCGTGTCGTGTTGGATGGACACGGGGAAGCTGTGTCGTGATCCTCTGCGTCGCAACCGCTCGGAGTCGGGTCAGTCGCAGTAACGGTCGACGCTGCCGCACCCCTGGCCGAGACCGAGGTCGCACGCCTGTCGATACGATTCGCAGGCGACACCCAGGTTGGGGCGCATTCCGCCCCGACCGTGGCGGTAGAGGTCGCCGATGAACGCGCAGCCCCAGACCGTACCCGACTCCGGCGCCGGTCCTGCGTCCGGCCTGCAGGCCGCGAGTGCGATGAGCGCGACCGCTCGTACCCCCGGATCGCGATCCGGGGGTACGAGCGGGATCCGAGCATTGACGGCTGCGTCATCGGTGGGAGGTTGGGACGCGCCAGTGGCGTGTCTTCCACCTATCAAGGCCAGCGCGGGCACGCCGAGATCCCGTTCGAAACCCGGTACTTCCGGTGGACTCGCGCCGCATCAGAGCGTCCGCCAGAGCGCCTCGAAGTTGGCTTCGAACGCACCGACGATGCGCGCGTCGTCGCTCACGACCAGATTCTCGTGGTTGTGCTCGGCCGCGCTCCGCGTCCAGTTGTAGCTGCCGGACACCGCGACCGAGCCGTCGAACACCGCGTACTTGTGATGCATGTGGTGTCTGCTCGCGTCGTGCTTCACGGGGACACCGTCGCGTTTCAGCCCCCGCACGTCCGAGCCGGGATCCCAGGCCTTCTCGTCGTCGGTCACGATGCGCAGGCGGACGCCGCGGTCGCGTGCTCGTCGCAGGGCATCGGTCACCCGATCGTCGGTCACGGTGAACACGCACACATCGATGGTTCGACGGGCCTTGCCGATCAGTTCGCGGAGCACGCCGACGCAGTCGTCGCCCGGGCTGAAATACACGTCGGCACGTTCGCCCCCGACCGCTGTCGGAGCAGGGAGGAGCTGCTTGATCGCCGACTCCGCCCATCGCAGTACGGCATCGGCGTCGCCGTCGAGCGCGTGCTCCCGGGCGATGGCGAAGACACGCGCCCGCAGCTGGGCCAGGAGTTGTTCGTCGGCCCCGGCCGCATCTACCGCGGCGCGCAACGTGCGTCGCTCGCTCCGGGACATCCGGGCGTCTTCCAGGGTCTCTCGCAGAAGTTCGTCGAAGCGCTTGGTGTCCATCGATCTCGGGGGTCGTTTGGGCGCGGCGCGGCACCGTCTCGGACTCGCGACCCCACGCGCGCCCGAACCGCAGCCTCGCATCAGCGGTCGCGTCGTCGGCGGCCCAGGAGAGCGGCTCCCAGCAAGAGGCCGAGCGCCGGCGGCACGGAAGGCGCCGAGGCTACCGCGCAGCCTCCCCGCTTCCGCCGAGAACTACTCGTTGCGCTGCCGTCCTCGTCGGAGTCGCCGGTGTCGCTGGCATCGTCGTCCGGGGTCGCGTCGTCGGCGTCGGTTCCGGCATCTGGGTCGCCGACGTCCTCGGTGCCTGCGTCAGGCTCCGGATCCGGCTCCGGGTCCGGCAGGTCGTCCGGATCGAAGCACAGACCGCCGGGCCCACAGACCTCGCCCGGCTCGCAGTTCAGGATGCGCAGCGACGGATCGTCGCAGTCGGGATCGTAGGTGCCGCAGGCGCAGTCGCAGTCATCGCCGATCTCGTAGAACCAGGGGGCGCACTCCCACTCGTCGGGCACGTGGGCGAACTCGGGATTCTCGGCGCACTCGCCGTTCTCGTCGCAAATCTGGCCGCGATGACAGCCGAGGACTCGGAGGCGGTGGTTGTCGCAATCCGGGTCGTAGGCGCCGCAGGCGCAATCGCAGTCGTCCCCCACACCGTAGAAGTACGGGTCGCAGGTCCACTCGTCCGGGGTCTCCGGGGCAGGGGGTGGTGAGCAATCCTCTTCGCACGACTCCAGGCTCTCGTCGCCCGAGCACCACCCGTCGCCGCATTCGGCTTCGCCGTCACAGAGGCGTTCGCTCGGGTAACCCACGTCTTCGCACAGGGTCTCGACGACGGTGACGATGCTCGTGATCGTCTCCCCACCCGTGTGGCCGTCCTGCGGCAGAAAGTTGCGCCGGAAGCAGCCCCCGTCGTCGACGTAGTCCTGCTCGCCGGCCACCAGGATGCCGACGACCCGGTCGTCCTCGCCGAGGACCATCGAGCCGCTGTTGCCGCCAAACGCATCGACGGAGCCGGTGAACGAGACGCCCCCCCCGATGTCGGCCGCCATGACGGCGCCGTTCTCGGCGATCTTCGCCGGAATGGCCGAAGGGAAGCCGATCAGCGTGAGGCCGTCGCCCGTCTCGACCCCCGACGCGTCGACCTCGAGCGGCGCAGCCGACGTGACGACCCGATCCATCTCCATGACCGCGAAGTCTCCGCGGTCCCCCATCGAGATCGTCACGACGCGGAGGCACCCGTAGAGATCGTCGGTCGTGATCGTCTTCAGCTCGTCCTCGTCCTCGTAATAATAGCCGAACGCGAAGAGCGATGAAGGACACCGCGTCGTGCGGACACAGTGACCGGCCGTGGCGACGAGGCGATCGTCGATCAGTACGGCACTGCACCCGCTGGCGGTGGGTTGGTCGGCGAAGGGCTCGTCGTCGCAGATGCCTCCACCGGAGAGCGAGCGGCCGATGAAACGGATCGCATCTGGATCACGTTCGTCGAGGTTGCCTGGGTCGATGAAGGTCACCGCCGCCTCGGTGGCGGCCTGAAGCTCTTCGCGGACCTCGTAGTACTCGAGCCGGTCGTCGTCCCCGTAGATCACGGACTGTTCGACGGTTTCTACGGCGGGGGCCGGGGCAGGCGTTGGGGCGGCGGTGTCGGAGGAGGAGGCGCAGGCGGTGAGCAGCACCAGGGGCAGGGCGAAGCGTCGAGTCATCGTGCCTCGTGCAGGCGGCGAGCGGAGCGCGGCAATACCATAGCGGCTGCGGCGCACCGGGCAAGCGCGGTGTGGCCCTTCTGCCGCGCCACCTGACCTTCACCCGGACGCGGTGTGCTGCTAACCTCGTCCGACGCGCTCGAACGCGTGCGCCTCCAGTCAGCACGGGATCAGGTCATGGGCCCGCTCCTCCGAATCGCAATGGCGAGCACCCTCGTGTTCGCGCTCACCGCGTGTGTCGGTACCGATTCGACCGCTCCGCTTTTCGATCCGACGGGCGAGGCCACAGACGCCGGGCGTGGGGGGGCCGGCGGGACCGACGCGACCGCTCGGGACGCTGGCGACGACGCGACGCCAGGCGACGACGCGGGATCCGGCGTCGATGGAGCCGACGACGCACCGACTGCCGACGGCACCGCCGGTGACGGTGGCGCCGATGACGCCGGCATTGCTTCCGACGGCGACGGCGGTTCCAGTTGCGGCGACGGCGTGGTCGACGACGGAGAAGAGTGCGACGACGGAAACGCCGAGAGCGGAGACGGCTGCGAGGCCGATTGCACCACCGGCGGACTCGCGTTGTGCGCGCCCTGCGAGAGTCACGACGAGTGCGGTGGTCCCGCCGACCGCTGCGTCGAGCTCGCTGGTGAGCACTTCTGCGGGCGGGATTGCGGTCGCGCGGACTGCCCGTCGGGGTACGTCTGTCGCGCGATCGCCGAGGACGACGTCATCGTCGCCCGGCAGTGTCGCCCGATCACCGGCGAGTGCGAGTCGGCCTGCCCCGACGCCGATGGCGACGAGGTGTGCGACGTCGACGACGTCTGCGCCGGAGGTGACGATCGGATCGACGAGAACGACGACGGAGTCCCCGATGCCTGCGAGCCGATCCCGGGCGACGAGATCTGCGACGACGGTATCGACAACGACGGCGACGAGGTCGTCGACTGCGGCGATGTCGACTGCTTCGAAGCCCCCGAGTGCGAGCCCGAGCCCGGCGACGAGATCTGCGACGACGGCGAGGACAACGACGACGATGGGGCTGCCGATTGCGACGACGATGACTGCGAAGACCATCCGGGCTGTCCGCGTCCCGAGGTCTGCAACAACGGTCGCGACGACGACCTCGACGGGCAGGTCGACTGCGACGACGACGACTGCTTGTTCGACCGCGCATGCCCGCGAACCGAGGTGTGCGACAACGATCGGGACGACGACTTCGACGGGCGCACCGACTGCGACGATGCCGACTGCGAACGCAGTCCGTTGTGCGCCGTTCCAGAGGTCTGCAACAACGATCGGGACGACGACTTCGACGGGCGCACCGACTGCGACGATGCCGACTG
>CAZFPM010000182.1:0-12932 GCA_964520965.1 uncultured Myxococcales bacterium
CGCCGGAGCGACCCGCCTGGTGGCCGACGACGCATTCGTCCACCCGGACGCCGACCTCTCCGAGGTCGTCGTCGGACCCGGCGCCCGAATCGAGACCCCCGCGGTGCTCGAGCGCGTCGTGCTCCTCCCGGGCGCTATCGTCGATGTCGAGACCCCACAACGCGACCGCGTCATCCTCGAGCGAGAGCCGATCGACGCGTCCGCGACCAGCCCGTGAAGGTCCTCTTTCTCCAGGACAACGGGCTCAACGAGTCGTTGTTGCTGACCGAACTCTCGGGGGTGCTGCGCGCCGCCGGCCACGAGACAGCGGTCCTGCTCGAGCGCGAAGAGCTAGACTGGCGTGGCGCCATCGAGGCCGAGAACCCGGACCTGGTACTGATCCCGTCGTCGATCCTCGCCCACGTCTGGGTGCTGAAGACCGCGCGGCGCGTCCGCGAGTGGTTGCCCGCGGTTCCCCAGGTGCTCGCCGGGTCGCACCCGACGTTCTACCCCGACATCCTCGAGCGCGACGGCGTCGACATGATCCTCGTCGGCGAGGTCGAGGAGGCCGTGGTCGAGCTCCTCGACGGCCTCGCCGGGCGTCGCCCGCTGGAGACGATCCGCAACCTGCACTTCAAGCGCGGTGACACCATCGTGCGGAACGAGCTCCGGCCCCTCGTCGACCTCGACAGCCTGCCGCTACCCGACCGCGACCTCTACTTCGCGCGCTACCGATTCATGCGCGCGTTCGGGTGGAAGAAGTTCACCAGCGGACGCGGCTGCTTCCACAAGTGCGCCTACTGCTACCAGCCCTCCTACCGGGACATGTGCAGTGGCCTCGGCCGGTATGTGCGGCGCAAGAGCCCCGGCCGGGTCATCGACGAGGTCCGGACGATCGCCGACCGGTATCCGCTGAGCAACGTGCACTTTTCCGACGACCTCTTCATCACCAATCCGCGCTGGCTGAGGAGCTTCGCCGAGCGCTACCCCGCCGAGGTCGGGCGACCCTTCACCATCAACTCGTCCGCCGAGTTCGTCACCGCGGAGACCGCCCCCCTGCTGGCCGCCGCCGGTTGCCGCGCCGTCGCCATCGGCATCGAGACCCGCGACGAAGCCCTGCGCATGGACATCCTCGACAAGCGCATTCCGACCCAGACAATCCGCGACGCCGCCCGCGCGATCCGCGACGCCGGCATGACCCTCGTCACGTTCAACATGATCGGCTCCCCCGGCGAAACATTGGCGCAGGCGATCGAGACCATGCGTTTCAACGCCGAGCTCGGAACCGACTACGCCCGCGTCGCGATCTGCTTCCCCATCCCCGACACGCCCCTGGCCCGCCGCGCCGAAGAAGCCGGCGACCTGCTCGACGACGTCGCCAACGACATCTACGCCCTCTCCGACTCCGGTGATCTGGGCGGCCGGGTCTACTTCCGCTCCGCAAAGCCGAACGAACGCGCGTTCGTCAACCTCTACCACCTCTTCAATCTCGGGGTGTCCGTCCCGTCGATGATCCCCGCCATCGAGCGGGCCATCCGACTCCCCCGAAACCCCCTCTTCGAGCTGGGCCGCTTCCACCGCATGTGGAAGGAAAAAGACATCTTCCACCTCTCCCTGCTCGACGCCGCCTACTACTTCGCCCACGTAGGCCCCCCCGAACTCCGCACCTCCAACTTCGTCAGCCTCCTCTGATCGAAGGAGGTGGGCGTGGGAGCCAGGTAGGGCGGGGCTCTGCCCCACACCCCGCAAGGGAACTGAGTTCCCTTGACCCTCCACCTCTTTGGAAATCCTGCGGATTTCCAAAGATGGAAGGTGCAGGAAACTCAGTTTCCTGCTGGGGTTCGGGGCAACGCCCCGGCCGACCCCGCTTCCACGATCACCTCTCGTCTCGATCGAGAGGGGGGGTGGCGAGGGCTTCGTAGGGGTCGACGATTGTGGGGGGGGAGCCTGTGGACCACGATTCGATGAAGGCGCGGACCTGGTGGGTGCCTTCGATGCTGGCGGGCATGTAGTCGTGGCTGGCGGGTTCGATCTCGGCGTCGGGGGAGCGACGGATGCGGTCGAACTGGAACATGGATTCGGTGCGGGTGCCGTCGGCGGCGTTGGCGGAGAGCGGGGTCGGGCCGGTGAGTTCGACCATCGGGACCTCGCGTACGACGGGAGGAGTGTGTGGGACGCCGAGGGCGCGGACGAGCGAGTTGCTGGAGATGGTGGGGACGGTGTCGTCGTCGTCGACGAGTTGGAGGAGCAGGTGGGGGGGCGTGCCTCCGATCTCCGGCAGGCGGTCGCGGAGCACCCATGGGGCCCACGTCGATGCGTCGCCGGCGTCGACGGCGACCTGGATGATCGGGAAGAAGCGGGCGGTGTCGGAGGGGTCCTGCCCGCCGCCGGCGAGCAGCGTGAACGCCTGGAAGCGCCGAGCGTCGCTGATGATGGTCGTCACGTTGCCGCCGCCGAGCTGGAGGGCGGCTGCCTTGAAGCGATCGGTCAGGGCGAGGAGCTCGATGCCCATGATCCCGCCGAAGCTCTCGCCGATGTAGATCATCCGGGTCAGATCGAGGTCGCTGACGCCGTCGCCATCGATATCGGAGTCGAGCTCGAGCAGGCGCAGGAGCTGGAGCTTGTCCCAGGTCGATTGGCGGAAGTTGTCGCGCAGCCGCAGCGGGTCGTGGGCGATCGGGTCGAGGGTGACGGCGAAGAAGTCGAAGAGGACGAGGGCGTCGTCGTCGGACGCGTCCGGGTGATCGCCGTGGACGACGGCGTCGATGGCGATCACGGCGATACCCAAGGGGACGACGATCCGGGCCATCGCCTCGCCGACGTCGCGGTCGTGGACGAGGCCGTGACCGAAGATGGCGGTCTGGTGCGGCCCCGATCCCTCGGGCAACCAGGCGGACACCGGGAGTCGGTACTGTCGGACGGGGTCGCCGTCGCCCATGGCGCCGCTCTCGTCGCGCCAGCTCCAGGCTTCGAACGCGCCCTCGCAGTGGACGATGCCGTCGTCGGGGACGCAGTCGCGCGGCCCCTCCCAGGCGTAGTCGCGCTCGCGGATCCCGGCTGCGATCGCCCGCGACTCCGCCAGCGCGTCCTGGGTGGTGAAGACGACGGCGAAGGCGACCTCGTCGGGAGCGAGTGCGGACGCGTCGAGTAGCCCGGCGTAGCGAGGGTTCATCGCGGCCAGATCGCCGTCCGCGCGACCCTCGAGCAGTGCCCGGAGGGTGGGGCCGGGGTCGATGGCTCCGCCGTCGGCGCCCCGGACGGCGGTCGTCGCGATCAGGCCGTGTCGCTTCGCGGGATCGAGTGGGATCATCGGCCACACGAGCAGGCTGCCGTCCTCGGTGTGCCGGGCCTCGAACGGGACCCGCGTGGCACCGGCGTCGTCGAGCCGGTAGAGCCGCAAGGCGTCGTTGTCGACCGACTCGGGCGCGCCGCTCGGGACCTCGCCGACCGGGGCGTCGAAGACGAGGGCGATGGCGGCGTTGAGTCCCCAGCCGTCGAGACCGTCGAGTGCGGAGTAGGCGTTGCGCGCGAGGCCGGTGGACGCGGCGTACCAAGGGAATCGGTCGTCGATCCGGATGCGCACGCCGGTGGCGGAGCTGTCGTCGGCCACGGTCAGGGCGTCGTCGGGGAGCGTGGTCGGCAGCTCGCCCGCGAAGGGGTCGTAGAGGTAGTGCACCGTTGGCTCGGGCGCGCCGGTGTCGCCGCCGTCGGTGTCGCCGCGGGGCTCGCCGTCGGCCTCGTACGCGTCGCGGTGGTGCCCGCCATCGTCCCTGGCGTCTGCGGGCTCCACGTGCGTGTCGCCGCCGGGGCCTGCGTCGTGGCCCGCCGCCGATTGGCTCTCGTCGCCGCAACCGGACAGCAGCGCCGCGACGAGCGCGGCCCGGGTCACCACGTAGAGCGTCCGTGGATTCATCGTGTCACCGCTCTCATGTCTGGGGTTGGTGCAACGACGCGAGGTGTCGACGGGCGGATCGGCGCGGCGACCGGGGTCAGAGAGGGTCGACGCAGCGGAAGCCGAAGTAGGGCGTCCGCGTGAAGGCCTCGGCGGCGATGCGGTCGAACATCGTGACCGGCCAGCCGTTCCAGAACGACGCGCCGCGGAGCACCTTCTCCAGGCGGTCGGAACTCGCCGGGCCCGTGGGGTCGGTGCTCGGTTCACCGTCGTAGGCCGCCATCCAGTCTCCGACCCACTCGGTCAGGTTGCCGGCCATGTTCATCACGCCGAACGGGCTCGCCCCGTCGGGCATCGAGCCGACGGGCCAGGTCGTCTCCTCGCCGCACCCGAACGTGCCGCTCTCGTGTTCGGCGTACACACCGAACACGCCGAGCTCGCACGTCGGCGGCTCCGACCCCCATGGGTAGTAGCGACCGTCGATGCCGCGCGCCGCATACTCCCACTCGGCCTCGGTCGGGAGCCGGCCTCCTCGCCATCGGCAGTACTCATCGCCGTCGTACCACGAGACCCCGTTGACCGGATGGTCTCCCCGGTCGTCGCGCCCCCAATTCAGCCATTCCCCGGTGTCGGGGGCTTCGCAGACGCCGTCGTCGACGCAGGTGGCGTACTGGTCGACGGTGACCTCGTGGATGTCCATCCAGAAGTCGGCGACGAAGGTGACCTCGTGGGCAGGGGTCTCCCAGGCGTTGCAGCCATCGACGCCCTCTTCCAGGCATCCCCGGGTGAACGTCCCAGCCGGGATCAGGACGGCGCCCGGCTCTCCGCCGTCACCGGCGTCGGCGTCGATGTCGGTGTCGACCTCGGCTGCGTCGACCTCGGCTGCGTCGACCTCGGTGTCGGTGTCGACCTCGGCTGCGTCGGCGTCATGTGCGTCGGAGACTTCGCTGCGGGTGTCCTCGACATCGACGCGCGGGTCGTCGGCGTCCGCGTCGCCCGGCGGTCTGTCTGGTGTGTCCGCGGCGTCTGCGGCATCTTCTGCGTCGTCTCGCGGCAGATCGGGTTCGACGTCCGGTGCGTCGGTTCGCGCGTCTTCGTCGCCGAGCACGTCGCCTGCGTCTGGTGCGCTGTCTCCGCTCACGTCGTCTCCGTCGTCTCCGTCGGTGTCGCCTCCGCAGGCGGCGAGCGTGGCGCAAACGAAGACGAGACTACGAATCCAGGCGGATCTCGGGATCATGGGTGCACCTTCTTCCGGGTCCGCGCCGCTTGGCCGCGCCTGGGACCATCGTTGACCGGGTGGGTTGCGCCGGGGGGGCGTACCGACACCCTACACGGAGCGTCCGGCTGGAGAAACCGAGCCCGCCGGATGGGCAGGGCGGTCGCAAAGTCCGGGCCATCCGCCATCAAGGGCGAGATCCCATCTCGCCCCCGGCTCGCAGAGCCGGTCTACACCCCTGAGGCGGCCAAGACCCTCGACTTTGCGATCCCCCTGGCCGGAAGGGACGGGCAGGACACGCTGGCCGCGCGGTTCGACTCACCGTCGAAGCGCTCGGGTCAACCAGCGATCGAGCCCGTTCGCGAGTGCCTGTCGATCGCGTGGGGACCAACCGGAAGGGCCTCCGGTCTCGATTCCGGCTTCGCGCAATTCGGCCCCGAAGTCGCGGAAGCTGAGCGCCTCTCGGACGTTGGTCTTGTCGAGCAGTCGTCCTCGGAATTGCAGAACGTCGGCGCCGACTTCGACGGCCCGCGCGGCGAGCGGGACATCGTCGGAGACGACGAGGTCGCCGGGTCGAGCATGGGCGACGATGTGGTCGTCGGCGACGTCCGGACCGGCCCCCACGACGGTGACTTCGACGAAGGAGGTCAGGGGTTTCTCCAGGTACCGGTTGGCGACGAGCACGACCCTCACCTGTCGCCGCTCGGCAGTGCGAACCAACAGCGTGCGCGCCTCGCCCGGAAGGCCGTCGGCGTCGACCCAGACCGTGAAGGGGGGCTCGGGAGTGTCGTCGGTCATGGGCGTGGTTGGGAGCGGAGGAGGCGAACGTCGCCGAGGTCGTGCGGGGAGTCATGCCATCGGGTAGAGCCTGGCCAACAGCCAGCCGAACCCGTCGATGTACCGCTGCCAATCCGCATCAGGCCTGGCTGCGTAGAACTCCTCGAGGCCGCGACGTGTGGTCTCCTCGCCGAGCAACCCCTCGACCGGGAGCGCGCTCATGTCGCAGCAGAAGAAGCCCTGCTTCAGGCGGTTGCAGGTCTGGGCGAAGCGGCTGTAGATGTCCTCGAAGGGCTCATCGAGCACATTGCCGAGCGCGGCCCGGCTGATGCAGACGGTCACGTTCCCCTCGATATCCACGTTCATCAACTTCCCGCCGGCGCCGGGGCAGCCCATGAAGCTGTCGACCCGGCCGAAGAGCATGCTGATCGGGCGTCCGAGCGAACGGCCCGTCGACACGATCCGATCGGCGACTTCCTCGCACTCCTCCGGGTCGCGGAACGAGTCGGTATCGGCGCCGCGTCCGGTGGCGAGCTGGGGCAGGAAGTTCACGACGATCCGGGAGTCGGTCGACTCGACGAAGCGCAGAAAGGCCGTGATCTGCTCTCGTGTCCGCATCCGATGCCGGTCGACGACGCAGTTGACGAAGGTGAGCATGTCGGCGCGGGCGGCTCGACGAAGGGCCGATACGGCCGCATCGAACGCACCTGCCTTCCCCCGGGCTCGATCGAAGGTGGCGCGATCGCAGGTGTCGAGGCTGACGAAGAGGCCGGCGAGGCCGGCGGAACGGAGCTCGGCGAGCCGCGCGTCGGTCAGGCCGAATCCGGTCGTGAACAGGCGGGGTTCGCACCCGACCTTCAGCAGGCGCACGGCCTCGAGCAGGCGCGGGTAGCGCGTCAAGGGCTCCCCACCGGAGATGTTGACCAGCGGCACCCGGAGTCGGGCCAGCGCCTCGGCAACCTCGAGCACAGCCTCGTCCCCGATGTCCGGAGCCGCCGCCCCGGCGCCCGCGAAGCAGTATTCGCAATGGCACGGGCACGTTCCGGTCAGGGAGAAGTAGAGGATGTTCGGTCCCCGATACGGGAAGACCAGCCGGCGCAGTGCCTCTTCGAAGTGGGGGCCGTGGTAGTCGGGCAGGAAGATGTGCGGATAGAAGCCTGCCGGCTCGCGGATCATCGACCCGGGCCCGAAGGTCTGGTTGGCGATCTCGAAGAAGAGTGCCTCGGCTGCCGCCGTCCGGACGGCCTCACGAAACGGTCGTCGTCGTCGCGCTTTCCGCAACACGTGCCGCGCGATCACTGCTCGCGATGCGAGCCGGCCTGTCGGCATCCCGTGCCCGGAGCGGAGTTGGGAGAGGGTCTCCAGCATCGGTGCAGCGTAGCAGCAAACGTCGCCTCTCCCCATCGCCAGCGGTAGGGGCGCCCTTGAGAACACCCCTCGCCCCACCGTACCCTGTGCATCGACCAGCTCCCCTCTGGCCACCCGCGATGCGCCTCATCCTCCCCTTCATGCTCGTCCTCGCGTCGGTGTCATGCGACTCGGCGCAAGACTCGCCCGCGGACGCCGCCGACGCGTCGGACGCCGCCGACGCGTCGGCCACCGCCGACGGGTCGAGCGAGACCCCGGTTTCCGAGCCCGACTTCGTGTTCGGTCTGTCCACACACATCTCGCCCGGCGACCCCGATCGCCGACAGGCTGAGTTGGAGCTGAACCGCGCGGCGGGAGTCCGGATCTTGCGGCGGGACTTTCGCTGGCACGTGATCGAGCCAGAGGACGATCGCTTCGACTTCGCGCCCTATGACGCGGTCGTCGATGACGCCGCCGAGTATGGGCAAGAGCTCATCGGGCTCCTGGTCTACGGGGTCGACTGGGCGATCACGGATTGGAGCCACAGCTCGATCGATCCCGCCGTCTTCGCCGACTACGTCTCCCACACGGTCGAGCACTTCCGCGGCCGGGTTCGCTACTGGGAGGTGTGGAACGAGGAGAACTGGGTCATCGCCTGGCGCCCGGCGCCCGATCCGGCCGCGTATGGCGCGCTCTTGAAAGCCGCCTACGAGGCGGCGAAGGCTGCGGACCCGGAGTGCGTGGTCTCGTTCGGCGGCCTGGCGGCCTCGGATTTCCTGGCCGACGAGCCCTGGACCTTCCTCGAAGACGTGTACGCCGCGCACCCGGACATCGGGGAGTACTTCGACGTGCTCGCGATCCACCCCTACACGCTCCTGCAGCAGCCCGGTCCGGAGGAAGACACCGTCGGCGGATCGGTTCCGTTCCGGGTCCGCCACGCGCGCCGGATCCTCGAGCGGCACGGCGACGGCGACAAGCCGATCTGGATCACGGAGCTCGGGTGGCCCGCCTGTCCCTGCCCGCCGGTGGAGCCGCCCGCCCGACCGGTTCCGAACGTCAGCTACGAGGAGCAGGCGAGCTACCTCGTGAGGGCGTTCGTGCTCGCGATCAGCGAAGGTGCGGACATGCTCCTCTGGTACACGTTCGGCGACGGCCCCGGCGACGCCGAACCGGTGAGCGAGTCTTACTTCGGGCTGGTTCGCTACGACGCAGATGCCACGACCGGGCCAGGGCCCGAGCCCAAACCCGCGTACTACGCCTACGCGACCATGACGGAGCTGCTCGCCGACCTGCGCTTCGAGGGAGATCTGCGCACGGAGTTGGGGCTGCCGGAGGCGCAGTACGGATTCCGCTTCGTCGATCCGGCAGGCGGACGGCGGGTCGACGTGTTGTGGGCCGTCGGAGGTGAGGGCGAGGTCGTCGTACCGGTGGACCCGGGGGCGACGGTGACCGTCCGCGAGCGTGACGGCGGCGTTGCCGACGTGGAGTTGGGCGACGGAGAGGTCGTCGTTTCGCTGGACGCGTCACCCCGCTACGTCGTGACGGAGTAGGTACCCGCGACGCCTCCCCTCCCGCGCGGTTTCTCCGTTTCCGTTTGGCGTCGAGTTGTGGCAGTCGAGAGAGAACCCCTCCACAACTCGTCCCCGACCCACCCCGGTCACCACCATGAACGACGATCGCGTAGGGCTGCGAAACGAGCTGATGCAGCGGCTGATCGTCGGCCGCAAGAAACTCCCGACGACATCGACCGGCCGCCTCGGTCGAACCGCTGCGACGGCGATGCGGATAGGCCGCACCATGCTCGCCGACCGCTACTCCGACGGGGAGATCGACGACGAGCTGATCGCGGGAATCGTCGAGGGCATCGGCCAGCTCAAGGGCGTGTCGATGAAGATGGGCCAGATCATGAGCTACATCGACGTCGCGCTCCCCGACGAGCTGCGCGATGCGCTGGCGGTATTGCAGACCCACGCACAACCGATGCCCTTCGAGCGCGTCCGCGGCATTCTGGAGGAAGAGCTCGGCGAGAGCGCCGAGGCACTCCTCGCCGAGCTGGAGTCGACCCCGGTCGCTGCCGCATCGATCGGCCAGGTGCATAGGGCGATGCTGCCCGGCGGCGAGCCGGTCGCCGTGAAAGTGCAGTATCCGGAGGTCGAAGCGGCCATTCGGAGCGACTTCAAGCCGGCCCGCATCGGGACCACGATGGCCGCGCTCTTCTATCCCGGCGCCAAGATCGACGACCTCATCGCCGAGGCGCGTGACCGCATCCTGGAGGAGTGCGACTACGCGCACGAGGCGGCCGCCCAGCGCAGGTTCGCCGCGCTCTTCGACGGCCACGAGATGATCACGGTGCCGGCGGTCCACGAGACCTGGTGCTCCGGCCGCGTGTTGACCACGTCGTGGCTCGACGGCGCCCGCTTCGATGACTTCCTCGCGGCGGACCCGGAGCAGGAGGTCCGTGACCGGGTCGGCGAGGCTTTGTTCGGCTTTTACGTCGGTTCGCTCTTCGAGCACGGGCTCTACAACTGCGACCCGCACCCGGGGAACTACGTCTTCCTCGCCGACGGTCGCATCGGCGTTCTCGACTACGGCTGCACGCGGGAATTCGAGCCGGCGTTCGTCGCGAACCTCGCCCAGCTCACTCGGTCGGTGCACAGCGACGACCGCGACGAGCTGCACGCCGCGTTTGTCGCCCTCGGCATGGTCTCCGAGAACAAGAAATACGACTTCGACACGGCCCGCCGCCTCGTACGCTCCTTCTACGGCCCGATGCTTCGCGACGAGGTCCAGCAGGTCGAGCTCGGCGAGGCGCTGCGCATGCGAGACATCGCCCGCAGCAAGCGACAGCTGCTGAAACTGCAGCTCCCGGGCGAGTTCCTCTTCCTCTTCCGCATCCGCTTCGGGCTGCTGTCGGTGTTGGAGAAGCTCGGCGCCCGCGCGAACTGGTACCGGCTGGAGCGACAGTGGGTGTGAGAACCCTCCACCCACGTGCGTCACACAGCCCCTCCCAGAGTGCGACCCGACGCCGTGGCGGGTCGGAGGCGAAGTGTATGCGCACCGAGGTGTGACGCTGACGTCGAGCGAAGTGCCGCGACTGATCGCCCTCGACGAGGAATACGCCATCGCAGGTCGGGTCACGACCGGAGACCCGTTCGTCCAGATTGCCCTGAAGACCAACACCGTCGAACGCTTCGTGGTGACCTGTCTTCCCGTGGGCACCGGCGGTGAGTTCGCCGCGGACATCGTCTGGAACTCCGCCACCTTCGGCGGGGAGCTTGCGTGGCTGATGGTCTCCGCGGCACCAACCGACTGCATCTCCCATCACGGATGGTCGCGCAGCGTCGTTCTCGGGATTCACCACGCTTAGGAGCCCGGTTCGATTGTCGAGGGGGCTCCGCGCCGCCGTCAGCGGCCACGCCGTACTCTATCTGACACGCGGTCCGACATCGTGGCACCGGACCCGGCGCGATGCTAGTGTGCGTCGGGTTCCTCGGCGGATCTCGCAGTCAGCATCCGGCGGGGGGAATCTTCGCATCGTACACCCCAAGAAGCCGATGACGACCGCCTCGTTCCGTGTCTCGAAACTTCTCGGTATCTCGCTGGTCATCCTGGTGTTCGCAGCGTTCGCCTGCGGCACCGAGAGCGAGACGATCTGCGCGGCGCCCGACCCGCTTTGTGACGGCCCCGAAGAGGAGTCGTCCGAGCCCTGCGGTACCGACGAAACGTCGTGCCGCCGCGTCGAGATCGATCACTGCGGCGAGCCCTGGATTCGCTACTGCCGGCCGTCCCCCGGGCGGATGCAGTAGTCGGATTCGTGCCCCGCGGCCGCCCCCGGGCTGGTTTGCGCCAAGCCACCAGGCCGCCAGGCCAGACACTCCCATGTTGTCTTTGCGCGAACCCCTCCGACCTCTCCCCGTCGGTACCTCCCCACGCGAGCGCGCGCGATGCTTGCTGGCTTCGGCCATCGTGTCGGTTATGCTCGCGGTCAGGAGTCCGAGGAGCGGTTCGCCGACCCGCAGTCGAGCTGGATCTGGCCCACGGCATCTGCCGATCAGACCAGCTCGCCGAGAGCGGCGTGATCCGGCGCCGCTCGACCGTAGCGACCTCGCCGTGTCGTTTTTCGCTCCGAGAGAATCGAGAACATGACCATGCCGGACCAGGAACGCCGAGACCTGATCGCACAGTGGGCATTCGATACGCGCGCCATCCTCGGGCGCTTCCACCTGTGGTTGGAGGACGTCGAGGAGCGGTGGACGGAGACCGAGGTCGAGGCCCCGGACTCCTTCGTCGGACCAGCCCTCGAGCACGCGTTCGTCGTCGCGGCGGCCGTGACCGCACTCGGAACGCGGCTCTTCGGCGGCCACGGGAACGGGAAGGGGCTCGACCGACAGGGCATCAACCGGGCGAAGAAAGACGCCGATGCTGTCTCGGCCTACGCCATCAGCGAGGCGCTCTGGTACCTCACGCGCAGCTTGCCGGAGAACCACGGCCTCCTCGTCAGCCTCGGCGAGGGGCTGATGCCCAAGGCAGGGGAGACGCCCGAGATGGGCTCCAACCCCGAGGTCGGGTTCGGCCGGGTCTACGCCCGAGCGGAGGTGGCGCGCTACCTCGACTCCCGCGTGCACGGGCTGATCAACCGATCGGAGTATGGTTGGGAGGAATTCTGGGGCGAGATCAAGGCGAAGGGCGTCACCGTCTGGGGTGCGGCGCTGGACACGCTGGAGAACACCTCGCGCTTCGCCAAGGGAGATGATTCCGGCCCGATGAGCCTGCTGCACGTCTTCGACCAGCCCTTGGAGGTTGCTGCCCCCTACGAGGGGTACGTGGGCACGCTGACCCTGCCGCGGCAGGTGGTCGAGGAGGCGGCCCGGCGCTCGGTTCTCATCACCTACGACACCCCGCGCGCACAGGTCTTCGAGGCGATTCGGCAGACCTACCCCGACATCGAGGCAGATTGCGTTCACGTGTGGACCCTGGGTGGGCCCCATCGGGAGCATCGCCTCGGCGGCCTCTGGGGCGAGTGGCGGGACGTCGGGGTCCACCTGGTCGAGCAGGACTGGCCCATGCCCGGCGGCGGGCCCGTGTTCACCGACTCCGGGACCTACGCCCCGGTCTTCCGGGTGGGGACCTTCGAGCACGAGGGTCGGCGGCACCTCTTCCTCTGCGACGGATACGCCGCGTCGGCCGAGGCGATCCAGGCCGCGAGCCTCGACCCGATCCTGGACACGCACAGCGCGATGCGGGTGTTCTCGTCGCAGTTCAAGCTCCCGGCCCAACGCGAGCGGCACGTGATGGCGCTCGACCCCGAGTCTCCTCGCTTTGCCGAGGACTTGGAGGCGGTGGCCGGCGAGGCGATGGATCCGGAGCTCGTGGAGGCCTATCGGGAGTCGATCCGCGAAGCTGTCGAAGCCGGTGTGCCGTGCAACAAGCTGGACCTGGGCATCGACGACTTCTTCCCGGAGAAGAAGTGGCGTGTGTTGGCCGTGGCGAGCTACATGCTGCCCGATCCCTACCTCGGCATTCCGGGGGTCGAGCGCGTGGCCGAGGACACCTATCGGGTGCACGTGCGCGCGGCCACTCGCGACCGGATTCGCGACGTCGCGCTGACGTTGCGGCTCGAGGAGGGACTGGCGGGAAGTCGGCCGGTGTTCTCTCCCCTGCTGGCGCGTTACGCGGCTGGCGAGGACCACCGCACACGACCGGTCAAGGTGTCGGACTCGG
>CAZFPM010000183.1:0-12734 GCA_964520965.1 uncultured Myxococcales bacterium
CGGCGACGACGGCGAAGAGGGCGGCGAACGCGAACGCGGTGGCGGTGGCGACTCGGTTGTTTCGGCGGGTGGCGTTCATCGTTCGTCCTCGGTGGTGATTGCGTTGCCGGTGAAAACGAAACAGGGCAGCCCCGGAGCCCCCGCAAGCAGAAAAGGCCAAAAAACTCAGGCGCGTAGACGCTTTTCGCCCCTCTCGCTCCACCCCCCCAGATCACCCCACGTGTGCGCTCTCGGAGCCCCCCCCGACCACAGTGTGCGACACCGGATCGCCGGGTCTTGGCGTCTGCGCATCGCGCGCATTAGCCTTGGCGTCCGAACGCTCTCCTCTCACTCGCAGACAGCATGGAACACGACGAACGCCCCTGGGGAAGCTACACGGTGCTCGACGAAGCCGAGGGCTTCAAGGTCAAGCGGATTCAGGTCTTGCCCGGCAAACGCCTGAGTTATCAGCGGCATGCGCGCCGCTCGGAGCATTGGGTCGTGGTGCGCGGAGCGCCGGTCGTGACCCTCGATGGCACCGACGTGCCGCTGAGCGCCGGAGAGGCGATCGACATCCCGACGGGGGCGGCACACCGGATCGCCAACCCGGGAATCGAAGAGGTCGTCTTCATCGAGGTGCAGCGGGGCGACTACCTCGGCGAGGACGATATCGAGCGGCTGCAGGACGACTACGGTCGCGCCTGATCCGTACGCCGCGTTCGGGTCGTTCGCCGCGTTCGGGTCGTTCGGGGTTCAGTGGGATCGCACAGTCGAGGGTCTCGGGTTGCCTCAGGGGTGTAGACCGGCTCTGCGAGCCGGGGGCGAGATAGGATCTCGCCCTTGATGGGGGATGGCCCGGGCTTTGCGACGCCTGGTTCGGGGTTCACGTCGCTTGCGCGTTCGAGGGGCGCTCTCATATCCTTCCGCCCCATCATTACGCGACCGCCCGCTCTGCAGTCGGGCGTCCCCCCTCGAGGTTGCCGATGCGACGCATGCGCTGGATGGCAGCGCTCGGACTCCTGATCGGAGTCGGAGGCTGTATGAGCGAGGAGATCGACTACTACCCGGAGCCCGACGCCGTTGCGGACGTGGCCGAGCCCGACGGGTCGGGCGAGGCGGCATGGGCCGGCCAACCGTGCGCGGACATTCAGGAGTGCGTGGCGCTGGGCGGCTCGAGCTGTGTGAACCGGGAGCTACTGGACAGCTTCGATGTCGGCGAGGAGATCGACGTGCCCGGCGGGATGTGCTCGGCGTTGTTCTGCACCTCTGACGACGCGTGCGGTCCGCAGGGGATCTGCTTCGACACGAGTGGATTCAGCGGTGACCCCATCTCGATTTGCCTGCGCTCGTGCGACGACATCGTCGATTGCCGATGGGAGGAGGGCTACGACTGCTTCCCGCTCGACTTCATCGAGGAAGGTCTAGAAGGCGGAGCGTGCGTGTCGGACAGCATCCAGGTCGCCATCGTGTGCGACGACGGCCACTGCGATGAGTAGGAGGAACCCGATGAAGACCTTCCGCCTGCCCCTCGTGGCCGCCGTCCTTCTGCTCGCCCCGTCCGCCTTCGCGCAGGAGATCACGCCGGAGCCAGCCGACGACTCGCTCCTGATGCCCGCCGACCTCGTCGACGAACCGTTGGACGACGCGGCGACGGCGGCCGAGGAGACTGCCGAGCCGGAGACTCCGGCCGACATCGAGGTCGAGCGGCGCACCTACCGCCAGTTCTGGCTCGACGAGATCGATCGCATCATGGAGATGGACCTCTACGGGGTCACCGCTCAGCTCCCCGCCGGCTATCTCAAGATGAAGTGGGACTACGGTTGGATGAACGCCAACCGTCGGCTCGACTCCAACGGCAACCGCGGCCCTGTGCTTTCACCCCTGCAGTTCGGCGACGGCGAAGACCTGTGGCTCGACGTCGCGCTCGAGGTCTCCGGCGGCGGCCACGGCCACACATTCCAGTTCTCGTACGGCATCACGGATCCCCTCGATTACTATATCGAGATCCCGTTCACGGCGATGAACCTCAGCATCGATCCCGAGGTTCGTCCGATCAACGAGGCCGGCGACCGGCTCGGTGGCCCGTTGCCCGCGATCTTGGGCGAGGATCCGCAGACCTACGACGAGTCGGCCTTCCTCTACCGGACCTTCCCGCAGGTGGGTCGCCCGGCACCAGCGACCGGTTACCACGGCGACTGGCTGATCGGCGACATCAACACCGGCTTCTCGTGGAACTACTTCCGCCAAGGGCGCTTCTCGGCGGCGCTCACGCCGCGGATCTACCTGCCGACGGGCCATATCCCGGGTCCGGAGTCGAACCTCACCTACGCCACCGGTCCGCAGCCGGAGATCGGCATCGGCGGCTGGGGAACCAGCACCACCGCGGGCTGGGACCTCAAGCTCTATGAGGCCGGCATCTGGTCGAGCGCCGTCCTCAGCACGGACATGACGGTGGGCTACTTCTTCCGACAGCAGCGCGACTACCCGACGAATTTCGTCCGCCCCGTCGAAGGCGCCGAGACCCTCGACCCGAGCGCCTTCCCCGACCTGTCGCAGCTCGAGGGCTCGTTCACTTATATCCCGGGCTGGAACATGAGCTGGACGGCCCAGTTCAACATCTCGTTCACCCTGCTCAACCTCGGCCTCGCCTACGGGACCCAGTGGTCGGAGGAGCCCAAGCTCATCGCCGACCCCGACTTCGTCAGCATGGTCGAGGGGCTGGAGCTGCTCGGCGCACAGCGACGGAACGAGTTCCAGATCGGCCTCTCGCTGCCGCTGCTTCCGCTCTACGTTCCCGCCAACATCGGCATCGTCCGGCGCATCATGGTCGGCGGCCGCGATACGTTGGCGTTCGACGACTTCTGGCAGCTGACCGTCGAGGGCTTCGTGCCGCTCTACCTGCTCTGGGACCGCGACGGCGAGCGCTGAGCCGATGCTGAAGGCCGGCGCCGCGTCCGTCGACATCACCCCGGACCCGGTCCGCGGGACCTACCTCGCGGGGTTCGCCATGGGGCGGACCGCGACCGGCGTGCACATGCGCCTCGCCGCCACGTCCCTCTACCTGACCGACGGCGACGAGGAGCTCGTACTCGTCTCCGCCGACCTGACGGGGTTGCTCCGGCCCTGGATCGAACGGATCCGCTCCCGCGCCGGGATCGACGGCAGCAAGATCGTGTTCGCCTGCACGCATACGCACTCCGCTCCCGACACGATGGGCTACTGGGGACCGAGCATCCTGAAGCTCTTCCCGCGGTCGGACGGCAAGGACCCCGCCTACATGTTCGCGCTCGTCGAGTCGGTGGCTCGATGCATCGACCAGGCCGTCGCCAACGCGCGGGACGCGACGTTGCGGGTCGCCAGCTTCGCGGTGCCCGAGGAGTGGAGTCGCAACGACCGCAAGGGCGGCGGGCGCTTCGACGACGCCGTCGCGATCGGTCTCGACGATGACCGCGGCCATCGAGTCGCAACGGTGCTCGGATACGCTTCCCACCCCGAGGCGTTGTGGGAAGACAACCGCGAGGTCAGCCCCGACTACCCCGGTCATTTCCGGGAGCACATCCGGACGCTCACCGGGGGCGAGGCGCTCTTCTTCAACGGGCCCCTCGGCGCGATGTTGACGCCGAACGTCGACCCGAACGCCCGCATCGAAGAGCGAAAGGACTACATCGAGCGCCTGGGGCGCTTTCTGGCGGAGGAGACCGAGCGTCGTCTCGCGGCCGTCGAGCCCGAGGCCGCGGCGACGATCACTCACGACGTTCGGCCGGTGCGCTTCGGGAACACCAACTGGCGCTTCCGGCTCCTGGAGCGGCTCGGTTTCGTCGACGTGCGAACCGAGGGTGACACGGTCGAGAGCGTCGTCCACACGGTTCGCATCGGCGACATCGCGCTCGCCACGGCGCCCGGTGAGGTCTGCCCGGAGCTCGGCCGGCGCATCGTCGACCGCCTGCCGGGCCGACACCGCTGGCTGATCGGCCTGGGCGAGGACGAGTTCGGCTACATGCTCGAGCCGGCCATGTTCGATGACCAGGAGTACTCCTACGAGCATACGATGTCGCTCGGGCGCGAGACCGCCGACGCGCTGATCGCGGCGTACGGAGACTTCCTGGTGGAGCCGTGACCGCCGGTGCGACACCACCGCCCGGAGATGGCTCGAGGCCCGTTTCGCATCCCGTCGGACCGGAAGCGGCGCCCGGGGCGCGACTGAGCATCGCTCAGAAGCTGACGTATTCGCTCCCGCAGGTGGGGATCAACATCACGGGCATCATGATCGCCCAGTGGTTGACCTACTTCTACCTGCCCCCCGAAGGCGGGACCCGTCCGCGGCTGGTATCGGCCGCGGTCTTCGCGGGCCTGATGTTCGCCGGTCGACTCGTCGACGCGGTTGCCGACCCGCTGATCGGCTACTGGTCGGATCGAACCCGGTCGCGTTGGGGGCGGCGAATGCCGTTCATCGTGCTGGGTACACCGCTTCTCGCGGTGTCGTTCGCGGCGATCTGGTTCCCGCCCTTCGCGCCCGGATCGATCGGAAACGCCGCCTGGCTCGGCGCCGTGCTCTTCGCGTATTGGGCGGCGTTCACGGCGGTCGTCGCGCCCTATACGGCGCTGCTGCCGGAGATCGCGGTCAGCATTCGAGAGCGCATCCGGCTCTCGTCGGTGATGGCGCTCTTCATCGCGGCGGGGACGCTGGCCGGCACCGCGGTCGGGCCGTTGAACGCGTCGTTCCCGGATCGATACCCAGACGGCATCTCCCTTCCCGGCCTGCACATCGGCTCTGGGATCCAGGCGTTCGCGCTCTTCGCGACGATCGTGATGGTCGTGACGTTCTACGTCATGCCGCTGAACATCCGCGAGACGCCGCACGGCCCGTCGAAAGAAGTACCGGCCGGGATGGTCAGCGGCGTGTTGTCGACGTTCCGAAACAAGGCCTTCCTCGCCTTCTTGGGCATCTCGGTGTTCGTCCAGATGGGCACGGTGATGTTCGTCATCGGGCTGCCCTACTTCTGCACGCAGGTGCTGGAGCGGGTCGAGGGGCAGCCCGGTCTGGTCGAGGCCGGATCGGGCGAGACGTGGGCCGGCATCCTCCAGGGCATTCTCTTCGGGGTGGCCCTGTTGGCGATCCCGGCGGTGAACCTGGTCGCGGACCGCGTCGGCAAGAAGCGCCTGATGCTGAGCGCAGGCGCGGTGTTGGCCGCGGCCCTCTTCTCCGTGCCGGCGGTGACGTGGTTCGGCGACCCGGCGATCCCCGCCATCGCCGTGGTCGCCATACTCGGCTTCCCGGCGTCGTGCGCGCTCGTGCTCGCCAACGCCATCGCCGCCGACGTGGTCGACTGGGACGAGCGCACGACCGGCGTTCGTCGCGAGGGCATCTACACCGGTGCCGGCGCCCTCTTCGCCAAGACCGCCCTCGGCGTCGCCACCGCGGTCACCGTCGGGCTCCTGGCGCTCGGAAGCTCCCGCGAGGACCCGATCGGCATCCTCCTCATCGGTCCCGTCAGCGCCGTATTCGTCGCGATCGGCCTCGCGGTGTTCAGCATCATGCCGATCGAGGAGTAGCGGCGCCGAGGAATAGGCGCAGGTTGCTACCCGGTTTGCTCGGTCGGGTCTCCGGAGCGAACACGGCCTCTGGAGCACGCGGACCGGAACTCGGCGACGAAGCCGACTGCGAAGGGGAGTCCGATGGCGAGATTCCGGATCAAGGTCTTTCCGACGACGCGCCGGGAGTGGAGACGCGCTGCTGCCGCGGCGGTGATAACGCTCTCGCCCGTCGCGGTGTTGTTGCTCTATTTCGCCATCGTCGTCGTGCCGATGCCGGGCCGCAGTGCGCGGGGGGCGGTCGTGCCGGTCGAGAGCGACTCCGCACGCGCCGCGCGCATGCGCGACACCGTGCAACACCTGGCCGTGGGGATCGGGACGCGCGACGCCGTCGAGATGCACGGCTTGCGCGAGGCGCGGGACTTCGTGGCCCTGCGCTGGGAGGAGCTGGGATATGCGACCTCGCTGCGGACCTACGAGATCGTCGAAGGCGAGGTCTCCAACGTCGAGGCCGAACGCCTCGGCACCACCGCGCCGGACGAGATCGTCATCATCGGCGCTCACTACGACACGGCGCCCGGTACCCCGGGTGCGAACGACAACGCGACAGGGGTCGCTGCGTTGATCGAGCTGGCCGAGGTGTTCAGCGAGCAAGACACCGGCCGCACGCTCCGCTTCGTCGCGTTCGTCAACGAGGAGCCGCCCTTCTTCGACACCGACGAGATGGGGAGCGCCGTCTACGCCGCGGAGACGCATGCGCGTGGGGAGGACGTCGTGGCCATGATCTCGCTCGAGACCCTCGGGTGGTACGACCAGGCGCCGGGCTCACAGCAATATCCCCCGCCCTTCGGCCTCTTCTACCCGTCGCGTGGCGACTTCGTAGCCCTGGTCGGCAACGTCCGCTCGCGTTCGTTCGTCCGCTGGGCGGTCGGGGAGTTCCGAGAGACGGGGCGCGTTCCCAGCCAGGGGGCCGCGGCGCCGGGCCGTCTGCCTGGCGTGTACTGGTCCGACCACGCGCCGTTCTGGGAGTACGGCTGGCCGGCGCTGATGGTCACGGACACGGCGCCGTTCCGCTACGCGCACTACCATCGTCCGACGGATCTTCCCGCCCGGATCGACCACGCGACCCTGGCCGCGGTCGTCGATGGCCTCGTCCCGGTCATTGCCGCGCTGGTCGCCGCAGACGGTCCGCGCTTCTGACGTTGCGCTCGCCCGTCGTGCGGCGCGCGGTCCACGCGCGCTGACGAGCTTTCGGTCGAGCGCGGGGCCTTGACTGTCCCGGGGGGCGCTCTGAGACTGGCGAGCATCGCCAGGAGCTTCCCCCCAAAATGCCCGCAGGGCCAGACTTCGACAGGCACGCCATCTCGGCGCCACGACATCTTGTGGAGTACGCCCGGTACAACTACAAGATGTTGTGGTGCCGATCTGTCACACCTGTCGAAGTCTCGCCTCGGCGTGAATTTGTAGGGAAGCTCCCAGGAGTTGTGGATGCTGTCGACGTTGGTCCAGGTGCTGCTCGTGTTTGCCGTTGGGTACTACCTGCCCGGCCGCTTGGCGACGAACCTGTTGGTCGACGACGTGCTTCCCGAGGAGCGCTTTCCGATCAGCCTGGCCACCGGGCTCCTGCTGGTGAACGTCACCGCGGTGTTCGTCGTCGGGGTCTGGGGACTCTTCGCGGCCGTGTACATGACCAGCGGGTTGGTGCTCGCCGTGTCGGCCGCATGGACGGTCGCGCTCGGGGCGTGGGCGCATCGCCGCGGACGTCTTCGACTGTCTGCGTTCTTCGAGCGACCGACGGGTCGCCAATGGGCGCTCTACGGGTTGACCGCCGTGACCACGTTGGTCTTTGCGATCAACTACGATCGGGCGCTGCTCTCGGAGGACGACTGCGCGATCCGCGCCGCTTCGGCCATCGTGGTGGAGTACCTGCGGCCCGAGCTCGTGGCCGTGCCGGGGTCGGAAGGCCTGACGCGCTACCAGGAAGAAGCGCTCCGGGCGTTCGAGATCGACGGCAACCCGGTCTTCGTGCACAACCAGGGCCAGCGCATCGGTCCCGCGGTGCTCGTGGCGCCATCGATCGCCCTTTTCGGCACCCTCGGATTGCGCATCGCATACCTGCTCCAGGGGTTGTTGTTGCCGGGGCTGGGCCTGGCCTTCGGTCTCCGGCTGACGTCGAGTCGCTGGGCGCCGTGGCTCGTGGCGGTCTTGCTGGCGCTGAGCCCGTACGCGATGAACATGTACGAGCTCGACGAGAACATCATGAGCAGCATCTTCGGCACGCTGATGCTGGTCTGCCTCGTGCGTCCGCGCCCGTCTTGGATCATCGCCGGTGCCGCGCTCAGCCTCTTTCTCGGGATCCGGCACGTCGGCGTCGTGATGGTGCCCTTCGTGCTCGCGTACATCGTGATGGTCGCCGAGAACCGACGGCGGGCGTTGATCGCGTTCCTGGGGGCACTGATCCTCTTCGCGCTGCCCTATCTGATCCTGCACGCCAACCTGCTGCTCGTGGAGGGGGCGCTCTTCGAAGGAGGGCTGCACCGTCCGATGGTGCCTCACGACTTCTTCGGACTCCGGTTCGAGCTGCCGGTGCTCCTGAACTTCCCCTTCACGCGAGCGCTGTATCGGAGCCCCTACACGGCGCTCCCGCCGTTGATCTCGTTCCCCCTCGATTTCATCGTCCGTCACGGGTTGCTGCTCTGTTCCTTGCTGGTGCCCGGCATTCTGCGGCTTCGCGAGCAGACGCGGGCACACCGGGTCCTGCTCCTCGGCTGGGTGCTCCCCCTGTGGGGCCTGGTCATGATCCAGTCGAACTGGACACAGGCGGAGAAGATGGGGGTTCCGGCGTCGGCGCTGGCTCCGTTGGTCCTGGTGCTGGTGTTCGGGGCCGAGTGGTTGGCCGACCGGCGCATCTCCGCGCAGCGCCGCCTTCTGGGCCTGGGAGCGGGCCTGTTGCTTCCGGCCGCGCTGCTCGTCGGGCTTCGATCGACCCCGACCGAGATGGATCCCCGGATCTACGACAACAACCCGGAGTATCTGGAGGCGTTCTTCGGTCAGGAGGCCGTGCTCTGGCACCACGAGACTCCCGACTATCTCGCCTACGAGCGGGCCCGCTACCGAGTGACCTGGCTTCCGGACGTCGTGCCCGACGCGATGCGATGGGGACACGGCGGGCAGCTGGTGCGAGATCTGGTAGACGACCTGTCGAAACCGCGCTTCGAGGAGTGGACCGCCCAAGGGAACGACCACGTTCGGTTGTTCATGATGGGGAGGGAGCACCACATCGGGCCGTTCACCCTGGCGCGTCAGCTCGCCGTGGGCGCGATGAACTCCGAGTGGCTCGCGTTCCGTACCTGCGACGCACCCCCGGCTGCGGAGACCGTCGATGTCGTGCTCGACCTGTCGACGTCGCCGACGACCGGCTCCGAGGTCTTCGTCGCCGACGCGTCCGAAAGCCCCGTCGTCGATCTGTCGTCGCCCGGCTGGCACGTCTTCCGTGCCGCCGAGGTACCCTTCGCGGCGGAACCGATGAACGTGTCCCTCGGGCGTGCCTGCGATGGGCAGGTCATCGTGTTCCTCACGCCGCGGGGATTGGACACGGTCCGCCTCGACCTGCCCGGCCTTCGGCTGACTCAACACCCCGCCGACGAGCTGCGAGACGGCCGCGTCGATGTGCGCCTGCCTGCCGACGCACCCCTGCTGCTCGTCGACTTCCGGGGGGTCGGCGCCGAGCGCGAGTATCAGCGATTCGGTTCGATCACGGGCGGCGTCATCCGGCTCGGCCCCCCTCGGCCGCAGTGACTTCGGCGTGCGTGCGTCGGGTCCGTCGCGCTCAGCGCCGGTAGACGGACTCCACCCACATGATCTCGCACGCCCCGGCGCCGCGATCGTTGCGGTTTCGCGAAGTCAGCCACTCGCGCCCGTTCGAAGCGTGGACGTCGACCAGGCGTCCGCGGAGCTGCACGACGTCGCCCTGGCGCAACCCGAACAGGGCGCGTCGGGTCGGGCGATCGGCCGGGATCATGTGTACGTTCGCCGACTGCTTCTCCATCGCGCGGATCTCCGTTGGCGGCGGGTCGCGCCAGCGAAAGTGATAGAAGCGGTTGTGTTGCCGGAGCTCGAGCCGGGTGAGCACCTCGGGGTCGGACATCACACCCCAGCCGAGCGCGATGTCGATGGGCGACAGGCGGGAGAAGCGGCCGAAGTTGTACGGGCGCCGGTGCAGCACGACGGCCTCGATCTCATACTCGGCGACCGCCTCGAGGATATGGCCTCGATGCTCCCACGACGGCCAGGGATCGAGGTCGGTCTGGACAGGCTCCTCCTCGATCGATGTCAGGCCGACGAAGGGGTCGCCTGCGCAGGCGCTCGACGCCCCGCAGAGCATCGTCACGAACAAGAGCGCGGCGAAGCGACGCATGGTCACTGCACCACCGCAAAGACGTCGCAGTCGACCGGTTCCGCCGTCTCGCCGCAGACCGCCCACGACCGCAGGGTGCCCTCCCGCTGCATGCCGGCTTTCTCCATCACCCCGAAGACGTCGGTCTCGTGCCGGGGCTCGGTGATCGCCCCGCAATGCTCGATGCGCTCAGGCGGTTGGGGCATCAGCCGTCTCCCAGCAGGACCTGCGCGATACGCGGCAGGGTCCGCTCGAAACGGATCGGGTCTCCCTCGTAGTCGTCGAAGGGGTAATCCAGGCGTGGCGACACGTGGGTGGAGACGTCGTAGTTGCGGTCCTCGGGAACCGCCGAGAACTCCTCGCGCCGCGAGAACCCGGCGAGGTCGAAACCGCGGCCGAACGCAGCTCCGAGCCGCCCGTAGGCGGTGATCAGCCGGCGGAACCCCCCGATCACCCGCTCCTGCGTCGGGTAGCACTCCATCATGCGCATCTTCGCCGCGAGCTCCTCGTCGGTCAGCCAGGTCTCATGGCGTGGGCGGCGATCCCAGGGCTTGAAGCGGAGCGCGACCGCGATCAGTTCGTAGGCCGGGAGCTCGAAGATCGGCAGCGGCGACTCCCGCTCCGCTCCGCACGTTCGCGCAGCGCGCACGGCGCAGAGATGGGCCAGATCGTGCTCCGGGTGGCCGCCCTGCCAGGCGAGCGTCCACACCACGTCGGGAGCGAACGTCTCTGCCTCGGCGTCGACCTGCTCCGCGATCTCCGTGAAGAGAGGTTCCACCGGCCGCCGCGTGTCCGCATCGCGCGACATGCGCGCAAGCTCGGCGTAGATGGTCAGCTCGGACCAGCCGAGGAACGCGATGCGGTCCTCGCCGACGCCGAGCTCGGCGAGCGACGCGACGGTCTCGGCCCGTCGCAGCTCGGCGTAGGCCTCCGGCTCCATGTCCAGCTCGAAATACAGCCCGTCGCCGTTGGTCAGAAAGACGAAGCGGACGTCAGGCAGCAAGCGCGACAGTGTGCCGGCGAAAGGCAGCTCGTCGTCCTGGTGCGCGAGGACCACCAGGTGCCGCCGCCCCTCGGCGAGGATCGACGGATCGAGCGGGACCGGCTTCACCGAGCCCCCGACACGAGCTCGTCGGCGTGCGCCTTCACCTTCGCGACGGCCTCGACGATCTGATCGAGCTTGTCGCGGCCGGCCATCAGGTAGGGGTAGTGCAACCAGACGGCTTCGTCGTAGGCGGCCTTCGCCGCGACCGGAAACTGGAGCTCACCCCGTGCGTTCGCCGCTTTGACGCCGTCGCCGTATCGCTCTCGGAGCTGCGGCCAGTGGCGCGACTCGGCTGTGAAGAGCGGGTGGTCCGGCATCGGCACGTAGAAGGGCCCGTCGCACTCGATGCCCTCGGCCCGGAGCGCGCCGAGGAAGACATCGCGATGCGCGCCGGCGAAGAGACTCGGATCGTATTTCGAGATGAGCTGATAGGCGGCGCGTGACGTCATCCGTTCGTCCTGGGCCAGGGGCGTGAGCCCGCCGACCTCGTCCAGCCCCCGCGCCAGGTAGGCCGCCGCATCGGCCCGTATGCGCGTCGCCTCGTCCAGCCGCTCCAGCTGGGCGATCAGCACCGCTGCCTGGAACTCACTGATGCGGGCATTCACGCCGAGCACGTGCCCCTCGAAGGTGTCGTAGCCGGGCTCCTTGCGCCCGCAGTTCACGATCGAATGGCAGCGCTGCATGAGCCCGTTGTCCGACGTGATCACCGCGCCACCCTCGCCGGCGGTCATCAGCTTGGAGCTCTGGAAGCTGAACGATCCGATGTCGCCGATCGATCCGGCGCCACGTCCACGCCACGCGCCGCCGTGGGCGTGCGCGCAGTCTTCGATCACGGCGATGCCGTGCCGATCGGCGATGTCCATCATCCGATCCATGTCGGCCATGTTGGCACCGAGATGGACCGGGATGATCGCCCGCGTTCGGTCGGTGATCGCCGCTTCGACCTGGTCCGGGTCGATGCAGTAGTTGTCGGGGTCGACGTCGACGAAGACCGGTACGGCGTTCACGTGCACCGCGCAGGCGCCTGTGGCGACCCAGGTGTAACAGGGGGCGATCACCTCGTCGCCGGCCTCGACATCGAGCGCGGTGAGGGCCACCTCGAGGGTCACCGACCCGTTGGTGACGCAGATGCCGTACGCCGCCCCGTGGTGAGCGGCAAACTTCTCGGCAAACTCGGCCGCCCGCACGTTCGGCTCGGGATAACCGCCCCATTCGCGAGACTCCAGCACCGAGAGGAGCAGCTCGCGCTCGCGGTCACCGTAGATCGGCCAGGGGGCCGCGGGCGGCGTGGTCGTTACGGGCGTGCCGCCGAAGATCGCGAGCTTTGACATGGGAGTGCCTCGATGCGGCGCGGTCGTGAGCGGCTCAGATCAATCCGCGGGCGACGATGTCGTCAAGCACGGCCTTCGCGGTCTCGACTTCGGGCACGAGCGGGTTGGCGACGAGGGCCATCAGGGCCGCGTCCCGGTCTCGGCCGGTCGCGGCGTCGATGGTCAGTCGTTCGTAGGCCTTCACCGCCCGGATCAGACCGAGCATCGACTCGTCGACCGCGCCCCGATCCTCGGGGAAGACGCCGGCCCGCGAGATGGCGCAGGGCACTTCGACCACCGCGTCCGCAGGCAGGTCCGGGACCGTGCCGCGATTGGCGGTGTTCACGATGTGCGTCGTCGGGGTGTCGGAGCAGAGGGCCCCGAGCACGTCGACCGCGAGGCGCGAGTACCAGGCCCCGCCGCGCTCGGAGAGCAGCACGGGAAGTTCGTCGGAGCCGCCATCTCCGTAGAT
>CAZFPM010000184.1:0-5985 GCA_964520965.1 uncultured Myxococcales bacterium
GGGATACGAATGGTCTCCTCGATTGCGGTCCCGGTTCGTGCGAGCGCCTCGTCGCCGACCAGATGCCCGTGAGTGTCGTTGAGCGCCTTGAAGTGGTCCAGGTCGAACATCACGAGTGAGAGCGCCGTCCCGGCGCGGGCTCGCGCGATGTGGAGCTCGAGTCGACGGTCGAACGCGACCCGGTTCGGGAGCCCGGTGAGCGGGTCGATGCGGGCGAGGTGATCGAGCTGTTCGCGGGCCGTGTACTCCTCGGCGCGCAGCCGTGCGAAGATCGACTGGGTGGCCAGCGCGATGATCCCCGCCGCGGCCAGGACGCCCGTGCGGACGACCAGCGCCGGGTCGAACGGACTGAGCCCCTCGGCGCCGACGTAGTAGACGGGCAGGCACACCGCGACGCCGAACACCACCACGACGGACACGATCGTGGGCGCCGAGAAGGCGAGCGCCCACCCGACGACGAGGTAGACGAGCCCGGAGTAGTAGGGGCTCTCGATGCCCCCCGTACGCAACATCGTGGCCACGACGAGTGCGGACAGACTCAAGACGAGCGCCGCGTGCACCAGCGTCGAGCGTCGCCACGACGGGCGACGCGGGCTGATCGTCAGAACCCCCAACAACACCAGGGCGACCGCTGCCCTGGCGCCGAGCGTCACGCGGACGTCGAGGTCGGGCATCGGTCCGAGTCGGAGGGCGATGTCGGCGAGGCCGAAGAGCATGACCCAGAGCGCGGCGATCGCGATCAGCCAACGGAGGATGACGCCGTGCATGTGGACGGCGTCGACGTCTCCGTCCGGCGCCGACCGGGAAGCATCGGCCCGAGGGAGCATGATCTCCCGGGTCAGGTACCGTGGATTGGTCACGTCGTTCGGCGCTTCGGTGGCGGTTCCTGCGACCACCGCGTCACCGCCCTTGGTCTTGGCGGAGTAGAGTGCCTTGTCGGCGGCCGCGAGGAGCTGCCCGGGCTTCAGCTGAACGTCCGGGGTCGAGATCTGGGTTCCCACCGACACCGTGAGGCCGAGCACCTGGTCGGCGATGACGATGCGGCGCGAAGCGATGGCGGCCCGAGACTCTTCGGCGAAGCGCTCGATCAGCTCCTCGGTGGCGTCGGGAAGCAGGACGACGAATTCCTCGCCTCCGTAGCGCGCGACCGAACCACCGCAACCGGCGAATGACTGCAGGCGCAGCATGCCTCCGAGGGTGCGGGCGAGCTCCTTCAACATGCGATCGCCGGCGGCGTAACCGTGTCGGGTGTTGAAGCGCTTGAACTGGTCGATGTCGTAGATGATCAGGCCCACGCGCCGCTGGTAGCGGGCGGCTCGGCTGGACTCCCGGACGAGGCGGTCGACGAAGGTCCGGCGATTGAGGGCGCCGGTGAGTCCGTCGTGTTCAGCGAGCCGAGCCAGGTCGTGGAGCGCGCGCGAGCGGCTCGCGAAGAGCAGATCGTGCAGAACGAGGACGATCACGGAGAGACCGAACCCCCCCGCTACGTCCGCGAGCTGCAGCACGAACGAGAGGTCGCCGGGGTCCCCGACGCCGACGACCAGGAGTACCGTCGGATAGGCGATCGCGATGGCAGCCAGGATGGGGATGCCCACCCGCGACGGTATCGGCAGCAACATCGCGAAGCCGACCATCAGGATCGTCAGCGCGTTGTGGATCGCATCGCTGGCGTAGCCGGGCTGTGCCGCCGTGGCGGAGAAGGCGACCGCGGCCAGGAGGGTGACCCCGCCGCCAGCGGCCGCGACCTCGCCGATGTCCAGGTTGCGTGCGGGTGTGCGGAGGGCGAACCCGAGCGCGACGGCCGTGGCGACGATTGCCAGCGCGGAGACCACGCCGATGGGAACCACCGACGCGTACGAGCGCCGGGAAGCGATCAGGAGCCAGAGACCGCCGTTGAGCAGGCACAGACTCACGCACCAGATGCGCAGCCCGGTGTGGGCGACCAGCGCTCGTCGTTGCGCGATTACGCCCGACCAGAGCGGGTCGTCCCCGGGGCGGCCAGCGTCGCGGGTCGCGGGCGACGATGCGTGGGTCGGTGGCACGGGGTTCAGTCCAGGCTTCGTTCGATCGTTGCTCTCGCACACCCACGTTTGGAGCGCAAGGCGCCCTCGTTCGGCCGCGAGCCCGACCCGAGTCGCGACCGTGGCGAGGCCGACCGGACAGCCGACGACGCGAGGCGCCGCCTGCCGATGGTGGCGGCCGCGGCGCCGCGACCTATACTGGGGTCGACCCCCATTCGGAGTTTCGATGTTCGAGGTTCGTCTGCACGGCGCGTTGTGGAAGCGTGCGAGTCCACGCCGGTCCGAGGAGTGGCGGCGATCGCTCTCGGAGCTGAACAAGGCGAACCACATCCGCGGTGCGATCGACCCGAGCGACGACCCGGCGTTGGAGGTCGTGAGGCCACCCGATGGCGGGTTGAAGATCCGGGTCTACCGTCGGGGGTTCGATCTGGAGCGGACGTTCGAGCTGGCGCCGGACCGGGTCGAGGAGCTCTTCGGCGACTACGGGGCGACCATTCTGCAGATGGTACACATCGACCGAGAAGCGCCGGTTCGCGGGTTCGAGGCGCTCGACTACGCGAAGCGCGTCATACACGACGAAGCGGCGGGATACCTGATGGAGCTGCTCGCGCCGACGGTGGAGATGGACCTCGACGACGCACGCCGGCTGTTCACGCTCGTGTTCCTCGTGGGAACGGACCTTCCGGAGGAGTTCGTCCGCTACCACCGGCTGCACTGAGGGCGCCGGTGCCGATGCTCCGCTGTAGGCGCGGGACCCGAGGCGACCGGGGTAGGTCAGCAGGCGTCCTTCAGGATCAAGATGAGCAACACGAGGCCGCCGGCGATGCCCCAGAATCGGAGTGCGCGGATGCGCGCTTTCCGCTCGTTCTCGCGGACGATGACCGCGGCGTGCGACACGGACTCGACGCGCGACCGAAGCTGGTTGGCGCCGAGTGGGTTGCTGCCAGACCCTTCTGGACTGGTCGGGAGGTCGTTCTCGCTCATCACAGCCTTGGGGTGAAAGACCACACTTGCATCGTGGGGCGCGCGGTGTCGAAACGCAAAATCCGCGCGCATTTGGCACAGGTTCTCGCGGCGGCGGTTTCGGCTGAGCAGGGGCGCGGAGACCCTTCGTGGGGCACGTCGCCGGGCCCGCGGTGGTCCGCTGTCTGATCGGACGACGAATCGAGCCGATCTGCGGGGCGACGTATCGGGGCGATCACCCGGACCACGGCTCCGACCGATCTGCCGCACGAACGGTGTCCGCGGCCGACCGGCCCGCCGCGATGGTCACCAGATCGCTATGGGAGCAGGTCCTTGACGGTGTCGCGCTCGTTTACCAGCTCGCCTGCCGTCTTGTCGAGGGCGGCGCGTCCGAACTCGTTCAGTTCGAGACCCTGAACGATCTCGTACTTGCCGGGGCTGGTGATGCGGCACGGATAGGAGAAGATCAGCCCCTCGGGGACTCCGTAGCTGCCATCGGAGGGCACGGCCATGGAGATGAAGTCGCCGGTCATCTTGCCGGTCGCCCAGCTGTTGACGTGGTCGATCGCGGCCGAGGCCGCCGAGGCCGCCGACGACTTGCCGCGCGCATTGATGATCTCCTTGCCGCGCTGCTGGACCGTCTTCAGGAAGTCGCCCTCGAACCAAGACGAGTCGCCGATCGCATCCGTCGCCGGGAGCCCGGCGATCGTGGCGTCGAACCAGTTCGGGAACATCGTCGGCGAGTGGTTGCCCCATACGCCGAGGTTCTTCACCGAGGACACGGGACGGCCGGACTTCGCCGCGAGCTGCGCCGCGGCCCGGTTCTGGTCGAGACGAGTCATCGCCGTGTAGTTCGCCGGATTCGTGCGCTTCACGCGCGACTGGGCGATCAGGGCGTTCGTGTTGCACGGGTTGCCGACGACACAGACCTTGACGTCCTCGCGCGCGTGGCGGTCGACCGCGTCACCCTGGCCGGTGAAGATCGGGCCGTTGCCGAGCAGCAGATCCGCGCGCTCCATTCCCGGTCCGCGTGGGCGCGCGCCGACGAGGACAGCCCAGTCGACGTCTCCGAACCCTTCCGCGTAGTCCGAGGTCGCCACGGTGCCCGCCAGCAGCGGGAACGCGCAGTCGTTCAGCTCCATGACCACGCCGCGGCATGCAGCCACGGCCTCGGGAAGGTCGATCAGATGCAGGAACACTGGCTGGTCCGGGCCCAGCATGTCTCCGTTGGCGATACGGAACAGGAGGGCATAGCCGATGTTGCCGGACGCGCCGGTGACCGCGATACGGATGGGTGCTTTGCTCATCGAGATCTCCTTGGTATTGCGATTCCGGAAACCGCCTCGTCCGAATCACAATTGCCTGGCGACGTCAATGTCAGACGCCCCACAATCGGACCGCCGGACGCCGGGGACGATCCTCGGCCTCGGTCGACTCGCGCTCCTGGCCGCGTTCGGCCTCGCTGTTGCAGCAACGCCGGGTTGCAGACCGTCGGGGCCCGAGGTCGGCGAAGCCACACCTGGCGCCCCTTCGGGCGGGCTCGGCGCGTCGACGAATCCGGGTGCCGAGCTCGGCGCCGAGCCTGCGCCAGAAACGTCCCCGCTGCGAGACGGCGAGGTCTACCGCGGTGTCCTCCAGGGGCTCGATTCCGCGCACTCGGCGCGCAATATCCGAGCGTTGACCCGCGCCGCGGACGGCACTCCGGCCCTGATCCTGGCACAGCCGAGGCGCCGCGAGACCACCCTCGCCACCTATCGCCTGGCGCCGGCTCCAGGGCACCTGGCACCCACGTCGACACGGATGCTTTCGCACGCCCCGACGCTTGCCGCGGAGCCCGTCGTGGTCGCCGTGCCCGAACGGGGCTTCGTCGTCCTGAAGGCGACCGACAACGTCGGGGTCGAGGGGCGAGGCGCCTCGCTCTACGTGCTCGCGGCCAACTCGGATCTCGCGCTCGACGGTGAGCTACGGGCCGCGGACCTCGGCGGATGGCTGCTGGCCGGTCGCCCCGTCGCCGCCCGCCTCGGCGACGGCGTCGGCGTGTGCTTCTCGGGGACGCGCCCCGACACCGACGCGACGGCGGTCGCCGGCATCGTGTGCGGCCAACTCGCCGTCGGCGGGTCCTGGATCACCCCACCGAGGGCAATCACCGCGGACGCCGAAGGGAGTTTCGGGGTCTCCTCGCCGGCCGTCGGGGGCGGCGAAGGGCGCTTCGCCCTCGTCACATACTACGTGGGGGGGGAGCAGGACCGCGTGGTCGGCCGGCTGCTCGAGGTCGGTGTCGATGGGCTCGTTTCGAGTGCAGCCGTCGACCTGACCGGCCAGGCGCTCGATGGCACCACCCCGTTTGCGTACCGCAGCCCGCCGCGGTTTGCTGCCCGGGACGGTGGCGTCGCGTTCGCGCTACCCGGGTTCGGCGTCGCGCCGGCGCGCGCGGGTTTCGTCGACCGGTCGGCCGAGGTCCGCGGGGGCTTGCGACAGGTGCCGGAGCTCGCGTCGGCGTTCGAAGTTGCCGTCGCGCTGCCCGACGCCGAGCCCCCGGCGATCCTCTACGACTCCTACGGGCTCCGTGGGGAGCGGTCCGCCGTCGTCTTCGGGCCCGAGGCCCCCCTGGTCGTCGAGCTAGCGGCGCCGCTGGGGAGCGAGGGGCCGCAGGCCAGGTTGCGGAACGGGGCCGCGGGCGCGGGTCTCTACGTCGGCGCGTGGGAGGACGAAGACGGGCGGACCGTGGTCACGGTGCTGGCGCAGCGGGCGGTGGTCGGCGCGAGGGGTGAGGGGCAGCGGTAGATTGTGGCTCCCCCCCTGCTTCGCTTCGCTCCGCTGTCCCCCGCGAGCGGGGGACGGCTGTGTGGCGACGTCGGCGGTAGACTGTGGCTCCCCCCCTGCTTCGCTTCGCTCCGCTGTCCCCCGCGAGCGGGGGACGGCTGTGTGGCGACGTCGGCGGTAGACTGTGGCTCCCCCCCTGCTTCGCTTCGCTCCGCTGTCCCCCGCGAGCGGGGGACGG
>CAZFPM010000184.1:6085-12732 GCA_964520965.1 uncultured Myxococcales bacterium
TGTGGCTCCCCCCCTGCTTCGCTTCGCTCCGCTGTCCCCCGCGAGCGGGGGACGGGGGACCGTCGATCAGTGGCCGATCGGGAGCATCCGGGTGATCGCCTCGTCGGAACCGTCGAAGTCCTCGAGGACGACCCAGCGCATGCTGTTGCCGCTCTCGTTGCGGAAGACCTTGACGGCCGTCATGGGCTTCCCGGTCTCCGGGCAGAGCTTGACCTGCTGGGCCTTCTTGCCGATCGCGAGCTTGGCGGGTCTCTTGGTGGCCATTTCGTGTCTCTCGGTGGGCGGTGGACTTGCACCGCCAGAGTTCGTCCGGGGTGCCGAGGCACCGGGGCAGAGCGGCGGCGGACCATAACGCCTCGCGACGCGGTTGTGAAGGGAATATCTACGGGGCCTCGCCAAGGGGCATGATCGACGCAGTGTCGGCGGGGGACCGGGAGCCCGAAGGGCTTCGGCCGCACAACGACTTGCGCAATCGAGCGAGCTGTGGGAACCGCTGCGATCGTGGCGCGACCCCGTCGTCGCCCCGCCATCCACCGCCTGCCAACGCCCTCCATCGACGGCCGACCGATGCCCCTCAGAACGCTGATCCGGGACGAAGGCACCCGCATCGATGACGTCGCGACGCATCTCGACGGTCTCTCCCACGAGGAACGCCTCGCCCAGGCGATGACACTCGGCCGGCGCCAGCAGCGACGTCTCTGGGAGGTCGCGGCCGACGCTCCACCGATCTCGCGCCAGCACTTCGTGCCCGACGGGGTTCCGCCGCTGACCGAGGTGATCCACCACGGCAAGAACACCCTCCCGGTGTTCACGCGTTTCCAGAAGCGCTTCTGCCGGCCCGACGGCGATCCGGAACTCACCTACGGCTACAACGAGGGATTCACCCGGCGCTTCATCGGCCCTGGCTACTTCGTCGCCCACCCGACCGCCGGCACCGAGGGATGGCCGGAGCGGGGCGCGGTCGTGGTCGACTACTTCATGGTCCCCGAACACGAGGTCGTCGCCGGGTGGCCCCGGATCGTGCCCAACAGCCGCGGCCTCCAGTTCTTCGTCTACCACAAGACCCGCGACTTCATGCGTCGGGTCTCCGCGCATGTCTCGATCGGTGCGGCGTTCAAGGTCGAGCGGCCGCTCGGCGCGTACTTCGTCCTGTGCAGGGAGGACCGGACGGATGGGTGAGGGCGAGTTCGACGATCCCCAGCGCGTCGCGATCAACCGGGTCTACACACGAAAGGGCGATGCGGGGGAGACCGGCCTGGTCGGCGGCCAGCGGGTCGCGAAGGACCACCCGCGCATCCAGGCCTATGGCGCGATCGACGAGCTGAACGCGTTCGTCGGCGTCGCTCGGCGCACGCTCCTCGACGGTGCCGACGATCGCCTCCGGCCACTCGCCGACACGTTGCTGCGGGTGCAACACCAGCTCTTCAACCTCGGGTCCGTGCTGGCGACGGAGCCGGGCGATCTGCACCCCCGCCAGCCGCGGGTTCGCCCCGAGGACGTGGCCTGGTTGGAGTCCGAGATCGACGCTGCGAACGCGCTCCTCGGGCCGCTGCGTTCGTTCGTTCTGCCCGGGGGCACGCGCGCGTGCGCCGAGCTGCATGTCTGCCGGACGGTCTGCCGGCGCGCCGAGCAGCTGGTGTGCGCGCTCGCTCGCACCGAGGCGGTCGACGTCGAGACGATGGCGTACGTGAACCGTTTGAGCGACGCGTTCTTCGTGTGGTCTCGCGCGGCCGACGCGCTCGTCGGTGCGGCGGAGATCCTGTGGGACCCGAACGCGGCCGACGGAAGCTGAGAGCCGGCCGGGCCGGGCGCCCTGTCCTTCGACTCTGCCGACGGCCGGCGCTGGACAGGTCGTGGTTCGGGCATTAGAGCGGGCTCCGCCACGGTCGCGTTCCGCCCACTGGAGCTCGGTGGAAGACACATCCGATACGACTCCGGCAGCCCCCGACGACGGTCGCTTGATGACCTGGATTCTCGGCGGCGGGGCCGCCGTGTCCTTGGTTCTCGCGATGGTCTTCTTCAGCGGTTACAGCTCCGTCCTGAGCTACGTGAAGACGACGCTCGAGGAGCCGGAGTCCCCGCCGGCGTGGGACGCGCGCGCCCTGTCCCCGGAAGAGTGCGTCGACGCGGCGCTGACCTGGGCGGAGGAGTGCCAGGGGATCAAGTCGATGTGTGACATGTACGTAGACCACGTGATGGCCCTCTGCCTCGGCTCTCAGGATCGCTCGACATATTGCGCGGCAGTCGAGGACACGACGGCGACCACCCGATTCGGGCACGGAGAGTGCGGGTTGCGCGGCACGCGCCGCAACGTCGACGCCGAGGCATGCGCCAACGCCTATCGGGCGATCGCGAGCTATTGCGCGACCGGCGCGGCCGCGTCGCACTGAGCCCGGCGATCCGGGGAACGGGCCGGCGGCGCGCGGCGATCAGCGCGGTGTTCGAGACCGAGCGCGGGTGTCGGTCCGAAGTTCCGTGGATTTCCGAGCACTTTTCCTTGGCGGAGGACGCGACGCGCACTATAGGCCCGAGCAGCGAACCGCCGCCCCTTCGTATGGCCCACGAAGTCCCCATCGCGCTTCCGATGCAGGCACCGCGTGTGCGCGTTCGTGATCTCGTCGAGCTGACCAAGCCGGGGATCACGGCGATGTGCCTGTTCATGGCCGCCGGGGGCATCGGGGTCGCCTTCGCGCTACCGGGGTACATCTCGCCGGATCTCGGCTGGTCGATGATCGTCGCCGGTGTCGTCGGAACGGCGCTGTCGGTCGCCGGTGCGAACGCGTTGAACATGTACGCGGAGCGGGACGGCGATCGCCATATGCGGCGGACGCGCAATCGTCCGCTGCCCGCCGGCCGCATGACTCCCGTGGCGGCGCTCGTGTTCGGCCTCGTCGTGTCCGCAGCGTCCATGGCGGTGCTCTGGTGGGGCACCAACCCGACCGCCACCGCGCTCGCGGCGTTCGCGATCCTGTCCTACGTGCTCGTGTACACGCCGCTCAAACGGCGCTCGCCGCACGCGCTCGTCGTCGGCGCGGTTCCCGGCGCGGTCCCGCCGCTCCTCGGCTGGGCGATCGCCACCGGCGAGGTTGGCGTTCCCGGCGTCGTGCTCTTCACGGTGCTGCTGATCTGGCAGCTGCCCCACTTCCTGGCCATCTCGATCTATCGCCAGCGTGACTACGACGACGCCGGCATCCGCATCGTCGCTTCGGTGCGCGGCCTCACGGCAGCGAAGCACCAGTCGCTGGTCTACTCACTTCTCCTGGTGGCGACGAGCCTGCTCCTGGTGCCACTCGGGATGGCCGGCTTCCTCTACTTCACGGCGGCGACGGCGGTCGGCGCGTGGTTCTTCGTGCTGAGCATGCGCGGGTTCGAGCCCGACCATGCCGACCAACGCTGGGCGCGGCAGTTCTTCCTGGCCTCGCTCGTCTACCTGCCGGTGCTGACCTTGGCGCTGATCATCGACCTCGCGCTGACGTGAGCGCGTCGCCTCCCTGGTATCGAAACCCGTGGATCATCGCGTTCCTGGCAGGGGCGGCGACGTTGACCGTGCTCGCGCCGCGCCTGCGCTACGTGCCGGACGCCCCGCCCGCAATGGGGCAGCTCGACCTGGTCGGGTTCGTCGACACGGACGGAGTGCCGGTAGAGGACCCGTTCGCCGACCGGATCAGCGTGGTCGGCTTCGTCGACCTCGAGGCGGCCGACGTCTGCCGGCAGCGGACTGTCGAGCAGCTCGGCAAGCTGTGGATGATGTTCGCGAGCGAGGGGGATCCGACCGCGGTGATGACCGTGGCGTTGCGACCGTCAGATGGGACCGGAAAGCGCTGGGCACGGGCGCGACATGCCGCGCCCGGTCTGCGGGCGGGCTGGACGTGGGTGGGGCCGCGGGAGGACGCGGCCGGTGAGCGGGTCGCCGAGGCGCTCACCTCGAGCCAGTCCGAGTGGATGGCGTTGCCGGAGGTGTCGGACTGTGCGGGATCACTCGGCACCGGCTTCCTCACGATCGTGGACGGAGCCGGGGAATTCCGCGGCTTCTATGCAATCGATCGGCCGAACGTGACGAGTGAGGTTCTCCATCGGAGTCGCCACGTTCGGGACGTTTCGGAGCCCGCATCGGAGGGGGACACGCGATGACCGGACGGGTCGACAAAACCCGGCGGAACAACGGAGTTGTCACTCCTTGGGGACGATGCTAGGGTCCGCCGCGCCGCACACGACCGCCGTGACTCGGGCGATCGATATGCCCCCGCAACTCCAAGAGAATTGTGCGATCAGCGTCCTGTCGATCCAAGCGGCTGCGGGCGATCCTCCCAGACGCTGGCGTCGGACGAGGAGCCGAACTGCACAGGTCCGGACAGGCAGCGTGCATCGTAGCCCTCTCCACCACGCGCTGACGGCCTCGCTCGGCGGCACCGAACGCGAGCAGGTCAATTCCAGACCCCTGTCGAGGTCGTAAAGTGGCCCAGGTCTTTCCTCGCTGGACAAATCACCTCCCGACCGTGGTCGCCGTCGTGCTGCCCCTGATCGGTGCGACGGTGATTCTCGGCATCTGGTATTGGTGGTCGCCGCTGTATACGGACGTGGGCTACCAGCCGTTTCAGCCGGTCGAGTTCAGTCACCAGATCCATGCCGGCGAGATGGGGCTGGACTGCCGGTACTGTCACAACACGGTCGAGCGTGCCGGGCATGCCGCGGTGCCGTCCACTTCGACCTGCATGAACTGCCACTCGGTCGTGAAGGCCGAGAGCGAGCTACTGGAGCCGGTCCGCGCCTCGATGCGTGAGGACACCCCGATTCCGTGGGTCCGCGTGCACATGCTGCCGGACTACGCGTACTTCGACCACAGTGTCCACGTCGCCGCTGGCGTCGGCTGCGCGACGTGCCACGGGCGAATCGACCGGATGCCCGTCGTCACCCAGGACCAGCCCCTGTCGATGTCCTGGTGCCTCGATTGCCACCGAGACGCGACGCCGAACCTCCGCCCGCGCGACGCGGTCACCGACATGGGTTGGGACGCGGCGGTCGCCGGCTACGACCCGTCGGCCGACCCGACGCGCACACGCGAAGTGAATCCGCCGGAGAGCTGCGGGGGGTGCCACCGATGAGCACGTCCGAGAACAAAGCGATGTCAGGCAAGCACTACTGGCGCAGCCTCGCCGACCGCGACGGCGCGCAGGGCTACGCGGAGCACCGATTCCGGGAGTTCCCGGAGGGAGCCTCGGAGCTCGAGACCGACGGGCTGAGCCGCCGGACCTTCATGGGGCTGATGAGCGCGTCTGCCGCGCTGGCCGGAGCGGGTCTTCCCGGCTGCGTGCGCAAGCCGGCGCAGTACATCATGCCCTACGCGAACCGCCCCGAGGACCTGGTCCCCGGCGAGCCCCGATTCTTCGCGTCGGTGCTCAACGTGGGCGGCAACGTCCAGGGTGTGCTCGTCGAGAGTCAGGACGGTCGGCCGACCAAGATCGAGGGCAACCCCTCGCACCCGGCCAGCCGCGGGCGCACCGATGCGCGCACGCAGGCGGCGGTCCTCGACGTCTACGACTACGACCGCAGCCGATGCCCGGTCCACAACGGCACCCCGACGACGCTCGAGGCCGCCGAAGCCGCGATCCGGGCGCACTTCGGCTCGCCGCGGACGGTGGCGATCCTGACCGACGGCACGCCCTCGCCGACGCTGCGCAGCCTGATCAACGACCACCGCCGTTGGAACCGCGGCACCCGCGTCTTCCACCACGGCGCGGACGTGCAGCGGAACACCACGGCCGGCGTCGAGATGGTCACCTCGTCTCGCGCGATGCCGTGGTACGACACCTCGGCCGCCAAGGTGCTTGTCTCGCTCGACGCCGACTTCCTCGCCTCCGGTCCGAACGCGGTCGCGAACGCCGCCGGATTCGCTGACGGGCGTGGGGTCGAGGATCTGCGGAACATGAACCGCCTCTACGTCGTCGAGCCGGCGTTCACGACGACAGGCGCGGCCGCCGACGAGCGCCTCCAGCTCGCGGGGTCGCAGATCGGCGAGTTCGCGAAGGCGCTGGCGCGCTACCTGCTGGTCAACTCGGGCGACTCCCCGCCCGGTGCCGGCGTGCTGACCGGCCGCCTCTCGGCCCGCAGCGCGGGTGAGCGCTTCGACGCGTGGGTCGAGGCGGTTGGTGGGGATCTCCGCGGTCACCGCGGGGAGTCCGTCGTCGTCGTCGGCGAACGGCAACCCCCCTGGGTGCATGCCCTCGGCCACCTGATCAACGAGACACTCGGCAACATCGGGCGCACCGTGCATTTCGTCGACGATCCGCTGGTGCCCGGCGGAGACCTGACCGATCTGGTTGCCGAGATCGACGCCGGGAGCTTCGACACGCTGTTGATCATCGGTGGCAACCCCGTCTTCGATGCCCCGGCGGATGTCGATTTCGCCGCCGCGATGGCCAAGGTCGAGGCGGTCTTCCAGCTCGCCTACCACCGCGACGAGACCGGCATGGCCGCGCAGTGGCACATTCCGGCATCCCACCCGCTGGAGGCATGGGGCGACCTGATCGCCGCCGACGGGACGATCGCGCTGCAGCAGCCCCTGATCGAGCCCCTCTTCCCCTCGCTCTCGCCTATCGAGTTCATGGAGCTCGCGCGCGGCGGAGAGCCGGACGGGCGCAACATCCTTC
>CAZFPM010000185.1:0-12646 GCA_964520965.1 uncultured Myxococcales bacterium
CCCCCGCGGGGGTGGTTTGGGGGGGGGGTTATTTCCCGGCTTTTGCCTCAACCCCCCGACCGCAGCCGCAGCCGGGATCGCGCCTAGAACACCCCGGCGAAGCGGAGGGAGGCGGCGAACACCCCGATGGCGAGCGCCGTTCGCAGGGCCCGTGCGTTGATTCGGGTCGCGAACACGACGCCGAGCCATCCGCCCAAGATCCCGCCGACGCCCAGCGCGAGGCCGGGTCCCCACGCGACGATGCCCTGGGCCGCGAATATCCCGAGCGAGATGGTGGTGAACGCGAGCACGAAGAAGACCTTCACGGCGTTCGCGGTGACGATCTCGACCCGGCTGGCCACGTGCAGGATCAGGAGCATGAACACGCCGACTCCGGCCTGGACGAAACCCGAGTAGAAGCCGATCGCGAGCATCGCGACCTGGGCTCGCCAACCGCGCGGCAGCTCGGTGGTGTCGGCGCGTTCGCTGCCGTGGCCGCGGGCCACCTGGACGACCAGGATGACGCCCATGATGCCGAAGAGCGCCGCGAGGACCTTGCGGAACGGCGCATCGGACATGCCGCCGGCGAGCAATGCGCCGACAACGGCCCCGGCGATGCCGATCGGGATCAGGCGGAGCGCCGCTCGGGCGGGCAGGTGGCCTCGGCGGTGAAAGACCGAGGCGCTCGTCGCCGATTGCATCCAGACGGCGATCCGGTTGGTCGCGTTGGCGACGGGCGCGGTCAGGCCGGTCTCCACGAGCAGGGGAATCGTGAGGAACGAGCCGCCGCCGGCGATGGTGTTCACGACGCCGGCGAGCACGCCGACGACGAGGGGGAGTCCGACCGAGACGAGCGCGTCGGTCAACGTGTCAGGACGTGCCGTTCGACGGCCCGGCGGGTCCGCGCGTGCTCGCGGAACGATGCGGCCAGGACGTCGATATCGAGGGTCGAGACCGGGTAGGGATACTCCACGTCGACCGGCGTGCCGTCGGCGTTGCGGGTGCCGAGCGGCGGCAGCGGCGCAGTGTTCGCGAGGTAGGCCTGGCCGCCCACGACGACGAGTCGCCGCATGCCATCGACCGAGACGGCGCCGGGCTCGGGTTCCGGATCCCACGCTGCGAGTGCGGTGCCTCCGTCGGACGGCGAGGAACCGAGCTCGACCACGCGGTCGGCGCCGCCAGCGCGGGTGCGGAGCGAGAAGCGGTCGCGCCCTTCCCAGCGGAAGTCGGTGATCGCCACCCCGGGTTCCATCCAGCGGTGGGACGTCTGGCGGTGGCGTCGCGCCGAGGGCATCTCGCTGGTGACGACCCCGTAGCCAGCTCCGCCCTGGGCGGTGACGAAGGCCATCTCCGTGGGCACGACCGAGGCGTGCACGTGGAACTGGTTCTCGAAGAGCACGTAGTCGAAGCCTGCACAGACGGCGAGCGAGCTCAGCCGGCCGTACCACGCCCGACGTTCCTCCCCCGCGGCGGCCGGTATCGGCGAGAGGGTCAGGTCGATCGCCCTCCCCTGGTAGTGGGTCGAGTACGGCGAGTGCTCGATCAGCGAGTCGTACGACTCGGTGATCCGCACGCGTTGGGCGGGACGTCCGGAGATGGGGTCGCGCCACTCGGCGTCGACGAGCGCGGCGAGCGCAGCGACGGCCGCCGCGGCGTTCGGATCCATCAGGTAGTCTTCGTCCTGGTGGTCGAGCTCGTTGGCCCGGGTCGCTCCGAGGTCGTTCACCTCCTCGTTCTTGAAGTCGACGAGGGCGAATTGGGGCGAGAGGCGGTAGTCGGTCAGGAGATTGAACGCGAGGCCCCGCTCGTAGCGCGAGTCGGGCTCGACCAGGCCGACGACCTCGGCCTCGGCACCGCCCGGCCACTCGTCATGAAGCGCCATGCGAGGGTGGGCGCAGGCGACATCGGCGGTCTCGGCGCGCACGGGCCGGGCGCGCACGACGAGGTCGCCGAGCTGCCTGACCGAGAAGGTCGCCGCACGGCCCGAGGCGTCGACATCGGCAAACCCGACGACCAGGTACGCGCGCATCGCCGGCTGCCAGGCGAGCAGTTCCAAGGCCGTGCCGGGCTCCAGCTCCCGCCGCAGCGGCGCTTCGACGCGTGCTGCGCGGGTCAGGCCAGGGTTCCACGGGCTCGTCCGATACGCGCCCAGGACCGCGAAGGGGGGCAGCGGGTGCTCGAGCGCTTCGGCGCCGTCGACCACACCGACCTCGATCACCTCTGTCTCCGGCAGCGCCCGCGCGGGGATCTCCACCGCCAGACCGCCGGCGGCGATACGACCGCCCGTCGTCCCGATGGGGAAGCTGGCCGAAGCCACCTCTACGGGCAGCAGCTCGGGCTCCTCGATCGGCTCTTCGGCAAGCTCGGATTCCAGCTCGAGATCGGCCGATCCCTCGACGAGCGGCGCTCCCTCGTCCGCGACGAGAGACGGGGCCGGCTCTTCGACGACGACGGGCACGTCGCCGGTGCCGGTCCGGCTGCAGGCAGCCAGCCAGGCGACGAAAAGCCAGGCGGCGAGTTGAATCCGCCGGGCGCCGAGGCCCGTTGTCGTCGGGGTCCGCAGCGCCGGGGCGGCGTGGGGTCGATGCATCTAGATCGATTCTTGGGTTTGCGCCCTATCCGCCTGCTATCAGGTGACTAACGTGACTCACACCCGCATCAGGGTTGGCGGAGGGCGCCCCAGCGCTACCAGGACGAAGCAGCCCTGTCCAGCGGAGACATCGCCGCGGTCTGACGGTGTTCGCGCTCGGCAGGGATGACCCGTCGGGAGCGAGCGGTTACCGTCATGACACCCCGCGACGAGCAGGCTGTGGCGGCGTGATCGCGGCGAAGGAAGAGGAAGCCATGGCGGCACCCGACAAGCCAGATCAGGACGGCATTCCCGGGAGCCGGCGGCACCCGCGCACAGCCGCGACCTGCCGGCCTGCACCGCGGTTCGGTTGGGCGGCCCTCACCCTCGCGGCGGTCGTGGCGGTCGTCTCGACGCGCTGTGGCGGCGGCCAGGCGTCCCGGACCGTAGACGGGGCCGACGCCGAGGACCTTCCCGCCCAGGTCGTCCTCGAGTCGGAGCGCGGGCGGCGGCCGGTGGTCGCGCACCCGGGCGACCTTCGCGGAGCACCGGTGTTGATCGGCGGAGCACCGGTGCGGGCGAGCTGGCTCGGCGCCCGGTGGGGCGGCGCTGCCGCGCGGCTCGCGGCGAACCCGGGAGCGGTCGACGGCCGATGCACCGACGCACCATGGCAGGCAGCAGACCACCGTTTCGTGCTGCCAGCTGCCGACCTGGTCGGCATCGACGCCCCGGCGGACAGCACCGCGATCATCACCGTCGTCGGCGTGCGTGAGGCCGACGGCTGCCCGCAGCGCGGTGAAGAGGGTGGTTGGATCGTGTCGCGCATCGAGTTCGGCGCATTGATGGTCGTCGCCGGACCGGTGCCGGCAGACGCGACCACACCCGCGGAGGTTCTTGTCGGCGGCGGAGAGCTCGTCGAAGCGCTCGGGTGGTCGGTGCGCGATTCGGAATGGGTCCCCGAGACCCGCGCGATCCTCGCCACGCTCGCCATGGACGACCGCGACCCGGCGCCCATCGCATGCGCGGAGCAAGACGGGTTGGAATCGGCGGAGGCGCTCGCGGACGCGTGGCTCCGGGCGACCCTCGGCGCGCCGACGACGGCGCGGTTGGCGCGGGAAGAGCTGGCCCGGAGGGCGACTGCCGTCGGCGGCGAGGCTGGAGCCCTGCTCTCCGACCTGGCCGCGGGCACGTTCGACCCCGAGGCCTGGGCTCCCACTCCGGAGCGCGCAGAACGATGCGACGGGTCGCCGGTGTGGAGTTTCGCGGCCATGTTGGCGGCGGCGGCTGCGGGAGCGACCGACGACGCGCTCGCCTGGTCCGGAATCGACCGCAGGGAGCGGACCCGCAGTGGCCCTCTGGCGACTGCCGCCGGATGCGTGGCCGCCGAGGCGGGGCACGTGACCATCGCCACGAACCTGTTCGAACGGGCGCTCGAGACCCGCACCGGCTACGGGCCCGCACTGCTGCAATGGGGCACGATCCAACGTGACGTCAACGCCCAGTTCGAGCCTGCGCTGTCGGCTTTCGAGTCTGCCGAGGGCGACGAAACGTGGCGCGCGCTCGCGCTCTACGAGCTGGCGTTGACCTACGAGGACCTCGGCGAGGTCTCGTCGGCGCTGGAGGCGTTCGGCGCCGCGATGGAGGCCGACGCTGCCTACGCAGACCCGGCCAACGCGCTCGGCTTCCTGCTCTTCGAGTCCGGTGATATCGACGGGGCCCAGCGCTACTTCGAGGCGACGATCGCCCGAGACCCCGACCACTCCGGCGCACACAACAACCTCGCGTTCCTGTTGGACAACGCACGCGGCGACCACCGGCGAGCCAGGGAGCTGTTCGAGACCGCGGTCGCACTCGACCCCGAGAACCCGTCCGCTCACTACAACCTCGGCGACGTGCTCGAGCGGCGATTCGGCGCTCTCGCCGACGCGGAGGACGCGTATACGCGGGCCCTGGAGCTGGAGCCCGGCCACATCGAAGCGAGGACCGCGCTGCAGAGCCTGCGCGAACGGCCCGAGGCCTCGATGGACACCCTCGTCGGCAGCTGGTCCGCCGCCATCGCCGAGCCGTTGGGCCCGACCACCGTGCTCGCCACATTCCTCGAGCCCTCGTCTCTGTCGTTCGTCCGTCGAGTCAGCGGTGGTCCCCCGACGACGACGCGCTACACGACACGGGTCGAGTGGTTGCGGGGACCGCAGATCGGACTCTCCCTCGATGGAGAGGACGGGCCGGCCGAGCTTGTGGTCGAGTTCGTGGCCGACGACGTGGTCGTGCTCTTCGACCCGAGCGACCCGGTGACGACCCGCATCCGATACGAGCGACGGACCGGAGGCGGCGTGGCACGCGCTTCGGGGGGTGCTCGGGGCTGAGATCGGGTCGCGGACGCTCGGAGGGTAGTCCGGCGCGATCAGTTCCGGGCGAGCTCGACGACGTGGTAGGCGCACGCGAAGCCGCGCTCGATGACCGTGTACGCCCTCACACGTTCCGCGCACACGATCTCGAGTTCGGGTGGGATGCAGACGTCGAGATCGTCGAAGGTCCGCCGCCAGAGCGGGAAGCGCCCGTACCGCAGCTCCTGGCGTTCCCGCTCCGTGCCGCCAGCGTCACGGAGATCCTCGACGCTGACCAGCGCCCGGCCGCCCGGCGCGAGCACGCGAGACAGCTCGTCGAGCGCGGAGTCGAGGCGCTCGACGAACTCCAGCATCGCGATGGCGACGACCCGGTCGAACGCACCGTCCTCGTACGGCCAGTCGTCGGCCGCGGACGCCACGCGGAGGTCGGCATCCCGGAGCGCGCGGCGGCGGCGGGCGATGCGCACCATCTCGGGGGCCAGGTCAAACCCGGCGAGCGTTCGGGCGGCGCCCGCGTAATGCTCGAGCACCGCGCCCGTGCCACATCCGGCATCCAGTACCCGGGTCGACGGCGGCGCGACGAACGGCCACGCGCGGACCAGCGCGACGGGATCCCAGCCGAGACTCGGCAGATCCGCGTCGTAGTGCGGTGCCATCTCGTCGAAGAAGTCGCGCGTCTCGTCCATCTACCAGCTCGACCGTGCGCGCCAACGCTCGCGGAGGTCCGCGTATGCGCGGGGCATCGCCTCGGCGAGCTGGCGTGTGAGCCCCACGCCGTGGACCCGGGTCCCGCTTGTCATCGTTCGTCCGTGGGCATCGGCTCCTCTGCCGCTCCTGAACCGTTCTCCAGGGGGCCTCCGCGCATCGAACGGACCGTGTCCAGGACATCTGTTGCGGGAGATTCGCCCGAGCCGTCGGGCACGGCGACGTCGCCGGAGCCGTCCGTCGGCGCGTCCACGACGCCAGCGGGGACAGTCTGGGCATCTCCGGGATCGAGCGCCACCAGGGCCGCCCCGGACCCGCGCAACCGCTCGAGCTGCTCGGCGTTGTAAAGGCTGAGCTCGGCGATCGACGGTACGACGCCCTCGAACCGGACCCACACGTGGTGTGCCGTCACCACCTCCGGGAGCACGAGCACGACGCTATCGAGGTCGACGGACGCGAAGCCGATGCGGTCGCTGCGCTCGACGAACGCGGGGTATCCCGAGCGGGTGAGCGGGGTGCTGCCGAGATAGCCGAACACGGTGACCCGGGCGCCGGCGGCGGAGTCGGGGGCGAGGTGCACGCCGATCGCGGCGACGGCGGCGGGCCCGGACGGGACGAAGAGGACGATGTCCCAGGGTCCGGGCACGTCGGCGGCGGGGCTGAAGGTCGGCGTGTCGAGGCGCCCGTCTGCGATCACGGGCGCCGGGCCACCGCCGGGATCGGGCGTGGGCCATGCCTCGACGACGGACCGCAGCCGCGACGGGATATCGGCGCTCGCCACCTCGATGACGACGGCGTCCGGCGCGTCGGGCAGGCCGGTTGGCGCAGGCTCGCTCGCACCGCACGCGGAGAGCACGAGCGCCGACACACCGAAGGAAAGCCGTCGCGCCACGGAGAGCATCGCGTTCCGACTACTCCCCGAACTCGGTCGACCAATAGGAGATGAGCTCGAAGTTGTCGACGATGCGCGAATGATAGTCGCCCCAGATATCGCTGATCGCGACCATCTCGCCCTGGCTGAGTCGCGGGGTGAGGTAGATGGCGTAGTAATCGGCCGGGCTTCCGTCTTCGACCTTGCCGACATGATCGAGCGGCTTTCCGGAAACGGGGCAAAAGAGGCGGCACTTGGTGCCGGCGGCGAGGCCCTCCATGCCGGTCTTGCGGGCGTCGCCGTGGAAAGGGCTCAGGTTGACGATCTCTTCACGTCCCTCGGCCTTCACGAGCACCGGGATCGCCGGGTAACCGTCGAACTCTACCTTGGCGGATTCGACGATGTCGTCACCGTCGGGCCCGTAGGCCTGCGTCACGATGACGATGATGTCGTCTTCCACGGTGACGTGCTCGCCGACCTGGCGATGGGCCCCGGTGACGGTCAGGTGCTCGCTGTCGATGTTCTTGGTGGCCATTTGGGACTCTCGCTTTGGCCCGCCGCGGGCCTGATGCTGGGATCGGCTTTATTCGAGCGTCAGAATTCTGTCTAGGTTACGCCCGGTTGGTCCCGACTTTCTGAAGATCGACCTCGTCCGCGAGGCTTGCACATTGCAGCAGAGTTCAGGTTTCTCCGTTCAGATCGACGGGTTGCGCGACGGACCCCGAGCTGGCACGTGCCCTGCATCAAAAGCCCAAGCGACCCCCAAAACCGCCGACGCAGAGGAAACGACATGATCCGCCTGAAGACCCTGACCATCCTGGGCGCCGCCGCGCCGATGCTCCTGGCCGCGAGCACCGCGTTCGCATGCGCGACCGACGAAGACTGCGCGGACGGCGAGATCTGCGTCATCACGCCCTGCGCACCGCCTGACTGCGACCCGGACGACCCCGACTGCGTCCCTCCCGAATGCGAGCCGATCTGCGCACCCGCCCCGAGCGGTGGCGACGAGTGTGCGACCGACGACGACTGCCTCGAAGGCTTCGTCTGCGCCGTGGTCGGCGCGTCCTCCAGCGGGTCGAGTGGATCGAGTGGATCGAGTGGATCGTCGGAGGACTCCCCACCGCCAGTGCCCGTGCCGGACGAGCCGGGCGGCGACGATGGTGACCGCGACGAACCCTCCGACGGCGCCGACGACGACGACCCGGACGGCCATCACGACGTCTCCTACGAATATGGCTGCGTCCCGGACATCCTCTCGTGCGCCGACACGGCCGACTGCCCCGAGGGCTTGATCTGCCTGACGGTCGAGTACACGGAGTGCGACCCCCTCACGACCATGCCCGACTGTCCGCCGGGCGAGGATTGTCCCGAACCGATCCCCTTCGATGAAGACTCCAGCTGCGAGGACCACAGCGAGAGTTTCTGCGCCCCGCCCTACGTCGCGCCGTGCACCGAGGACACAGACTGCGGCGACCACTTCGCGTGCGTCGAGAGCGAGATCTGCGAGTGCTCCGGTGGTGGCATGATCCCGGTGGACCCCGACGAGGGCGGTGACTCAGGCGACGGCGAGGACTTCGGCGATCCCGAGTTCGGAGACTCGGACTGCTCCTGCTACGGAAGCGGCGAGTTCTACTGCGCGCCGGAAGAGATCGCCTGCGATGACGACGGCGCGTGCCCGGCCGAGTGGACCTGCGAGTCGACGGGCGACATGGGGACCTGCATGTACGACACCGAGACCGGGGAGGAGATCTGCGAGTCGGTCGAGGGCGATAGCTTCTGCATGCCGCCGGCGTTCGACTTCTGGGGCGGCGGCAGCACGGCCGAACCGGGCTACGACGATGCGATCTCGGAGGCGAGTGGCGCCGAAGATCCGCGCGCGGCAAGCGATGGCCACGCCAGCGAGAGCGGTAGCGACGGCGAGGAATTCGACAGCGAACCGCGTGCCGAGCGTAGCCGCCGAGAGAGCGGCTGTGCCGTCGGCGGCGCGGCCGCGGCGGCGGGCCGGTTCGGCTTCCTGCTGCTCGCGCTCGTCGGCCTGCGGCGCCGGCGCTGATCCCGACGGAAACGGGGGGGGGTGCGATTGACCGAGGTCGGGGGCAGCGATAGAGTCCAAGCGCCCCTGACCCACGCCCCCCCCTCGTCCTGTCGCCCCGGCCCGCCTGATGACTGGCGTGCGCACGACCTCTCATCGGCACGCCGCGTTGAACATCACGCGACGATGCAATCAGCGCTGCGTATTCTGCTTCGAGGGAATCGACCGCGCGTGGCGGGAGCCGTCGTTCGACGAGATACGCGGGCTGTTGGAGGAAGCGGCGAACGACGGGTACGACTACGTCGTCTTCATGGGAGCGGAAGCGCTGCTCCGACGCGACATCTGCGACGTCATCCGGCTTTGCCGCTCGGTCGGGTTCGACGTCGACGCATTCACCAACGGCCAGGTCCTGGCGCGCGAGGGGTTCCTCGAATCGCTCGTCGAAGCCGGACTCGGGGGGCTGCAGGTGTCCTTCCACTACGCCGACGCCGAGACGTTCGCCCGCGGGACGGGCACGAAGCCGAAGCTATTCGAGCGACTCGTCGAGGGCCTCTCGCGGGTCCGAGCGCACAACGAAGGGTCGCCGGACTCGGCGGTCCAGGTGCAGGTCGAGACGATCCTCTTCCAGTACAACTACAAGCGGCTGCGCGAGATCCGTCGGCTCGTGCTCGACACGGTCGGTCCGGGACTGAACGAGCATCGCATCGGGGTCTCGTTGGCCGGAATGGACCTCGCGGCCACGGACCCCCTGCTCCCCCCTTTCGACGAGTTCCGAGACGAACTCTCGCAGGCCCTCTCCGACTTCGACACGGACCCCACGCTGACGGGGCCGCTGGCGTTCGCCAAGATGCCCCTCTGTCTCGTCCCGGGGCGCGAACATCTCTCTCTGGACGTGCGGTACAAGTTCGACGAGCTGTCCGGGGTACACCCGGTCGCCAACTTCGCAGACAAGGAGTGCATCTCGAACCTGCACCTCTTCTCCGAGGCCTATCGAACGAGCCCCTACCGCTGGGTCTGCCACGATTGCGAGCTCCTGCCGATCTGCCCGACGGGACCCGCGAAGTTCGAGAGCCCGGCATTCGTACCTCGCCGCGACCTGCGGCCTCGCCCGGTGACCCACACCACCCTCGAGCAGGTGTTGACCCTGGCCCTCGGCGGCGTGACGCCGGAGCCGGAGACCGTGACCGCCGCCGTCGAGCGGTGGCGCTCCATCCCCGTGCCCGAACGCGACGTTGTTCAGGCCCTCCGCGGAGCTTCCACCGCGCACGTTGCCGACGTGTGGTGCGGCGCGGAGCCCGCGCTGGATGTCGAGATCGAGGTAGACGGCGGACCCGTGGTGTTCCGCCTCGCTCCTGTCGGACAGGAGGGACAGGTACCGCGAGCCATGGCCCATCTGCTGGGCTACCTCGACGCTCGGCCGATCCGATACGAATCCGAGGACGCCAAGGCCCGCGGGCTGCAAGCCCTGATGACGGTGGACCTCCCCCCGGTGGACGTCTGGGTGCAATACCCGGCTCAGGGCGAGTCGCACTCCCGGCTGGCGCAGCGGCTCCGGAACGCGTTCGGTGACCGACTGTGGGCCGGGCGGGCCGCGTTCGACATCGGCTCGACCACGTGGTCGACACGAGAGCTCGTCCAATTGGCAGACGGGTTCGCCTGGGACATCGAGAACGGGTCCGGCGCGGCGGCGCGGATCCGATTCCGGGCAGGCTCGGGTTCGGACGGGATCGCTGTCGACGTCTCCCGTCCAGGCGCCATTGCCAGGACATCGGACCCGATCAAGCAGAGCCTGCTCGACCGGATCTGGTCCGCGTTGCTGGTCGACGACGACCCGGCACACACTCCCGCCGAGACCGACGCCGACGGAGACGACAACGGCGCACCGGAAGTTGCGGCCGAGCCGGACGCCAAGGCCAGAGACGCCCGGCTCCCGCTATTCACCGGCGGACATTGGCGCGCCCGCGGCAGCTCCGGCACCGCAGACGTCTGGCAATGCGACTTCGACACCCCTGGGGCGGTTCGTCTGAGCGTCGCGCCGTCGGCAGCGCGCGACGGCCTCGGACTCACGCGCGTCCGCTGCATCGAGACGGTGATCGGCGACCCGGAAGCCACGCGCTTCCCCGAGACCCTGGGCGACGTCCGCGTTCCGCCCGACGGGGAGCGGGCCTGGATACGCGACACGCTGGCGCCCGCCGTCCGCGCCGGCCTCTCGAGCCCCGAGATGCCGCCATTGCTCGTCGGGGGGTTGGGCAACCTGATCCTGTTCCGTGCCGGCGGTGCAGACGAGGTCGTCGGCTGCAACCTCGAGTCGGCCTGCACCGACGACGCGGTCGGCTTCCTCTGCGGCCGGTTCCGTGTCGTCCCGGACGAGTCCCTGCTCTCGTGGCCGTCCGGGGCCGCAGCGCTCCGAACGATCGAGATGGCCCTGCAGGACATCGAGGCACGCGGAGCGTGGCCGGGCCTCGAACCTCCGCCGACCACGCCCTTCCTCGACGCCGCGTGGCGGGCGTTCGGCCGGTCGCTGATCCCGCAGGCCGACGGCGGCCCGGGTCTGAAGCGCGGAAGCGTGGGCCCGGAGCGGATCTTCCTGGAGTTCGAGTCCGAGACCGGGGCATCGTTGTGCTTGAGCTTGCACGCCGCGGGCGCCGGCGAGCGCTATTTTCGGAGCGATGGAACCATCGGGTTGCGCTATTCGCCGAGTGACGCGACGATCGCCGACCCGTGGCTGCGCCGCGTACTCGCGTTCTTCGGCCGGCGTCTGGTCGGCTCGGAGGCGGGGTAACCGGACGCTCTTCGACGGCTGCGCCGTCCCCCCTCACCACCCCACTCCGAGGTCATGAACGAATCGAACCACGGGCCGAGCGCGTTCCGCCCGGTCCCCCGCACCGGCGTCATCTACGTCATGACCGAGGCGGCGCGGCTGGGATTCGCATACGGGAGCGAAGATTGGGCCAACCTCGGCCAGGGGGCGCCGGAGACCGGCCCGCTCTCGGGGGCGCCCGAGCGCCTGGACGGCATCCACATCGACCTGCGCACGTGTGAGTACGCGCCGGTGCCGGGGCTCGGAGAGCTGCGGGCAGCCGTCGCCGACCTGTACAACCACCGCTACCGGCGCGGGATGCGCAGCCAATACACCGCCGAGAACGTCGCCATCGCTGGTGGCGGACGGCTGAGCCTGTCGCGCCTGGCGGCGGCCCTCGGTCGCACGCACGTCGGACACCTGCTCCCGGACTACACGGCGTACGAAGAGCTGCTGGAGCTCTTCGAGATGTTCATCCCGATCCCGATCCCCCTCGAGCCCGAGGCAGGCTATGCGCTCTCGACCAAGGCACTCCGGTCGGAGATCGTGTCTCGCGGGATGGGCGCGATCATCTTCTCGAACCCGTCGAACCCGACCGGACGCCTGACCGGTGGGGCGACCCTGAGCGCCTGGGTCGACACCGCCCGCGACCTGAACGCCTACTTGCTGATCGACGAGTTCTACTCCCACTACGTGTGGGATCCGTCGCTCTCCCCCACGGGCACCGTCAGCGCCGCGGCCTACGTCGAGGACGTTGACCGCGACCCGATCGTGCTGGTCGACGGGCTCACGAAGAACTGGCGATACCCGGGGTTCCGCATCGGGTGGACAGTGGGTCCACGCTCCGTCATCGAAGCCGTGGGTAGCGTCGGGTCGTTCCTCGACGGCGGCGCTCCGCACCCGCTACAACGTGCGGCCGTGCCCCTGCTCGACCCGTCTATCGCCGACGCCGAGGCCGAGGCGATCCGACGGCACTTCGCGCCGAAGCGAGACCTGATGCTCCGCCGGCTCACCGCCATGGGCGTCCACGTAGACGCCGCGCCGTCCGGGGCGTTCTACGTGTGGGGATCGGTCCGGGATCTGCCTGCGGGCATGGACGACGGCATGAGCTTCTTCCGCGCTGCGTTGGAGCACCAGGTGATCACGGTGCCGGGGGTGTTCTTCGACGTGAACCCCGGCCGTCGCCGGCGCAACGTCGAGTCGCGCTTCGCCAATCACGTCCGCTTCTCGTTCGGCCCGGAGATCGCACAGCTGGAGCGCGGCCTCGACCGTCTCGAGGCGATGGTCGGTGCGGCGCGTTCCGGATAGGGAGCGCAAAACACGCCCATCGGACCCCGATTTC
>CAZFPM010000186.1:0-12592 GCA_964520965.1 uncultured Myxococcales bacterium
GGAACGAACACCTGCGTCAACTGTAAAGCAGAATCGCCTGATCTGATCGGTCCCTGGCGCAGTCGGGGCGACGCCCGGCGGGGACCGACGCCGGCGGGACCCTGGACCCAAGCGCCGCGCAACGTCCGTCGACGGGGTCCGTGCCACGGCGTCTGGCAGGTGTCCCCCCCCGGAGCGCGACCATGACCTCAGCGGGTGCAGGCGGCCACGTCCTCTTCGGTAGCCTCGCCGAAGGCGACAATCGACGCCAACAGATCGTGCAGGTTCGTCAGGCGGCGCTCGGCATCGTCGTACCGGTTGCCGCTCGGACCAGCGGAGTCGAGGTACCGGACGTAGTACTGGCAGGCCTCCGGGTAGTTCTGCGTGGCCTCCTGGCTCAGCAACGCCATGTTGTACAGCGCGCCGGTGTGGTTCGGATTCACGGCGAGGATCGCCTCGTATTCCGTCCGAGCCTGGTCGAACTCGTCGACGCCACGCAGCGCTGCACCGTACGACAGCCGCGCGTCCAGGTCGTCCTGGCGGTCCGCCAGGACGGTCTCGAACGCTGCAAGCGCCTGGTCGTAGTCGCGGAACGACAGGGCCATCGCGCCGATGTTCATATGCGCCTCGACGTAGGTCGGGTCGAGTTGAACAGCACGCTGGAACTCGCCGTACGCCTCGATCACGTCGTCCTGGGCAAGCGCCACCAGTCCGAGCCGGTTGTGCAGTACTGCGTCGTCGATTCCCAGCAGGATGGCGTTCTCACAGACCATCCGCGCCAGCTCGAGGCGCCCCTGCTCGAAGTAGATCGACGCCAGATTCGCGTACGCATCGGCGTTCCGCGCCTCGCCACCGAGCGCGAAGCGCAGCCGTTCGACCATCGCCGCTTCCAACGATTGCGTGGGATCGGCCAGGGGCGCACTCCCGTCCTCGTACAGCAGGGCGAGGTTGATGTTGCAGCCGGGTTCGGTCTCCTTGCGCGCAATGCATTCCTCGAAGGTGCGTACTGCCCCGGCTACGTCGCCCCGCTGCAGCTGCAAGTAGCCGACGTTGGCGAGCCCCCGCGCATAGGTCGGGTCGGCGTCCGTCGCCTGCCGGTAGTAGTCGAGGGCCCCGGCTTCGTCGCCTTGCTCGGCGCGTACCAGGCCGAGGTTGAACAGGGCATCGCAGTAGGACCACGTCGGCTCGCCGGTCTCGGACGGTTCGCAGGAGCGGCTCGGGTGGATGTCGATCGCGCGCTGCAGCAGTTGCGCGATGCGGTCGAGATCACGCTGCCCCGGGGGGAACCCGGTGTACAGCTCGGCCGCGGTGATGAACGCCTGCTCGGCGTCCGTCTGTTGTTGCGCGGCGATCTCCTCGGGGCTCGGTCCGGTCGGCACGACGACGGCGACCTCGGTCTCCGTCTCGGTCTCGTCCGTTTGGACCTGGTCGGTGGTCTGGGTGCCGCCGCAAGCGGCCAGCCACATCGCCATTGCCGGCGCCGCTGCAATGATGATCCGCTTGACCGTCATGGGGTTCCTCCTGCGTCGGCCTGGCCGGCGGTGTCGTCGGCCGCGGGCGCGTCGGGTTCAGCCGACGCTTCGACGTCCGCGCCCTCGATCGGCTCGAACTCCGGCGCGGGCTCGTCTCCGGAGCCGTCGGCGGGCGGCTCGTCCGGTGCCGGTTCCGGCTCGGGTTCACGCTCGGTGGGTGTGGTGTCGATCCGGATCTCCACCCCGCCGGGCGCGTCGGACGAGAGGCTGGCCTCCTCGACGTGTGCGGTGAAGGCGGCCGTGGCGAATGGGTTGTTGAAGCCGGCCTCGGAGTAGGACACGGCGTCGAAGCCGGGCTCGATGCGGACCTCGTTTCCGGCCTGGAAGGTCGGGTCGAGCTCGGTGTATCGCTCCGCGGCGAGTTCGGAGTACTCGTTGAACCAGCTGTACTCCCGCGCGATCATGATCGCCTGGGCGTATCGGTCCATGGCCTCGTACTTCTGCGCCTCGGCCCGCTCGGTGATCTGCTCGAGGTAGACCTCGGTTTGAACCGGGGTCAGTCCGGGGGGTACAGGGGTATCGATCAGCTGCTCGTAGAACACGTGGTAGAGCTGTCCGAGCCGGGTGAACGCGGCGATCGCCCATCCCGGTCGGCCGTAGTCGATGACACCGACGTAGAGGTCAGTCGCCTGCCGACCGATCTCGATTTTCTGGGCCATGCCTTCCTGGACCTCCTCCTCGGAGCCGGCCATCTCCACGGCCTCGAACTCACGGAAGACCTGCTCGCCCATCATGAACTGCGCCTTCGCGGCGACGTCGAGAGCGGGCGCGGTGAGCATGGCGCGGGACTCGGCGTTGAGCTCTTCGAAGAACTCGAGGGACCGCGCGTACCACTCGTAGGCGTTCTCCTCGGCGTTTCGACCGCCGCCCTCGAGGTAGATGTCGGCGATTCGGCCGTGGGCCTCGAGGGCACGACTCGGGTTGGCGCTGGAGTAGCGTCGGATCACGCGCTCGAACGCCTCGACGGCGTCGTCCTCCCGCCCGCGCCGCTCCTCGACGAGACCGATCTGGAAATACGCCTCGGCGCTGGCCGCATCCTCGTCCGTAACGCGGATGAAGCTGTTGAAGTCCTCGATCGCGTCGCCGTGGTCGCCCAGCCCGGACCGGAATTGTGACGCGTTGATCAGCGCCGCCTCGATATGCTCTCCGCCGGGCTCCCGATCGACGTAGTCCTCGTACTGTTGGGCGGCTTGGTCGTACATCGCCATGCGGTGGAAGAGCCGGGCCAGATAGTACATGGTCTCCGGCACGAGCGTCGAGTCTGGGCGGAACTCGATCAGGTAGCGGTGTGCGGAGATCGCGTAGTCGAGCTTGTCACCCTGCTCGAAGGCGAGAGCGGCATTGAAGAAGGCCTTGTCGACGAGCTCGGAGTCGATGTGAGACTCGACGTAGTGGATGAAGCAGTGACCGGCGTTCTCCTTGTCGAGTCGGGTCACGGCGTCGGCATGCGCGACGCGGCAGATCTCGAAGTCGATCTGCGAGCTCCACCGCTCCAGATCGACGGCGAAGTCACCCGAGTTGATCGACGGTGTCGATCGGAAGCGGTCGATCCACTCCTTCACCGCTTCGAGGTCGTGGAGCAGGTAGAATGAATCGAGCAGGAGTTGGGCCGACATCTGCCCGCGCTCGGCGTCGATGGCGGTGCGTCCGACGGCGAGCTCCGCGAAGCGCTCCGTGGCCTGCGTGAGGTGGTCGTAGTCGTAGTACGTGTAAGCCACGACGTACTCGATCTCGGCGGCGAGTTCCGGGTCCGGGCCGGTCGCCAGGTAGCGATCGCAGGCCGTCATCATCCGCATCATCGGCTCGGGAATCTCCCGCGGCTCTGGGATCGGGGGCAGCTCGCCTTCGGCGTCGGCGACCCCGCTGGTCGTGGCCGCGGAGGCCGCGGACAGATCGACCATGTTGGCGTAGGCGAGGCAGGCGGCGTAGGTCGCCTCCTGGTCGTACTGGTTCTGCTCGGGCCCGGAGAGGGCGAGCGCGGCCTCGTAGGCCTCGGCGGCGAGCTGCCAGTCGTGGTTCCGATAGAGGAGCTCGGCGAAGTAGAACCACATCGTGTAGGCGTGCACGCCCTCGGGGAAGGCGCGGGTGTAGTCTTCGTAGAGCGTGTAGGCGAGCGCGTAGAGCTGGGCGTTCTGCGTGGTCTGCGCCTCGGAGTGGTAGGTGGTGGCGAGCTGTCGCAGGAGCAGCTCGATCTGCTCGCTGGTGCGGGCGACCTCGACGGGCTCCGCGTCCTCGTAGCTCTGCGCGAGCTCGAAGATCTCGACCAGCCGTCGCACCTCGCGAACGATGTCGATCTCGACCGCCAGCGGCCGCGTGTTGCGGACGATCTCACGCTGGTACGAGACCACGTCGAAGCTCTCGGAGTTGAGCCCGATCAGGGTCCGGTACAGCGTGTTGGAGTCTTCGTACGAGGCCCGATCGCCGTAGATTCTCGCCAGTCGTGCTACCAGGTCGTAGGCCTCGTCCGGCGCGATCTCGGTGAAGAAGTCGAGCGCGAGATCGGCGGGATAGACCTCAGAGTAGAAGAGGGTCAGATCGCGGAGCGCGTCACGTCGGAGGCGGGTCTGTCCAGCGCCCTCTGCGGCGCCGACCGAGGTGATCGAGTCGAAGAGCAGCTGCATCGCCGACTCGTAGTCGTCCGGCCCCTCGGCCAGGTTGTAGGTGCACCACGCCAGCTTGTAGAGGGCGTACGAGTAGGTGGCGGACTCCGGGAAGTTGGTGACCGCCTCGTAGTACATCTCGGCGTCTTGCATCTCCCCTTCTACGAAGAGCAGCTCGCCGAGCATCAGAAGTGCCTGGGGCAGGTACTCCGACCGCGGGAAGTTCAACGCCAGGTCCTCGAAGACCATACGCGCGGCGCTGTTCTGCTCCAGCTGGAGCATGTTGGCGCCGAGGTAGTAGAGGACGGCGTCGATGTCGGGATAGGTGTCGTAGTACTGGTCGTAGATCTCGGCGTAGAGCCGGATCGCCTCGTTGGCGAAGATATCCGACTGGTCGAGGTCCGCGTCGGCGTTCTCCAGGTAGGCACCGGAGCGCGCCGGATTGGTCTCGCGCAGCTCGTAGGCTTCGTCGCGCCGACGGAACGCCCGCTGCTCGTAGTAACGGGCGCGGTCGTAATAGAGCTCGGCGAGCCGGAACATGTATTCGGCGCGCGCGATGTCGCTGGGCGGAGTATCATCGACGAGCCCCTCGAGCCGGTTGAGCGCGGTCTCAGTACGCTCGATCTCGGCGACGTCGATCTCATCCTCGAGGAGGGTCGCGGAGGTTTGAGGTCCCTCGCGGGCCTCCTCGACGAGATTCGTTCGCTGCTCTTCCGGATCCAGTCCGAATGACTCGACCTCGGCCTCGGATCGCGTGTCGGTGAGCTGGGCCGATGCCGATACCGGCACTACGACCAGACCCAACGCGAGCACGATCATCCTGAACGGCATCGCTTTCATGTCCACCTGGTGGGCTGGCGCGCGGTGTTCATTGCGCAAGCGCGTCGGCTCACTGGCAGGCCGACTCGATGTGGTAGAAGTAGTAACCCAGCTCGTCCTTCCAGTACTCCCCATCGAAGGTCCAGTACATTTGTTCGGCGTGGACGTCTCGGGTCAATTCGTCGCTTTCACCGCGGAAGAGCTCAGAACGAACGTCGGAGGAGATCGCGTTCGCCTCGGCGAGGTCGGTCTCGACGAGAATGGCCTGGGCTTCGCGGGACTTCTGGCCCAGCTCATCGCGGATGGTGTTCAGTCGGTTGCGGACGAGACCGCCGGCCTCGCCGATGCTGAGGTCGCGGGCGCCGAGGATCTCCTGGGCCAGGAAGCCACCGAGATCCGAGCCCGCCCAGCCGGGATCGGCGCTGTCCATGTAGGCGACCTCGCGGTCCAACTCCTCGATGAACGCGAGCGCGTTTCGGATCGTACGATCGCTGAGCGCGGCGTTGACGATCTGCTGCAGCTTGGGGTCGAAGCGACGCGACAGTCGTTCGTCGGACTGCTCGAGGAACTCGAAGTAGTCAGCGTTGGTCTCCAGTCCACCGAGGAGCTCGGACAGCTCGTCGCGAAGCGGCCCGTAGACCCACTCGAACTCGTCGATCGCCAGCCGCGCCTCGGCGAAGCGGCAGTTGTAGAAGAAGATCACCGCCTGCAGGATCGGCGCCTCGGGGTAGTACTCGTCGTTGAAGAAGGGCGAGTTGAGGCTGTGCAGGTTGCCCAGGGCGCGGTTGTACTGGTCGGTCTGGAAGTACGCCCATGACGACTCGAACAGGGCCTCGAGCCAGTAGTCCGAACTCTGCTCGATCTGGGCGTAGTAGTCGATCGCCTTGTCGTACTCGCCGGTCGAGTAGAAGGTGCGCGCCATCGAGATTCGGGCGATCTCGCCGAGTTGACGGAGCTCGTCGTCTCGCGCGCGGGACCGCTCGACGAGAACCATCAGCTCGATGAAGTCGTCGACCGCGTCCTGCGCCTCGTACGTTCTGATGTGCGTGATGCCCGACAGGAAGAGCGCCTTCGCGTAGTAGGGCGACACGTCGGTGACGAAGTCCAGGTACTGCAGCGCCTGCTCGAGTTCGCCGACGTTGTAGAAGTGCTGGCCGAGCATGTAGGCCATCTCGTCGCGATACTTCTCCTCGATGCGGTCGGGGAAGACGTCGGCGAACGCTGCGATGCGACGCAACATCTCCATGTCCCCGGGCAGTCGGCGGGCGATCACGAGCACCCAGGGGGCGCTCGCCTCGAAGTAGGGGTGCGTCGGGCCAGACCCGATGATCTCGTCGAAGAAGAGGAGCGCGCCCTGCAACAGGCGCATCTTGACGAGGGTCTTGGCGAGTTCGAACTGCGCGCGCGGCCTCAGGCTGTCAGCGGAGATGTCGATCTCGTTGACCACACGCCAGAAGAAGATCGACGCGGACTCCCAGTCTTCGTCGCTGTAGTACTCCAGCCCTTCCTGGAGGAAACGGCCGACCGGTGTCATCGGCCCGCCGGCAGTGACGTCCTCGGCCTCTTCCTCACCGAAGACGAATCCGCCCTCGTCCCCGATGGAGCCGCCTTCCTCGTCGCCCCAGGACTCGTCGCCGGCCGACTCTTCGTCCCAGCCGCCTTCCTCGTCGCCGAACTCGAACTCGCCCGCCTGGGCGAACGCTGGTCCGGAAATCAGCCCCACGCACGACAACACGCACAGCCTCGAAAGCCACGTTTGGGTTCGCATCGGCAGCCTGTTCGTTCCAGCGCTGACCGCGGCCAGCAGCGGATGTTTCGGGCCCGAAAAGGAGCGAGAATCCGGGGCCATCCAAGCCCGACGCACTCTACTGGCGGGCGCGCGGGAGTGTCAAGCTGCGCGCGGGTTCCGCGCCCGGGCGCCTCCGCGTTGACACCCGCGACGCGGGCTGTCAGATTGGTCGCGCTCTGGACCCTCGGGACCCGATGGACATGCTCCTCCGCTCCGCACTCATTCGCACGCTCGCCGGCGGCTTCGCGCTCGCGCTGCTCTTCGGTGGATGCGCCGACGACTTCGGCGAGCCCTGCGACATGCCGCAGACCGCGGACTTCGAGCGCCTGTGCGGCGCCGGAACCATCGGAGACGCCACCACCGACGCCACCTGCGTGTTCTCGAACAACGCGCAGTGCTCGAACCGCATGTGCGCCCGGTACATCGGCTCCCGCGACTTCTGCACGGAGTCGTGTGATCCGGCGGACCCGGAGTCCTGCCCCGGCGACGCGTTCTGCGAGACCATCCCGTCGACCGGCACGGGCTTCTGCGTCCCCCAGAGCATCCTCGAGTCGATCGACTGACCGGCGCCCGCCGTCAGAACCCGACCTCGTCGAACGCCCCACGAATGTGGGCCGAGATGCGTCCGCACGACCGGTCGACCGCCACGACATCGAAGCGCGCATACGGACACGCCCCGCGATAGCGGGCAAGGTAGAGCCGCGCAGCCCGACTCAACCGGCGTTGCTTCGGCAGCGTCACCGTGTTCTCCGCGCTCGGGCCGGTGCGCCGGTAGCGGCTGCGCACCTCGACGAACACGAGGTACGAGCCGTCTTCCGCCACGATGTCGAGCTCGCCGACGCGGTAGTGCACGTTGCGGTCGACGACGTGCCACCCCCTGGCTTCCAGGTATCGCGCCGCCAACTCCTCGGCCTCGTCGCCTCTCGATCGCGTCGTCCGCACGTCATCCTCCGGAGCGGGAATTCCGCCGGCCCCTCGGCCGGGCAACCGAAGTGGTCGGATCTTCGCGGACGCCGTTGCTCGCGAATCGAAGGCCCAGACCCGCCGGGCCTCAACCCTCTCCGGACGGCGCCGTCACGCCACGGAACGAACGTCGGTGCTGGGGGCAGGGGCCGAGGGCCTGGAGCGCGGCCCGATGTTGGGCGGTCGGGTACCCTTTGTGTCGCGCGAATCCGTAGCCCGGGTATCGCGCGTCGAGCGCTACCATCGTCCGGTCGCGGGTGACCTTGGCGAGGATCGACGCGGCGGCGATCGCCAGGCTGCGGGCATCTCCCTTTACGAGACAGGTCTGGGGCGCCGCGAGCTTCGGGATCGGCACCTTGCCGTCGACGAGCACCAGTGCCGCGTGGGCCTCTGCACAGGTGCGGCGCAGCGCTTCGACCGCGCGGCGCATTCCCTCCATGGACGCCCAGAGGATGTTGAGCACATCCACCTCTGCGGCCGAGACCTGGACGATCCGGGCCGCTGGCGCGCAAGCGCGCACCTGTTCGTAGAGGGCCTCGCGTCTTTCGGCGGAGAGCTGCTTGGAGTCGTTCAGGCCGTCGACCCATTCGAGGGCTTCGAGATCGAAGAGCACGGCGGCCACGGACACCGGCCCGGCGAGCGGTCCCCGACCCGCCTCATCGACGCCGATCACCCACCGTTCGCGATGGCGCTTCAGGGCCTGTTCGACGCTTCCGATCGGCCCCTGTTGTTCGCCGAGGTCGAGGAATTGCTGGCCCACCGTCAGTCTTCTTCGATACCGACGCAGAGCACCTGCAACCGTTCGCCGAGCCCGCCGTACATCTTCCGCAGGCGCTCTTTGACCCCGGGGTCGGAGATACGGTCGGAGTGGACCTGGATCGAGAAGGCCTGAATCCCGGGGGCGCCCGCCTTTACGAGGGTCAGGTGCAGGCTCATCCGGAGCGCCTCGACGACGGCAACCGCGTGAGACAGATCGAGCGTTTCGAGCCCTTCGGTTCCGCCGCCGAGCATCATCTTGTGCTCGGGCGTCAGGTTCAGGCCGTCGATCTTGTCTCCGAGGATGCGTTCGGCGACGCGGGACCACGACTTGATGGTCTTGGGGTTGAGTCCCTCCTCGGAGATGAGCCGATACTTGCTTGCGACCTGTCCGAGTCTCTTGACCTCGCGGCCGAGTTCGATCTCGACGGAGTCGGGACGCCAGAGGATCACGTTTTGATCGAGTCCGGCACGGGTCAACGACGTGCCGAGCTCGAACGACGAGACGGTCGCGTCACCGAGTCGCTGCCGTGCGTCTCGGTGGGCCTTGAGGTTCTGCTCGATGCGCTCCTTTCGTGCCGCGAGGCGCCTGTACTCCGAGGACTCGAACGCGACCTCGTGCTCCGCAGCCAGGCGGTCCAGGGTCGCTCGGAGCTGGTCGCGTCGGCCGACGGCTCGGTCGTACTCGGTCAGGTCGCGGACCGGCAACTCCTCACGAAGCGCGTCCAAGACGGCGCGGAAGCGCTTGCGATCGCTCTCCAAGTTCTCGCGCCGCCGCATCGTGGACTCGGCGCGGCGGGAGGTTCGGCCGCCGTGCTCCAGCTCGTTGACGTGCGTGAGGAAGCCGGCGAGGGCGACTCCGAGCGTGATCAGGTTAGCGAGGGCCAGGCGCCGGATCTCGGCATCGCCGACCACGCTGAGCGTAGTGATGGCGAAGGTGGCGAGAATCCCGATCACGAATGCCAGGTTCTTCCAGAGCGGGCCGACGGGTCCTGCCTGGGCATTGTCGACCTTGACCAACTCGTCGTCGAGCGCGGCGGCGCGCCGCTCCAACTCGGCGAGGTCGTGATCGGGGTCGGCGAACACCTTGCGCTCTTCGGCGGTCAGGTCCCGGAGGTCGGGGATCTGACTGAGTTCGCGCTCGATCCGCGTCGTTTCGCCGGTCTCGTCCACGGACGCGCCTAGCTCGTTGAACGCTGCCTCGAGCTTGCCCTCGACCTCGCGGATCTGGTCCTCGATGAACTCGATGGTCCGGGCTCGCCGAAACTCGTCAGCCAGGACCCGGCGCTCTTCGTCACCGAGCGGGACGGGGGCGTCGGCGTCCGACTGCATCAGGTTTCCGAAGTAGTCGTCGGTCGCGACGAGCTCGACCTTGTCGGATGTCTCCATCTCGAACCGGGAGATCGCGAACCCGCTGTCGGCATCGTCGTCGCCGGCCCGCTCCGGGCAGGTGTTGATCCAGAGGTTGACGGCCTCCATCACGGTGGGCGGCGGCAGCTTCACGATGGAGGTCAGTCTGTTGCGGACGTCGCCGGACCCCGTGCAGTCCCGCTTCCACTCCCGCTCATCCTCGTCGAAGATCTCCAGCATCACGCTCGAGGGAGCGAACCCTCGAGAGAGCCGGATCGCTTGCGCGCCGACCAGGAACTCGGCGCGCCAGGCCGAGTCGGCGCGGGGTCCGGACAGTCTGGCCAGGTCGGAGGAACTGACCTCGTCCGGGTAGAGCAGCGTCATCAGGGCGGCCGGTACGGCGACCGCCTGTTGGGGGTCGAGCGTCACGAAGGTCGTCCCTTCGTTCACATTGAACGACGCAGGGCGGTCGCTGCCGCCGACATTCTTGAGGGAGATCGACCGGATGATCACGGGGCGAGTCTAACGCGGCCTTTCTGGGCTCGCCAGTCTCGCAGGGGGGGCGGTCAATCGGGGCCGGAGCCCGGCCCTCAGAACTTCCGCTTCTCCTTGATCTTCGCCGCCTTACCCTGCCGATCTCGCAGATAGTAGAGCTTGGCGCGCCGCACTCGCCCGGACCGCTTCAGTTCGACCTTGGCGATCTTCGGGCTGTGGATCGGGAAGACCCGCTCGACGCCGATGCCGGACGAGACCTTTCGGACGGTGAAGGTCCGACGGTTCGCCGCGCCGGAGATGCCGATCACGGCACCCTCGAAGACCTGGATCCGCTCCTTCTCGCCGTCGACGATCCGGTAGTGCACGCGGACGGTGTCCCCGGGACGGAACTCGGGGAGCGCATCCTCTTCGCTCCGCTTTTCGGCGGCTTCGATCTTGTCGATTAGCGGATGCACGCTCATGGCCAACTCTCGAATCTCAGGCGTTTCTGGGGTCCCGCTGGGCACCCCGGGGCAGTCAGGGGCGCGGAGCATACACGATCAATCCACCTCGTCAACCGCGAACCGGCGCGATGGAAGATGTCGCGGTCTCCGCATCCATTCCGGTACGTCTGCGCACCCCTCTGCGAGCGCCGCCGCCTCATGTCGGGCATCGACCGGAAGCAGCTCCGGGCGGCGCCGGTAGGTGCGCAGGAGGCTGGCCCGGCGACGCCACTCCGCGACGCGGCCGTGGTCGCCGGATCGGAGCACGTCGGGGACCGTGAGCCCCTCGAACTCCGGCGGGCGGGTGAAGTGCGGGTATTCGAGCGCGGCTCCCGAGAAACTCTCCTCTTCTGCCGACGCCGCGTTACCGAGCGCCCCCGGCAGCAGTCGGGCGACGGCGTCGACGAGGCAGAGGGCGGCGGTCTCACCGCCGCTGAGCACGAAGTCTCCGACGCTGACTTCGAAGTCGACGCAACGCTCGACATAGCGCTCGTCGACCCCCTCGTAGCGCCCGCAGACGAGGATCAGGCCGGGGCGTTCGGCCAAGCTCCGAACGGCTCCCTGCTCGAGCGGCGCCCCCTGCGGAGACAGCAGGACGACCGGAGCCTCCGAGTTTCGCGACCGCGCCCAACGCGTCGCGGCCGCCAGCTCGGTCGCGCGCATCAGCATCCCTGCACCACCGCCGTAGGGCGTGTCGTCGACCGCGCGGTGGCGCCCGTCGGCGAAGTCCCGGATGCACGCGGTCTCGACGGTGAGCGCGCCAGCCCCGATCGCCCGACCGAGCACCGAAGCGCCCAACGGTCCCGGGAAGAACTCGGGAAAGAGGGTGAGGATCGTGATGCGCACGGCTACTCCAGGAAGTCGCCGGGATCGACCTCGATGGTGCCGGCGGCCTTGTCGACCGCCCCGACGTAGGGCTCAGCGAAGGGCACGAGCACCTCGCGACCGCCAATCCGGCAGACGAGGATGTCCCCGGCTCCGTAGTCGACGACGGCCTCGAGCACGCCGATCGAGGCACCGTCGGCGTCGAGCAGCGTGGCGCCCTCGAGCTCGTAGGCGTAGTACTCCCCTTCGCCGGCCGGCGGGAAGAAGTCTCCATCTACCAATACGCGCGCGTGCACGAGGGCTTCGGCCGCGGTGCGGTTGTCGATTCCCTCGAGCGCGACCAGCCAACCCTTACCGCCGGGCCTCACGGCGCGGACAGTCCATTCGTCGACCTCTTGTCCGCGGGCGAGATAGACGCGTCGGAGTTGGGGCACGAGCTCGGTGCCCGGATTGTGCGGCAGCAGCCGAAGCTCTCCCCGGAGTCCGTGGGCGCGGCCGAGCTTGGCGAACTCGACCCGCCCCGGGTCAGTCATCGACCAGTTCGATGGTCACCCGGTCCGAGTGCGCCTCGGCGGCGAACTCGAGCGTCGTTCGGATCGCCCGGATGGTGGCCCCACGGGATCCGATGACGCGTCCGGCGTCTTCGGAGTGGACCTTGAACCCGAGGGTCACCGCGTTCTTGTAGCGGTCCTCGGAGATCGCGAGCGCGTCCGGCTCGGTGAGCAGGGGGCGTACGACGTCGGCGAGGAGTGCGGCGTAGGTGGGGAGCTCGGAGACGGCGGTGCTCACCTCAACCCTCCTCGGGCTTGTCCTCGGCGGCCTCGGCGGCCGGTGCGGCCTCGGCGGCTTCGTCCGCGGGTGCTTCCTCGGTGGCCTCGGCGGCCGGTGCGGCCTCGGCGGCCGGTGCTTCCTCGGTGGCCTCGGCGGCCGGTGCGGCCTCGGCGGCCGGTGCTTCCTCGGTGGCCTCGGCGGCCGGTGCGGCCTCGGCGGCCGGTGCTTCCT
>CAZFPM010000187.1:0-6115 GCA_964520965.1 uncultured Myxococcales bacterium
AGCGTCGGCATCTTCATCGTCGCCGAACACCAGGTCGCCGGGGATCACCTCTTGCGACGAGCTCGATGTCTTCCGCGGGACGCCGACGGCCATCGTATCGTCGAGGGCGAGTTCGGCGAGCTCCTCGGGCGAGAAGAGCTCGAAGCCGGGCTCCTCGACCTCGGAAGCATCATCCAGGAATTCGACCAGGTCGTCCTCGGTGATCTCGACGGCCAGCTGCTCGACCCGCTCCGCCCGAAGCTCGATCGCCGGCGCGATCACGCGCGTCCACAAATCCTCGAACGGAACGCCGATGGTGCGCTCGCGTTGCTCGGGCGGATCGCACTCGATCAGGCTTCCGGTAACCATCGCGACCACCTCGCGCAGCGCGATCTCCCCGGTCAGCGCGCCATACGCGGCATGCTCGACCTCGCCACCGCAGGCGACGATCATCCCCGTGAGGCGTCCGAGGCGAAGCTGCAGCGCGCCGGTCCATCGGCTGGCATGCATCGCCCGCAGGAGTTCCTCGATCTCCAGCGCGATCAGGCCGTTGCCGAATCCGTCGCGACACTCGATGTGAGCGACGACGTGCTCGACGATCGCGGCCGCGTCGGGCGGCACCCAACTCAAAGCGTATCCGACCTCGTCGACCTCCGGGAACAACCCGCCGACCACGACGACGGACACCCGTTTGGTGCGCGCGGCGGCGGTCATGAGGACCGTCACCGCGTCGATCCCGCCACGGAGCCCCGCGTCGAGGACGAGCACGTCGGTGCTTCCACTCTCGAGGATGTCGATCGCCGCGCCTCCATCGGAGGTCGCTTGAACCTCGACATCTCGCCGTCGTTCGGCGAGCGCCGCGCGCATCGAGTCCATGGTGGTCTGATCACGCTCGACCAGGAGGACGTTCGGCATCGTGTGTTCCGTAGTGTCGGACCCGGGCGACTCTAGCGCGTGGCCCGCTTCTCGGGCAAGCCCATGAGCCGACGCCTGGAGAGGTGATGAGTCTGGACCACGGGCGCGACGGGAGGACTCCTGGTCAGCTCTCTAACCAGCGTCCACGCCCTCGTCGACCGACGCCGGCTCGTCGGAGGGCGCTTCGCTCGCCCGCCGCCTGGCACGAGCCGCCAACGCGTCATCCTCGACGACGGTCGCCGCTTCCAGGATCTTGCCCGAAGCCTCGGTGTAGGCCGCTTCGTCGAGGACGCCGGCCAGCGCAACGCGACCGACTCCGACCGCGTCTTCGACGGCCTTCGCCGTGGGCTCCGTCAGGGCCTCTCGCTCTGTGGCCGAGCGTCGCTCGAGTTGGAGCACGGCGGACTCCAGCGCGTTCCGGCGCTCGATCTCCTCCCGGCGCTCCCGGTCGAGCACCTCGGCCTGCTCCGCTTCCTCGACCATGCGCTCGATCTCCGCCTCGTCCAGGCCTCCGGCGTCAGCGATGCGGATGCGGGCCGACTTCTCGGTCTTCTTCTCGGTCGCCGACACCGACACTATGCCGTTGGCGTCGATCTCGAAGGTGACCTCGATCTTCGGCACCGCGCGCGGCATCGGCGGGATGTCGGCGAGCTCGAAGCGCCCGAGCGACCGGTTCTCGGCGGCGAACTCCCGCTCACCCTGGAGCACGTGGACTTCGACCGCTCGCTGGTCGTCTACCGCAGTCGACACGATCTGCGTCGCCCGCGTCGGGATCGTCGTGTTGCGCGGGATCAACGGCGTGGCCAGGCCGCCGCGCGTCTCGATGCCGAGCGTCAACGGGGTGACGTCGAGGAGGAGTACGTCGAGGTCGGCCCCGCCGAGAATCGCACCTTGAACGGCTGCTCCGAGAGCGACCGCTTCATCGGGGTTGATGGTCCGACTCGGCTCGCAGCCAAACAGCTCGCGGACGCGCTCCTGGACCAGGGGAATGCGGGTTGAGCCGCCGACGAGCAGCACCTCGTCGATGTCGCCGGGGGCGAGCCCTGCGTCTTCGAGCGCCCGCTCGCAACAGGCAAGCGCCCGGCCGACGAGGTCGGCGATCATCGACTCGAGTCGCGCTCGGCTCAGCGTGGACTTGAGGTGTTGCGGTCCACGCTCGTCTGCGCTGAGGAATGGTAGGTGGATTTCGGTCTGCACCGCGGTCGACAGTTCGATTTTGGCGCGCTCCGCGGCGTCGCGAAGGCGCTGCATCACGACGCGGTCTTCGACGGCCTCGATACCCGTCTGCTCCCGGAACTCGCCGAGGAGGAAGTCGACGATGCGCCGGTCGATGTCGTCGCCGCCGAGCCGCGTGTCGCCGGCGGTGCTCCGCACTTCGATCACGTCGCCGCCGAGATTCAGGATGCTGATGTCGAACGTGCCGCCGCCCAGGTCGAAGACGGCGATCGTCCTCTCCTCGGAACCCTGGCCGAGGCCGTAGGCGAGGGCCGCAGCGGTGGGCTCGTTGATGATGCGCTTGACGTCGAGGCCGGCGATGAGGCCGGCCTGGTGGGTCGCTTGCCGCTGGGCGTTGTCGAAGTAGGCCGGCACCGTGATGACGGCGGCGCTGACGTCGTCGCCGAGGGCGTTCTGGGCCGCCCGTTTCAGTTTCATCAAGACGCGGGCGGCGATCTCCGGGGGGGACACGCGCGCGCCGTTGATCAGGATCGCCACGTCACCGCCGTCCGCTTCGACGATGTCGTAACTCACGGTGTCGAGGTGCCTCTGCACGTCATCGAAGCGGCGGCCCATGAAGCGCTTCACGGAGCCGACCGTTCGCGCTGCGTTGGTGATCGCCTGCCGGCGCGCGACGGCGCCGACGACAGCATTGCCCGCGTCGTCGAACGCGACGACCGACGGCGTGACACGCTGTCCCTCTTCGTTGACGAGGACTCGCGGTTCGCGCCCGTCCAGAACGGCGACGACGCTGTTGGTCGTGCCGAGATCGATTCCGATGATCGGCGACATGCTGTGTCGTGGGCTGCGGTCGTACGACCCCGGATGGAACGCCCGAGCCTGGAGAAGCTCGACGCACTGCTCCAGGTTGCAAGCGGGCCTACGCTACCCTACTCTCCGCGCCGCTGGCAGAGGTATCCTCCCGGCCCCCAGGCGATCGATGGCAGACGACGGCAAGCTCGTGATCTACGACGTCCACGGAACCCGCGTGGGCGAGGCGACGCTGGTCGAGGGCGAGGTGGCGTTCCCGGACCCCGAGATGCGATGGACCTGGGTGCTCGATGCCCGGCACGCGCCCTACTCCGACCTGGACCTCACCGCGGTGCTCCATCGGGCCGAGCACGCTCGAAAGCAATACGCGCTGGTCCTGGAAACCAACGCCGGAGACTGACGTCCTTCGACGGACGCGCTCGTCGTCGAGGCCCGCTCCAGGTCGGGGCCGGTGGGGTGTCGGCTGAACTTGCTGGTGACGGCGGAGCACATACGCCGTTGACACGGATTTCGGTCCGCACTACCCCCCGGGCGAATCCCTATTCTCCGAGCCCTACCCCGGGCTCTGACTCCTGGCGAAGGTTCATCGATGCGGAATCATCTGCTTTGTCTATTGGCGTGCTTGGTCCTCGCGACCACCACAGGTTGTCCGGACCGCGGCGAAGAAGGCCCTCTTCCCGTGTGTGGGAACGAGGTCGTCGAGGTCGGCGAGCAATGCGACGACGGAAACGACGACCCGAACGACGGCTGCAACAGCTGCGTCTCCACCTCCGGAGGCGGCGAGGCGTGCGGTGACGGCACCGACAATGATCTCGACGGACTCACCGATTGCGACGATCCGGATTGCTCCCGCGACCCCGCCTGCGAGTCGGGTGCGGAAGACTGCGCCGACACGATCGACAACGACGGCGACGGACTCGCCGACTGCGCGGACGACGATTGCGCCGGTGACCCGGCGTGTGGCGAGTGCAGCCCGGGTGCCTCCTACGAGCCGGACGAGTGCAATTGGTGCGACTGTGTCGAGGAGGACGGCGAGTGGATCTGGGCCTGCACCGCGGCCATCTGCGACGACGACGCTGTCGCCGAGATCTGCGACAACGAGGCGGACGACGACGGTGACGAGTTGGTCGACTGCGCCGACCCCGACTGCGCCGACGACCTCGCCTGCGTCGAAACCGTATGTGATGACGGCGAAGACAACGATGGCGATGACCTGACCGACTGCGAAGACGACGACTGCGAAGACGACGATGCCTGCGCCGGCGCCTGTGGCGATGGCACGGTCGACGCCGACGAGGATTGCGATGACGGCGACGACAACTCCGACACCGAGCCCGACGCCTGCCGAACCGACTGTTCGGCTCCGACTTGCGGCGACGGCGTCATCGACACCGACGAGGAGTGCGACGGCGGCGAAGACTGCAGCGACGAATGCACCCTTCTGTCGTTCTGCGGAGACGGCACGGTCGACGACGGAGAGGAGTGCGACGCCGGTGACGACAACTCCGACACCGAGCCCGACGCCTGCCGAACCGATTGCACCGCTGCTTCCTGCGGCGACGGCGCGGTCGACGCCGAAGAGGCCTGTGATGACGGCCTCGACAACTCCGACCTGATCCCGGACGCCTGCCGAACCGACTGCACCGAGCCCGTCTGCGGCGACGCGGTCATCGACTCCGGCGAGGAGTGCGACGACGGCGAGTTGAACGGCCCCGAGGCCGAGTGCACGGAGACCTGCAACGTCAACCTCGACATCGCCTGCGACGCAGTCCCCGAGCTCGTGGAACTCTCGATCGACGGCACGCCGACCGACGACGGCATCCGCTACTTCGGCAGCCTCGGCGACGCCGCGGCCGACCACGCGCCTGGCGTCGGTTGCATCGCCGAAGATGCAACGACGGGCAGCGACATCATGTTCGTCTTCGCCCCCGACGCGGACGGCACGTACCTGATCTCGACCAACCGTCTCGACACGAACGCCGACACCGTCGTCTACCTGACCAGCGCGTGCGTCGACGGCGCCCCGGGTGAGTGCAACGACAACGACGGTCCGTCCCTCGGGTCGACCATCTTCCTGGCCGACGCGGTTGCCGGTCTGCAGTACTTCTTCGTGGTCGACTCGATCGAGGGCTCGACCGGTCCGTTCGAGCTGGTCGTCGAAGGCATCGGCGGCGTCGCCGGCGAAGGCGAAGACTGCACCGATCCGACCGTGCATTGCGCGCCGGGCCTGCTCTGCCAAGCTGACGGCGAAACCAGCGCGTGCGTCGCCGACGCGGCGCCGGTGCTCGACGAGATCGAGTCGATCACCCTCGAGGACGGGTCCGCCCTCCACCTGTTCCGAGGAACGGACGCCGACCGGAACGTCAATGACTGGCACATCGACTCGGTCACCCTCGCCAGCGGCGACGTCGTCGAGCATATATACGGGACACTGCCGCCGGCGGTCTCCTGGGACGGCGACAACTTCGAGATCTCGGTCAACATCGACTGGCTCGGATTCCTCGACGACGACGCGGTGAGCATCGTCGGTCATGTCACCGACGAGCGCGGGAACGCGAGTAACACCGTCGAGTCGACCGTGCCCCCGTACACCGAGCCGGAGACCGGCCTCGGCGAGGGCGACGAATGCGACATCGAGCGGGTGCTCAACGTCTGCGACGATCCGTTCACCTGCACGATGGGCGATGGCGGAGTGGCCACCTGCGGTACCCCGGTCGCACCGATTCTCGACGCGGTGAGTGCTGTCCGCGTGACCGCGAGCGGCGTCAGGTTCCTATTCGACGGCAGCGACATGAATGGCGATGTCATCGGCTGGACCGCGCAGTTCCTCGACGCTGACGGATTGCCGACGGGACCCGCGTTCACCTTCCCGTTCGACGGACGTTCTACCGGCGAGGTCGAGTTCGGCCTGTCCAGGCTGTTCATCGGCCTCGGCGTCGACGGCGAGGAGTTCGGCGTTCGCGTCGCGCTGATCGACGCAGTTGGATTGGAGTCCGAGGAACTCACCGTGGACATCCCGCGCCCCGTGGCCGCCCTCGAAGGCGAGCCGTGCGACCCCGAGGAGCTGACCACGTTCTGCGTCGAAGGCTTCGTGTGCTCGAACGACGGGGCCAGCGGCTTCAGCTGCGCGGCGCCCGCACCGCCGACGATCACGGCGATGGAGGCGAGCTACGTCGACATCGAGACCGCCGAGGCGATCGTCGTCGACATCGAAGGTGAGGACCCGAACGGCGAC
>CAZFPM010000187.1:6125-7816 GCA_964520965.1 uncultured Myxococcales bacterium
CGTCTTCGAGCTCGACCTCACGGTGACGACGCCCGACGGCGGCGGCGGGGCGCTCACGCTGGGAACGACGCAGATGATCCCCGATCCGACCGGACGGCGCTTCTTCGCCTTCACGACCATCGAGGTCGGTACGGGCGGCACCTACTTCAACAACGCCACCGTGGTGCTCCGCGACTCCGCCGGACTCGAGTCCGAGCCGTGGAGCGATCCGCTCGGCATCGAGGGCGGCCTTGGCTCCGAGTGCACACCCGACGGCCTGGGCGGCGCCTGTGAAGAGGGCCTCACCTGTGGCGCCGAGGGCACGTGCGAGGAGGCCGCCGCGCCCGTACTCGACACCGCTGAGGCCATCCGCATCAGCCGGACCGCCGTTCGGTTCGTGCTGGGTGGCAGCGACGCCAACGGCGACGCCACGGGTCAGCGCTCCCAGCTCTTCGACGCCGAGGGCACCGAGCTCACCGGCGTGCTCGACCTCATCCTCGACGACCCGGTCACGGGCATCGTCGAGTTCTCGGTCACGTCCACGATCACCGGCTTCGACGGCTTCCCGACAGTGGCCTACGCGGAGATCCGGCTCGTCGACGCGACCGGGCTCGTCAGCGAGACGTTGCGGGTCGACATCGCCCCGATCGTCCCGATCGACGGTGAGTGCACCGGTGACGGCATCGTCGACCTCTGCGACGACGGCTCCGGCTGCGTCGACGGGTCCTGCGTCGCCGCCCCGCCCACCATCACGAGCGCCGAGGCTGTCCAGAACGAGGACAACCCGCGCTCGCTCGATGTCACCGTCGAAGGAACCGACCCCGACGGCGACGTCACGACGATCACGCTCGACTTCCTCGACGGCGAAGGCGAGTCGGCGCTCGGGGGCCCGCTGGCCTTCAACGTCGCGACCGACGCTGAGCCGTCCGGCATCGTTTGGGACGGGGAGAACTACACGTTCCGCGTCCAGCTGACCTGGACCGACCCGACCTACTACGACGTCGGCGACGGCACGGCGGTCGCGACGGACTCCGTCGAGCAGTCGACCGAGCCCTTCGCCTACACGTTCCGTCCGACGGTCGGCCTCGGCGCCGATTGCGACACCGAAGAGGTCAACTTCTTCTGCGCCGTCGGGCTCTACTGCCCCGACGAGGTGCTCGCCTGCGACATCGACCTCGATGACCCGTGCGGTGGCATCCCGATTCTGGAGGTCGCCGAGGTCGGCGAGGAGACCCCCGAGGGCGTGTTCGTACCCTTCGACTCGAACGGCGAGGACAACCTCTCCATCGCGTCGTGTGGGGCGTTCGGCGGGAGCTTCGGCGGCGAGGTCGTCGCACACTGGCTCGCACCGGCCAACGGCACGTTGACGGTCACCACGATCAACGAGGCCACCGCGTACGACACCTACCTGTACGCGCGCATCGGCTTCTGTGCCGATCCCGGGTCCGAGGTGGCCTGCAACGACGACTCCGACGGCACGTTCCAGTCCACGCTCGTCTTCGGCGTCCTCGAGGGCGACGACGTCTACGTGTACCTCGACGGGTACGCGAGCGGCGGCATCGGCGAGGCGCTCTTCACCTTCGTGGCCACGGCCGCCGAGGGCGAAGACTGCTCCGAGCTGGTCTGCATCGACGGCTTCTTCTGCGACGAGACCAACGTCTGCGTCGGCCCGCTTCTCGAGGAAGAGGCCTGCGGCGGACTCGTGCCGTGCG
>CAZFPM010000187.1:7916-12445 GCA_964520965.1 uncultured Myxococcales bacterium
TGCGCCGATGGGCTCGCCTGCGAGGAGGGCTTCTGCGTCGAGGACTTCGGAACCTGTGAGGACGCGGTCGAGATCCCGACCGACGCCGAGACCTTCGACGGCGTCCTGACGGAGGAAGCCGTCAGCGCGTTCGACGCGCCGTGCCTCGGCGCCGCTGGTTGGCCGGAGGCTGCATTCTTCTGGGTCTCCGACCACACTGGCCCCGTGACCGTCACGACCGTCGGGTCCGAGGTCGCCGACACGATCCTCTACGCCTACGAGGCTGTCTGCGGCACCGAGGCCGTCGGCTGCAACGACGACACGGGCGGCTGGCAGTCGTCGATCACATTCGATGCCACCGAAGGCACGACGTACTTCTTCCTCGTGGAGGAGTTCGGCGGGAACGCGTTCGGCGCCATCACCCTCAACTTCACCCGCGGGGAGCCGGTCGAGGGTGACTCGTGCGACGACGCCGTCACGATCCCGACCGACGCGACGACGTTCGACGGTGGCCTCGACGGCACGATCGACATCCACGCGCCGGGTTGCTCCGGCGCCGGCGGCCCGGAGGCAGTGTTCATGTGGACGTCCGATGTGACGGGCACGATGACCATCGACACCTTCGGATCCGAGGTCGGCGACACGATCCTCTACGCCCACGAGGGCGTGTGCGGAGCCGACGAGGACCTCGCGTGCAACGACGACACCGACGGCCTGCAGTCGCTGATCACGTTCGAGGCGACGGCGGAGACGGTCTACTACCTCTTCGTCGAGGCCTGGAGCGGAGCCGGCACGGGCGGCGTCGTGTTGAACCTCACGCGGCCGTAATTCGCGACTCTCTGCATCGACGACCCCGGGCTTCGGTCCGGGGTCGTGTCGTTTTGCCCACCCCGGTACGCCGGCGACGGCGCTCGCGCGGGCGCCCCAGAAGTCGCGTGTCCACGGGAACGCCTCGGTTGCCCGGCCTGAGCCACCTGACTATAGGGAGGACCGTTCCGAGCTCCCTCCCATGACGAGGTGCCTCATGACCGTTCGCCCGCTGACCGTTCTCTCCGAAGACGAACAGTTCTTCCGCGACTCGGTGCTCGGATTCGCTCGGGACCGGATCGGGCCGCGGGTCCACGCGATGGACCAGGCCGCGAAGTTCGACCCGGAGCTGCTGCCCGAGCTCTTCGAGATGGGGCTGATGGGCATCGAGGTTCCGGAGGAGTACGGCGGCGCTGGCACCGATATCTTCACATCATGCCTGGCCATCGAGGCCCTCGCCCAGGTCGACCCGAGCGTGTCGGTCCTCGTCGACGTGCAGAACACGCTGGTCAACAACGCCCTGATCCGGTGGGGCACCGAGGAGCAGAAGCAGCGCTACCTGCCTCGGATGGTCAGTGAATGGGTCGGGTCCTACTGCCTGAGCGAAGCCGGGTCGGGCTCCGACGCTTTCGCCCTCAAGTGCCGGGCCGACAAGCGCGGAGACAAGTGGGTCCTGAACGGCAACAAGCTCTGGATCACGAATGCCAAGGAGGCCCACGTCTTCCTGATCATCGCCAACACCGACTTCTCGAAGGGCTACCGCGGCATCACGGCCTTCATCGTCGAGCGCGGTGCGGCCGGGTTCGAGATCGGCAAGAAAGAGGACAAACTCGGCATTCGCGCGTCCAGTACGTGCGAGCTGATCTTCGAGGACTGCGAGATTCCCGAGGAGAACGTCCTCGGCGAGATCGGAAAGGGATACAAGATCGCGATCGAGACCCTCAACGAGGGCCGCATCGGCATCGGAGCCCAGATGATCGGCCTCGCGCAGGGCGCCTTCGACTACGCGATGGGATACATGCTCGAACGCGAGCAATTCGGAAAGCGCCTGGCGGACTTCCAGGGTATGCAGTTCCAGTACGCCACCGTCCGCACCGAGATCGAGGCGGCACGCCTCATGGTCTACAACGCCGCGCGACTCAAGGACGGCGGACACCCCTTCGTGCAAGAGGCGGCGATGGCGAAGCTCTTCGCGTCCGAGGTCGCCGAGCGCGCGTCCTCGATGTGCGTCGAGTTCCTCGGTGGCGTCGGCTTCACCAAGGAGTACCCTGCCGAGAAGTTCTTCCGCGACTCGAAGATCGGGAAGATCTACGAGGGCACGTCGAACATGCAGCGCGCGACGATCGCCAAGGCGCTCATCGCCGAATACTCCTGACGAGTCCGGAGCGGGTTGCCATGCGCCTGATCCTCGGCGATGACGTCCGCTTCTCCCACGTCGAGGCGCACCTCGCCCAGGTCGGGCTCGTCGTGGCGGACTACACGAGCCAGGTCTTCCCCGGACGCAACGAGCCCGCCCGGGTCGTGTGGGCGGACGCCGACGGCGCGGAGGTGGCGGTCTTCCGCTACTTCGTGAACCCGGACCGGCGCGTTCTGGATCTGGTCGGCGACGACGCGGCTGACCTTGCCGCGATCGTCGACCGTCGCCTCGGCACCCAATCCTGGGAGGGGCTGATCGCCGATCTACGAGGCGACGACGCGGATCTCGCGTTCTGCAGTGCGTTCAAGGTGGCCGACAGCGGCGACCCGCGCGCCTGCCGGGCCCTGTCCCAGGTTCTGGTCGCGACCCTCGAGCCGCACGTCTCCTGCGCCTGCATCCGCAGCCTGGAGATCGTGGGCGACGAAGCCGCCCTCCCCGTGCTCGACTCGGTGCGACTCGACCCGGACCGGAGCGGCGAAGTGCGCGCGCTGGCGACAGCCGCCGCCGAGACCTTGCGGGCCCGCGGCCTCTGACGGCGGGGGCCGTGCGGCGCGGAGCGGCCGGTAGACGGCCCTGGCGGTGGGGTTCGAGACGCGGCCCGACCGGTAGTCGCACTGGTCGGGCTCGTTGCCGCCGATCCGACCACACCCGTGGACCAGGCCTCCCCCTTTTCACGGACGGCCGATTGTGGTCTGTTCGGCCCGGCGAGCAGCCTGCCGCCGCCGGACAACGCGCCTGTCCCCGCGCCGCAGCCGAGGACTCCGAACCACCATGTGCGGTATCGCCGGAATCGTCGCGACCAGCGACGTCGCGGGCGCTCTCTTCGATGCCCTGACGGTGTTGCAGCATCGCGGTCAGGACGCCGCCGGAATGGTGACCTCCGACGGCCGACGCCTGCACATGCGAAAGGGCAACGGTCTCGTTCGCGACGTGATCGCGCCCCGCTTCGCCGAACGGCTCAAGGGCCGGGTCGGCGTCGGACACGTGCGCTACCCGACCGCGGGCAGCACCAGCTCCGCCGAGGCCCAGCCATTCTACGTCAACTCACCCTTCGGCGTCGTGCTCGCCCATAACGGCAACCTCACGAACGCCGAACAGCTCGAGGACGAACTCTTCGACGCTGACCGTCGACACATCAACACCGGTTCGGACTCCGAGATCCTCCTCAACGTCTTCGCCCACGAACTGGCCGCGGCGAAGACCGTGCGCCTGACGCCCGATGATGTCTTTCGCGCCGTACGTCGGGTCCACGAGCGGTGCCACGGCGCCTACGCGGTCGTCGCGATGATCATGGGACACGGGATCGTCGCCTTCCGCGACCCGAACGGCATCCGCCCCCTGGTGTTCGGGGAGCGCCGAACCGTCGACGGCCCGGAGTACCTCGTCGCCTCCGAGAGCGTCGCCCTCGATGCCCTGAACTTCCGGCGTGTTCGCGACGTGGCGCCGGGCGAGGGGGTCTTCATCACAGCGCAAGGCGAGTTGCACACCCGGCAGTGCGCCGAGCAGACCCGCCTCGCACCCTGCATCTTCGAGCTGGTCTACCTGGCCCGGCCGGACTCCCTCATCGACGACATCTCGGTCTACAAGTCGCGGCTGCGCATGGGGGAGAAGCTCGCCGCGAGAATCCTGGCCAGGCGTCCCGACCACGACATCGACGTGGTGATCCCGGTCCCCGACACCAGTCGGACCGCGGCGCTTCAGCTGGCGTCGACGCTCGGCGTGAAGTTCCGGGAGGGGTTCATCAAGAACCGCTACATCGGCCGCACGTTCATCATGCCGGGCCAGACCGTTCGGCGGCAGTCGGTGCGGCGCAAGCTGAATCCGATCGGACTCGAATTCGGGGGCAAGAACGTGCTGCTCGTCGACGACTCGATCGTCCGCGGCACGACCTGCCAGCAGATCATCCAGATGGCGCGCGACGCCGGCGCGGCGAAGGTCTACTTCGCTTCGGCGGCGCCACCTGTCCGCTACCCGAACGTGTACGGCATAGACATGCCTGCGGCCCCGGAGCTGATCGCGCACGGCCGGACGGAGCGCGAGGTGGAGAAGATGATCAGCGCCGACTGGCTCATCTACCAGGAGCTCGGCGACCTCTTCGACAGCGCGACCGAGGGGAACCCGGAGATCACGGAGTTCGAAGCCTGCGTCTTCACCGGGGAGTACGTGACCGGCGACGTGGATCAGTCCTATCTCGACAGGCTGGAGCGCAACCGCAACGACGGGGCGAAGTCGTGGGACGAAGACGACGCGACGCTCGACCTCTGAGCCGGCGCCGGTCTTCGTCCGAAACCGACGGCGCCGAACCGGCGACGATTCGCTTGGCCGG
>CAZFPM010000188.1:0-12303 GCA_964520965.1 uncultured Myxococcales bacterium
GCACCGGCATCCGCACTGCCGAGGTCGCTGCGGTAGGCACCTACCAGCAGGTCACCAATTCCATCGCCATTGACGTCACCGGCGCAGGCCAGCGACCAGCCGGCCCAGTCCCCGGCGCTCGCTCCTTCGATCCGAGCCTCGGCCTGGGAGAGCGGCTGATTGCCCGCGATCGGACCCTCGAGGATGTATACCGCACCGGAAGCCTGGCCTATCCCGTCAAAGGCGTAGGCGCCGACGATCAACTCGGCGATGCCGTCGCGCGTCGTCCCGTCGAACGACTCCGGTCCGCCCAGGTCGGTCCCGAAGTCGCCGACGCCGTAGTTCGAGCCCGGCGGACCACCGGCATGGTCGACCTCCCAGCGGTTGGCCTCGGCGTCCCAACCGTGGACCGGGCCGGCGACCAGCTCCGCCATCCCGTCGGCGTCGACGTCTGCGACCACGGAGAAGACCATCGAGCCGCCGATCACCTGGCCGGGGTTGCGTCGCGCGCCCGAGCGCCCGTCGTAGACCTCGCCGCCGGTGATCACCTCCGGGAAGCCGTCGTCGTCGAGGTCGTGGATCGAAGGTCCGTCCCACCGGCCGAGTCCGCTGATGTCGCTCTCCGTGCTGACCCACGACGTCGCGAAGGACTCGGCCTCCGGATCCCAGGCGAACGCGACGAGCCCGGTGATGGCGCGGTGCGTGACGACCTCGGGGAGGCCGTCGCCGTCGAGGTCCCCGATCGCCGGCGGGCTGGCCGCGATGATGCGGTTGTCGGGGTCGTCGATGGTCTCCAGCTGCTCGCACGTCTCGCCGTCGAGGATGCGGATCACCCCGTAATATGCCGGGTCGGATCCATACCCTGCCTTGCCGCCACCGTCGTCGTGGTTGTAGGAGACGAAGATGATCTCCGCGCCGTACTTGGTCTCGTGCGGGAGGTTGGCGACCAGCGGGGTGCCGAGCACGTTGAGGTGGTTGGGGTACGGGTCGCCCTCCGGTGGTCCGGTCCACTCGCACTGCGTGCTCGCTTCGAAGAGCCCGATGACGACTGGACCCGTACACGACTCGTCGGTCGCGCCGATCGGGCCGGTGCCGAAAGGCAGGCACACCATCGGCGAGCACGCTTCGCAGCAGTAGGTGTCGTCGGTGCACGGGCACGCGCCGCGGTGGGGGATGCAGGCGCCCTCGTAGCAGGTCTGCAGGCCTTCGCATCCGGCGCCGGGCCTACACTCGGCGGTGTCGATCGGCGTGATGCCGTCCGAAGGGCCGCCATCGCCCGGCGTCGTTCCGTCGAGCTCGCTGTCACCGGGAGCGATGGCGTCCGAGTCGCCCGCGTCGCGTCCGTTGGTGCTGCCGCCGTCGCCGGCGTCGCCCGCGCGCTCGGTGATCGCCGAGCACGCCGAGGCCGCGCCAACCGCGACGAGGCAGGCGAAGACGAGATGAGCGCGCAAGAAAGCCGGGGGGTGTGGAGGTCGGGGCGTCGGACCCCGCTAGACTACCCCGGCCGCGCCGATCAGTTCCAGCAGGGCTCGATGAAGCAGGCCGCCGCGGGCAGGGTCGAGGGCGGCAGTGTCGCGCCGCACTCGGAGCCGATGGCCAGCTCGGGTGCCCAGGTCCACTCGTTGAACGTCATCTCGCCCTGCTTCTCGATCACGCCACACAGGTCGTAGGTGAACACCTCGGCCCTGCGGACGAGTCGCGTGGTCTGTCGGTAGAAGACGCCGAAGCGGCCGGTCGGGATCACGCTGCTGTAGCTGGTAAGCGTCGAGTGCGAGGAGGACTCCATCCAGGTCTCCTGCTCGGCCTCGGTGATGCCCTCAGAGACGACCTCGCTCTCGCTGCGGCCCTGGCCCATCGAGTAGGTGCGCGTGTTGGTGCGGGACTCGGTGTCACTCTGCGTGCGGGTCTGGCCGTTGGCGCTGGTCAAGACGTAGCTCCCGCCCATGGACGAGGAGTTGCCCTCGGTGGTGACGCTGCCGAACGTCTCGGTATCGGTCGCGTTGCCGCCGCTCGAGTAGCCCTCGCTGTGCGACGCACCGGCCGTCGAGGTGGTTCCCCAGGAGTGCCGGGTGCCGACGCCTGCGCGAACGCCGCCGGTGGTGCTGACCTCGCCGCCCGCGACGCCGGGCACGCCGACGCTGCCGCCGGTCGTGACGGAGCCGCTGACCTCGGTGTTGGTCGAGAGTTCGTCCGTGCGGGCGACCGCCTCGGAGTTGGTGACGCCGTCCATCACGTCGTAGCCCCAGGTCTCGCCGTCGGTGGACGAATAGCCCATCGAGTTGGCGGCCGACTCGTCGTGGGTGACGCCGTAGGTCTCACCGGCAGACTGGGTCTCGGAGGCGGTGGCCGCGGTCGCGTTGGTCACCGCCGAGGTAGAGCCTTCAGCGTAACCCTCGGTCCAGTCGCGCGAGTTGGAGACGCCGTTCTGGCGGCTCCAGTTGTTGGAGATCGTCACGCTGACGCTGCGCTGCCGCGTCTCGGTCTCGGTCTCGCTGTAGGTGACGCGGTTGCCGATCTGGCCCGGGATGCACCCGCTTACCGGCACCGGCGTGAAGTACTGGGCGACCTCGTAGTTGCCGTTGTAGCGGACCTCGACCGGCCGGTGGACGGTATAGGGCAGGGCGGTCTCGACGTTGCGCCCCTGCTGGTCGGTCGCGACGACCCGGAGGTTCGTCACGTAGAACTGCTCGCCCTCGGCCACCGGGTTCAGGACGAAGGGCTCGTCCCAACCGATCGTGGCGGTCGGGCCGGTGGCCGCCTTCTCGAAGACCGTCGTACCGCCAAATCCGTTGACCTGGTCGACCTCGAAGCGGAACTCGGACGGCGCGAAGCCGTGGGCGCGGACGGTGAACTCGTAAGGCAGACCGCCGAAGCCGCGGATGGCCGGCTTGCCGCACTCGGCCATGATCGGCTGCAGCGACTGGATCTCGATCGACGGAAGCATCCGGATCTGCATCGTGTCGGACAGAGGCCCGCCGATCATCCTGCCGTCGAGGTGCACGTTGGTCGCCGCGATGCGCCCCTCGAAGACACCGGGGCCGCGTCCCTCGGCGAACGGGTTGCCGAAGGGCCCGAAGCGCGACCAGCGCAGGACCAGGCCCCCATCGGTCAGCGTCTCGTCGAAGGTCGGCGTGATCGTGAACGTCGTCGGCGTGGCGCTCTCGTCGTCGCCGTAGAACATGCCGTCGAACGTCAGGCGGGTGAACCCGTCGTGGGCGTCGGTGAGGAAGTTCTCGCCGAGGAAGAAGAGTGGCTCGCCGACCATCAGCGAGGCACGACTGACGTCGATCACCGTCGGCGAGACGTCGATCTCCTCGTCTTCCGACTCGGCTGCGCCGCAGGCGGCCAGTCCGAGAGCGAGAAGGGCGACGGCGATCAGGCAGGTGCGATGGAGGTCGGACATCTGGTCTTCCTCAGGCTATCACGGGGAGTGCATCCCGGTGAGCTGGAGCGTGTAACGGCTTTCGCAAGAGCTTCCGTAGAATCGGTCGATGCGCACGTACCAGGTGCCGCCATCTTCGCCGACAACCTCGCGCCAGATAATCTCCTCGGGACTGTCTCCGGCGGCCTCGGATGAACCCGCGGAGGTGCCTGCGATGCAATCTTCGAGGTTCCGATACAGGTAGAGGTCGTAGTCGGCTCCGTCCGGAATCCCTGTCAAACGCACTACTATCTCCTCGTTGTAGGTCAACGAAAAATCGTCCACGGCCAAGAAGGAGAAGTAGTCGTCATCGTCATCTGGAGACGACATCCAGCCGCGGACCGTCAGCCCCCTCGGCTCCGTTCCCAGTGGAGCGGCCCGGGCGCAGGAGTCGTTGGGCTCGTAGTCGTCGTCGAGGATGAGGTCTTCACCGTCGCAGTCCTGATCGACGCCGTCGCCGCAGATCTCGGTCAGCGGTTCGACGTTGCCGGCGCACGCGCCCCAGCCCCCGAACGTGCACACCGGACCGCAGACGCGTTGCTGTGACCCGAGCTCGCAGATGCCCGCGTCGCTGGTGCCGCAGACCTGCTCGTCAGTGGTGCCCGGCTCGCACTCGCCTTCGTCGGTGCAGCCCGACCAGTCCGACCACGTACGGGCGGAGCACCGACGCGTCCGCGTCCCGCACAGCCCACAGTCCTGCTCGTCGGTGTCGCCGTCGTCGCAGTCGCAGACGAGCGGCGCGTCACAGTCGACCCACAATCCCTCGTCGCAGATCTCCTGGCCCGCGCCGCACGCGGTCTCGCACCCCTTGATGAGCTCCTCGTCGACGTCGCCGTCGCAGTTGTTGTCGAGGCCGTCGCACGCCTCGTCCGTGGGCAGGGGTGCGCTGCACGCGCCGTACTCGCCCTCCTCGCACGACCGGAACCCCGGGCCGCATTCGCTCTCGCACGGCTCCCGGTCTCCTTCGGCGCAGTCCGGGCAACCCTCGTCGATGAGGTCGTTGCAGTTCTGGTCGTAGCCGTCGCCGCAGATCTCCTCGGCCGTCGGATCGCAGTCGTCGCAGTCCTCGTCGATCACCCCGTCGCAGTCTTCGTCGGCGCTGCCCTCGCAGACCTCGGCAAAGGGCCGCGGGGCATCGCACTCGCCGAAGTATCCGCCGAGACAGCGCTCGTTCCCCCGGCCGCACTCGGTCGTGCAGACACGGGTTTCGTCACCCGCGCACTCGAACTCGTAGCAGGCGCCCTCCACGCAACGACCGTTCGGACAATCGGCGTCGGACGCGCAGCCGATCTCCGCGGTGCAGGAGCCGGCGACGCACTCGTATCCGATCGGGCAGGAGCCCGGGGTGCACGGCATGGGTCGGCAGCGCCCGAACTCGCAGATCTCGCCGGGCGTGCACCGGCAGTCGTCGTTCGTCCCCGCGTCGTTGCCGGGGTGCTCGGCGGGGGCCGTACACCCTGCGAGCACGACGGCCAGCAAGAAGGCGATGAGGGATGTCAGGCGCATGAACGCAGCCTCGGGAGCGGAGACGAGTCGAAAGGAGAACTACTCGGTTGGCCCGGCTCGATCAACCGCGGGGTCGCGAAGTTCGTGCGATCGTTGGGCATTCGGCGGCTGTCGAGCGGCCGTCGACCGCGCGATCCGGACGCGGGCCCCGACTCGTTGGCAAGGACGCACCGTTCAGTACCGGGAGTCCTCGAACAGGCCCCCGGTCAGCGCGTTGAGCGTGGCCGTCGCCTGGGCGATGCGCAGCGCCATCGACTGCCGGCTCGCCGGATCGTCCGGCGGGTTGTTGACCAGCGAGAGCACGAGCCGCTGGCGCAGGAAGTAGAAGCTGACCACCTCCTGCATGATCTCGTCGTAGAGCGAGACCATCGAGTTGACGTCGAGGACGAGCGGGTTGAACACGACCCGAGAGAGGTCCCAGCCAGCGCTGACCTGGATCTCCATCGCGTCTGCAGTCCCCGTATCCTGGCCGGCGACGCGGTCCGGGAAGGTGACGAAGTCGTAGCGCTCGAGGTCGATCGACGAGTCATTCGTGCGGAACGCGACGTCGACCTGCGGCATGACTGCGCTCCAGCCCGCGCGGTTGCGGTAGCCGTTCATATCGGCGACGCGGAGATGGAAGCGCCGCGTCGCCGCTTCGATGGCCTCGTGGACCGTGGGGTCTCCCGCGAAGGGATCGGCCTGCGCCTGGCCGTAGGTCGCCGGCGCCTGCCCGTAAGTCTGTGAGAGAGCGACCGTCGGCTCCGTGACGAGCAGTGCCAGCAGGGCGAGCGCGGTGAATCTGGCGGACATCGTGGGGCTCCGGGGCTGGGGCAGGGGCGTGGTCGTGGTGTTCGGCTACGGTCAGCGTGGGTCGGGCATGCGGATCACTCCGCCCGTCGTTACATCGAGGTGGTTGGTCAGCTCGCGCACCCGCACAGCCCGCATCGCGACCGTTCGCGGGTCGCGCGTCCGGTCGAGCAGGTCCATGAGCATCAGGCGCGCACGCTCGGCGTACAGCTCGCCGACGCGCTGGAGGATCTCGGCCTCTTCGGCGTGGAACGCGTGGGTCCATTGGTTCGTCTCGAACTCGCGACGACCGGCGACGGCCGACTCGCCGTCCCACGTCGCCGTGATCGCGACGGCGAAGGCATCGAACGCGTAGTCGTTTGCGACGGAGTCATCGAGTCCTGCTCCGACCGTCAGCGCCCTCGCCCTGAAACCGGCGTCGGCTTCGATGTCCCGGACCAACGCGCCGACATTCACGCGCGGAAACCACGCGGAAACCCGTGAACGGCGGATGTAGCGATTCAGCCAGTCGCGTCGAATGCGCAGACGCTCCAGCGCTGAGATCAGTGCCTGCTCCAGGGTCGGCTGCGCTTCGGCCCAGCGGACGTAGGTCCCGAGGACGCGTGGATCGGCGTCCCAGAGATCGACCTCCGAGATGCGAAGCACCGAGTTCCTACCCACAATCCAGGCCGCGGAGGAGTCGGCCAGGTCGAAGGCGACCCGGACCACGTGCCCGTCGTACGCGCCGAACGAAATCGCTTGCCACGTCGCACCGGCGTCTCGGCTCTGCCACACGTCGAAGGGAGTGGCGGCGAGATACACGCCGCCGGACGGGCAGATGTCGATCGACTGGATCGGTTGTCCGGTGAAGACGGCTCCGTTGGCGCGGTCGAAGTTCTCCCCACCGTCGGTCGAGAGCCACAATCCATCGGATGTTCCGACCAGAATCCGGTCGGAGTCGCTCGGGTCGAATACGACCTGCCGAACGCCCGACATCCGGAGCGGCGCCCAGGCGAGCCAGCCCGACGTGTGCTCGCTGCGTGACCGCCATCGAACGATGCCGGTGACGAAGACCTCCCGGTCTCGGTTGGTCGGATCGAACGTGACCCACTGCGCCCGAGCGTTCGAGAAGATGCCGTCCGGAGCCCGGAAGAACGACTCTCCGCCGTCGGCCGAGAGGAACACGCCTCCACTCGTCGACAGAATGATGCGCAGTGCGTCGTGCGGGTGATAGGCGACGTGATTCACGTGGGCGTCAGCCGGCGCGATCGCGGTGTGGATCTGCACCCACGATGCGCCACGGTCGCGGGTCCGATACACCCCGTGGTTCGTCGCGGCGATGGCCTCGTCCGGATCGAAGGGATGACAGGCGATCCAGGCGATCCTGGCGACGCCATCGGCTCGAGAGCGGGCGTATTCGCGGAAACCGACCCCACGGAGGATTCCCCCGTACAGCCCCTGAAGCGTGTAGGATCGCCGAGCCCGCGTGCGCCCGAGTCCCTCGTCGAACGTCCGCGCCGTCAGGTCGTCGACGGAGTCGATCCGCTCGATGCCCTCTCCAAGTTGATTGCCGGTACTCGAGAGGCTCGCGCCAGCCGCGAGGATGCTCGACGGCCGGGTCAGGCGCCGACCGTCGGCTGCGCGAACCGCATCGAGCGTGAGCCAGTCGAGCGGGTGTCCGGAACCGAAGAACGATTGCTGCACGCGGTCGATGAACTGCGGCGTCCAAATCAGGCCGCCGTCGACGCTCACATAGATCGTGCCGTCGGATCCGCCGAGGTAGAGGGTGGTGGGATCCGCCGGTGAGATCGCGAATGCGGTGATCTCCTGCGCCGCCCATATGCCGTTGGCTCGATGCTCGAAGGCGATGTACTCCGGTTGCCCGAGCTGCGCCCGTGCGTCCGCCGTCGCGAGGACGACCAGCGCGGTGCAACAGGCGAGCAGCAGCCGGGTTCCGAGACGGTGGGCTCGATATGGTGGGACGACGGGCATCGTGCCCGCGACGATATCCCCTGGAGATCGTGGGTCAAAAACGCCGCCCCCCTATAGGGGGGCAGCGGTGCCCCGTCCGGAGCGTCGCGCGGGGCGAGCGCGGGTCGTTCGACGGTCGCGAAGCGAGGGCACCGTGTGGCGCCCGCCTCCCTCCCCGGCTGCAGCAGCCGCCTGCGGACTTCGGTCCAACGGGCCCCCCGTGGCATCGACCGAGGGTCAGTTCCCGTCGTCGTCGTCCTTCTCCTCGAGTTCGACCTTGTGCGGGCCCTCCTCGAGGCGCCCCTCGAACCCGTGCGTCGGGTCGGCGGCGTCCTGCTCCGGCGTCATGATCCGGAGCGGATCCCCCTCCAGCCGGGCCATGAACGCCGTGGCCGTCGCGTCGCCGATGACGTTCGTCGTCGTGCGGAACATGTCCAGGAGCCGGTCGACGCCCAGGATCAGCGCGACACCTTCGGTCGGCACCCCGATCGACGCGAGGACCATCGCCAGCGTGACCATGCCGGCGCCCGGGACGCCCGCCGCGCCTACCGAGGCCAACGTCGCCGTGACGACGATGGTCACCTGGTCACCGACGCTCAGACCCATGTGGTAGATCTGCGCGATGAAGAGCGCCGCCACGCCCTGGTAGAGCGCCGTTCCGTCCATGTTGATCGTCGCGCCGAGCGGCAGGACGAAACTCGAGACGGCGGGGCTGACGTTGAGGCCGTCCTCCGTGCACTGCTTCGTCACCGGCAGCGTCGCCGACGAGCTCGAGGTCGAGAATGCCAGCAGGAGCGCCGGCCGGATCGCCTTCAGGAATGGGAACACCGGCAGCCGCGCGCCGAACCGAATCACCGTCGAGTACGTGATGATGATGTGCAGCAGCAGACCCGCCAGCACGACCAGCGAATAGAAGCCGAGCGCGAGCAGCACCGACAGCCCGGTCGTACCCACCACCTTGAAGAGCAGCGCCGCGACCCCGTATGGCGCCAGCTTCATGGCGATCAGCACCACCATCACGACGGCGTCGTTCGCCTGGTCCGCGATGTCCACCACCGGTTTCGCCCGCTCCGGGTCGATCAACGTCAGCGCGATCCCGAAGATCATCGCGATGAAGATCACTTGGAGCATGTCCCCGTCCACCAGCGAGCGGAACGGGTTGGTCGGGATGATCCCGACGATCTGGTCGGTGAGCGTCGGCGCCTCGGCCGCGTTGCTCACCGTCGAGCCGGCTTCCGACTCGTAGCTGGAGAGCATCAGCGCACGATCCGCTTCCGACAGCACCGCCCCCGGCTTCAGCACGTTCGCCAGACCCACCCCGACTACGAGCGCCAGAACCGTCGTGCCGAAGAAGAAGCCGATCGTGCGCCCGCCGATCCTCCCGAGCTTCCGGAAATCCCCCAGCGAGGCCACTCCCACGAGCAGCGACAGGAAGACCAGCGGGACGACGACCATCTTGATCAGCGCCAGGAACACCTGGCCGATCCACTCGGTGTAGTTCACCAGAAGCTCGCCGACCCGCGAATGCCGGCGCACCGTCGTCGGAGCGTCCGTCACCCAGCCGCGCATGGACATGCCGGTCTCGAGATTCTCGGTCGGCACCCCGGCCGACTGCAGCCGCAGGATGTCCGGCGCGCGGAGCGTCCATTCGAGGAGCAGCCACCCGGTGCCCTCGACCTCACGCTCCTCGAGCACCGTCATGTCGTCGACGCCGAGCGAGTAGGGAACGACCTCAGCCGACTCGCTCGGGTCCGCGTAGACGACCGTGCTGCGGGTGAGGACCGCGCCGTTCTGCGGAAGGACCGGCGAGTTCGGCCCGAAGAAGGCTCCGAGGAGGGAGCCGACGACCATACCGATGAGGATCTTGGTGTAGAGCTGCATTCGCGTCCGGCGGCCAAGGGTCTGGAAGTTGGCCGACTCTACGCGCCCGCTCGGTGCCGTGTCGACCCTCGCGCCACTCGCGCGCATTCGACGCGTACCCGCCCCTGGCCCGGACTTCGCGCCGACCTCCGGCCGCGCCATCGCCGCGCAACCGCGAACCCGGCCGTCGGACGGTCTGCTATCGCGGCGCTACTGTCTGGCCCCGGGGTCCCGACTCCTCGCCTGTCGCGTCAGTGTCCCGCCGGAGCGGCCGCGGGATCGGTCGGCGTCGGCGCGACCAACTCGCCCCCAGCGGCCGCAGCGCCGGGCGCCGGTGGGTGAGCCTCCGGGACCACCGCCCCTTCGGGGATCGGCGGCGCGGTAGGGGCGTCGCCGACGGCGGCGCCGGCGTGCGGATTCCCGATCGCTCCGCGGTGCGGGTTGGGCGGGGTCTGGGCGTCGAGCTCATCTGCCCGTGCATTCGCCGCTTCGGCCTGCTCGTCGTGCGGTGCCACAGCAGGCGCTTCGGTCGGCGCCGGAAGCTCCACGGCCCCGTACCAGGTCTCGTTGCCGTAGTTACGCGACGCGGTGACCGGCCCGCAGCCAGAGCCCCAGATGTAGCCCGCCACGGCGACCACGACGACGGTGGCGATCAGCCCGCCGATGTTCATGAGTTTGAAGACCTCGACCGCTCCCGCCAGGGACATCTTGCGCTCCGACATCGTCGACTTCGCTATGAGAAGAATGACGCTGGATTCCGGCGCCAGGGGCGCCTCTAGCCGATCGCGACTGCGATGCCAACACCCGTTCGTGCGCGCGGCGACGTTTCGGCACCGTCACGGCGCGGCAAATCGACGGCCTCGTCGATGCTCGATCGCCGCTCCAGAAGCGACCGCCTGCGCGATTCCCATCGCGTAGAAGTCTGCTAGGGTCTGCCCCGGTCGACTCCCCACGACTCGCGAGCGCCCATGGTTCGTCACGCCACCACGTTCCTCTTCGCAGCATGCCTCGTCATCGCCTGCGGCGACGACGATCCTCCCTCCGGTCTCGATGCCGGCGCCGATGCCGCAGACACCGGCTCCGTCGCCGACACCGTGGGTGATGCCGACGCGACCGTCGACGCCGCCCCGGCCGAAGTCACCGTGATGCGGTGGTGCGTGGAGTCCACCCAGGTGCTGTGCGACTGGATGTACGCGTGCTTCACCCCCGAAGACGTCGAGCGCGCCAACGAAACGTTCGGGGTGAACGAGGAGAACTGCGCGTCGGCCTTCGCCGCATCGTGCCAGACCCGAACCCGCACCAGTGTCGAGGCCGGGCTGCAGATCTTCGACGGCGAGGGCGCTGCGATCTGCCTCGAAGCCCTGCGCGACGCCCCGTGCGGCACCTTCGACCAGCTCGCCGACGAGGTCGCCCTCAACCCGCCGGTCTGCAAAGACGTCACCGTGGGCATGGTCGAGGCCCACGAGGAATGCCGCATCCCCACGGATTGCGCCGCTGATCACGCGACCTGCTTCGAAGGGCTCTGCACCGGCGCCCGCGAGGCCGCCTCCTACGAGGCCCTCTGTTCCGACATCGCCGGAGATGCCGCCGAAGCGTGCGAAGAGACCGCGGATTGTGTCGCCGGCGCGTATTGCTCCGCCGGCCGCTGCACCCCCTTCTCCGAGTGCGCCGGGCTCCGATGCGTCGCGCTGCCCCCGAACAGCATCGGTGCCGTCGGGATCTGCTCGGCGACGTGCCGCTTCGACGCAGATTGCGGAGATGGTGGCGGATGCTTCACGGACGAAGGCGAGGAGAACTTCTGCCTGTCCACATGCGAGTCAGACCTGCAATGCCCCGGGCGGCTGTCCTGTGTCCCGATGGTCGGCGGTCGAAGCGCCTGCGTCCCGAGATAAACCCATGCGTCGAAACACGATCCTTGCCATCGCCCTCGTCGCCGCGACCGCACTCGGGTGCAGCGGCGTGCAGTCCGCCGTGGACACCGTCCAGGGCGCGGCCGTATCCGTCCTTCTGCCCATCGACGACGAGATCGCGCTCGGCGCGCAACTCGCCGCCGAGCTCGAAGGCGAGATCACCACGCACCAGAGCGCCGCCGTGCAAGACTACGTGTCCGAGCTCGGTCAGGCGGTCATCGCCGTCGCCGGCGACCGCGATCGGCGCATGGATTTCACCTTCACCGTCGTGGACGACGACGAGACCGTGAACGCCTTCGCCATGCCCGGCGGGTACATCTACGTCTACACCGGCCTCATGCTCCAGGCAGAGACCGAGGCGGAGCTGATGTCCGTGCTCTGTCACGAGGTAGCCCACGTCACCCAGAGACACGTCGCCGAGCGGCTCGTCGCGATGTACGGACTGGAACAACTCGCGTCGATCGCACTCGGCGAAGATCCCGGCCTCGTCGCCGAGCTCGCCGCGCAGGTCGCCGCCACCGGCACGCTGCTCCGCCACAGCCGCGCCGCCGAAACCGACGCCGACCAGGTCGGATTCCAATACATGGTCGCCGCCAACTACGCCCCCCAAGGCTTCATCGACTTCTTCTCCAGACTCACCGGCGGCCCCCGCCCCCCCGAGTTCCTCTCGACACACCCCAACCCCGAATCCCGCATCGCCGACATCGAACGCCTCATCGGCGACGGCGTCGGCCTCCCCACCCGCACCAACGCCGAAGCGCTGGCGGCGATCCAAGGGCAGCTGTAGGCGACGCCGGGGACGCGTGGGGCTCTGCCCCACACCCCGCAAGGGAACTGAGTTCCCTTGACCCTCTACCTCTTTGTAAATCCTTCGGATTTCCAAAGATG
>CAZFPM010000189.1:0-226 GCA_964520965.1 uncultured Myxococcales bacterium
CCACCCAGTCGTCGTTGACGCAGATGTCCCGGAGTGCGCCACCGAGGTCGGCGACGCCCGCGCAAATGGTGTTCAGCGGACAGGTTCCGGCTGAGCAGGTCTGCGTACAGTAGCCGCCGGAGAGGCTCTGGAAACAGTAGCCGGTGTCGCAGTGGGTGTCGTCGGTGCAGCCGTCGCAGACTTCGCAGTCGCCTCCCCGTGCGGCGCTGTCGCGGTCGTCGCACGC
>CAZFPM010000189.1:236-4887 GCA_964520965.1 uncultured Myxococcales bacterium
CGCACGCGTCGCCGACGCCGTCCTCGTCCCGGTCGAGCTGGTCGGGGTTGGCGGTGCCGGGGCAGTTGTCGAACAAGTCGTCGATGCCGTCGAAGTCCGGATCTCCCGCGGGCGCCGACGATCCGGTCACGGCCCACTCGGGGGGGGCCATCGCAGCGCGGTCTGCCGCTTCGTAGGCGACATCGCGGATCCAGTCCGACCAGACATCGATCCCCGCGTAGACACCGTACTCACAAGCCTCGTCTCCCCGCGACGCGACGCCGATGACGCGGTCGTGTGCGTCGATGGCGGGACCCCCCGAGTCGCCCTGGCAGATTCCGCCGGTGCCCACCCATTCGGAACGCCCGGTGAACTCTTCGTCTCCACACGTCACCCCGACGCACACCACCTCGCGGTCGTCGAGGCTCCGGCGCGTGCCCGCCCGTGGATCGCCGTAGCCGACGGCGACGAACCGCTCCTCGAACTCCGGCCGCTCGTCGATGCGGGGGACCATCGGTCGCGCGACCCGGGTCGGGATCGGCTCGTCGAGCACGAGGAGCGCGACATCGCGGTTGCAGGCCTCGCTACCAGGGGGAATGTAGATGCGCGCGACGCCGTACTCGGTCGCGCCGCTCCGAGGCACGTTGGTCTGGGTCGTGATCCCGACGCGCCCCGCGGAGACCGCTCGTCCGAACGACGTCTCGGCGCACGCGAACCCCTCTGGACCGAGCGTGTCCGCGATGCAGTGCTGTGCGGTGAGTACGAGATTCGGGGCGATCAACGTGCCGGTGCACAGGCCCAGATCGAGGGCCAGGATCGCGACCACCGACGTGCGGGTGCTGTCGGTGACCCCGCCGAGGATCGGCTGGCTCAGGGTGTCGAATCGAGGCGCGTGCCGTTCGCCAGCGCAGGCCATCGTAAGCGCGCAGGCCAGTAGAATCGCAGTCGTTCGTTGCATTCCGTCCGGTGTGGTGCGTGGCGACGTGCCGGCGCGAGGCGAGCTCGACGCGGGCACCATAGCAGCCAACCGGTTTCGGAGGGAGCGGTCGATTACCCCGAATCGCTCACCTGGCGTCCGCGTCCTCTTCCGACGGGTCGAGGTGGGTGAGCTCGTCACCCTCGGGAATCAGGTCGCCGTTTTCGGCGACGGGCTCGCCGTCCGGGTCCACTGCAGGCAGGCCGGCGCTCGCCCGGATGGCCTCTTCGGCTTCGTGCTGCACGATCTCGTCGGTGAGCGCTCTCTGCTCCTCTGGGGGGGCGAGCTCGGCGCGGACGGCATCGACGACATCGGCGAGCGGCGTCTCGGGCATCCAGCCTTCGGGGAGGGGGGGACACTCGAGCTCGACGAGATCCGACGATGCGACCCGGCCGTCACGCAGGAGAACCTCGGCGTAGACCTTCGGGATAGGCACCTGCTCGTCCAGCTCCGGCGTGATCATGAACTCGTTGCGGGTGGCGCCGGTCGACAGGACCTTCTTGGCGCCCCAAGTCCACCACGAGGGCTGGTGCTCGTGGCCGATCACGTAGAGGCGATGGTCGGTGTCTTCGAGTAGGCGGTCCCGGAACTTGTCGGCGACGCTGACGTCCATCTTCCGCGTTCGGAATCGGGAGACGAGCTCCTTGAACATCGCCCAGCTCGGGCGGGCGATCGCGTTCCGAGTCAGCCATGAGCGGGGGTAGTCACGGGTCCAGTATCGCCAGTACGCCGCGACCAGCAGATCCTGTAGCTCGGGCAACGCCTCGAACACCACCGGGCGCGGCTTGAGGCGGTCGTGGTGGTAGAGCAGGTGCAGGAGCGGCATGGCCACGTCGAGGAGCCCGGAGACTCCGAACGGGATGTTCAGGACCTGCACGCCGTCGTGGATCACGAACGGACGCCGCGGGTTGATGCGGAACAGTGAGTCGAGCTGCGAACCGTGCTCGATCACCATGTCGCCCATCGTCAGCGAGAAGCCGGCGAAGATCACGCGCGGATCATGCCCGACCCGGCGTCGGATCTCCGCCTGGGCGGCCGGGAAGAGCAGCTCGTAGTCGTGGTTGCCCACCGTGAAGAACACCCGGCGCGGCGCCTTGTCGAAGGCGACGAACTCCCGGATGGCCTCGAAGAACGCCCGGTGCGCGTCGGCGATGCGACTCATCTTGGCCGCCGCCATCCCCGCGTGGATCGCGCGCGGCCACGCCCCGTCGGTGTCCGTCTTCAGCAGGTCGAACGTGTCGCCGTTGAACACGACGTCGACGGGGATTCGGCGGTAGGGCCGCCTGTTGTACGAGAGGATCACCTCCCCGAGCCAGTCGCCGTGCGGAAAGTCCTCGTGCACGCCGCCGGTGCCCATCTCCACGTCGGAGATGATCACGACCAGCCGGTCGGGGTCCGGTCTTCCGGGGCGACGAATCAGCATGTGGAACGGGAGCGGTGGCAGCAGCCGGAGACGCTTATACTCCCATCGTCGACCGTCCGCCGTCGCGGCTCAAGTTTCGAGCCACTGAACGGTGTCGTCCCACAGCGCTTGGGAGGCGGGGCCCCGGAAGTAGCCGAAGTGCCCGATGCCTCGTGCGCCGAAGTCGGGCGGATCGACGTGACGGTGCTCGAGGTCGGCGCGGACGTACCCGGCGTGGATCGCCTCGACGGCGTTCCAGGCACCGAACAGGTCGTCGGTGAAGCTGTAGGCGAGGACGCGACCAGCGTAGTCCTGGTCGTGCAGATCGTGCCCGAACGGTCCCCGCAGGTACCCGCGGTGCCTTCCCCAGCGGGTCCAGTCCCGGACGACCGCCCCGTCGGCGTCCGGTCCGAGGCCGAACCGGTCGGCGGGGATGACCGGCAGCACCCGGCCGAGGATCGGGAGCGCCACGTAACTCGCCAGGATCGCCAGATTGTATGGGAAGGGCCAGTGGCCCCACCACGCCTCGGTGGCCCCGACCGTGACGATGCCGTCCAGCCGGTGGATCGCCTCGGTGAGCGGCGGGATCTGTCCGCCCATGCTGTGGCCCACCGCGTAGAGTCGGTGGCCGGGCGTCGTCTGTTCGGCGTAATCGAGCACCGCTGGGAGGTCGCGTTCCGCCCAATGCCGCAGCCGCGGGTGGGGCGCCGGCGCAGGCGATGAGATCGACCGTCCGATGCCTCGCTGGTCGAACGTGATCGCCCGGAATCCCCGGTTCGCCAGATCGAGCGCGAACCGGCGGTAGTACCGCTCTCGGACGAGCATCGCCGGACAGACGATGACCGTCGCGCCGCGATCTCGACCGGCGCGCGGCATGAAGACCGTTCCGCGAAGAACGTAGGCGTCGGCGCACGCGACGACGAGGCTGTCCGTCTGGGGCTCGGTCATCGTTCGATCATCACGGTTTGAAGGGCGGGGGCAAGGGTCCACACACCTCTGACCCGACCCGCCTGCGCGACTGACCGGGCAATGGCCCGGACCGCCGACGGGAAGCGGCCCGCGACTGAGCTCCGTCCGCCCTCGGTCTCGGTTGGGTCTGGTTGCGCCAGCCAGCCGCGGATGCTAGCCAACCCTCCGTGCAGCAACTGATCCAACGCATTCGAAGCGCCGGCCTTTTCCCGGTGAGCCTGGCCGCATGCGTGGCCGTGGCCGTATGGGGCATTTCCGCTCCCGACTCGCTCGTCGCGACAGCATCGGCGATCACCGGCGGGACGTTCCGGTCGCTCGATTGGTTCTTCATGGGGATGGTCACCTCGTTCCTCGTGTTGGGCGCGTGGCTCGCCTTCGGCCCGTACGGGGATCTGAAGCTCGGCTCCGACGACCAGGAGCCGGACTTCAGCACGCCTTCGTGGTTGTCGATGTTGTTCTCGGCGGGCATGGGAGTCGGGATCCTCTTCTGGGGGGTCGCCGAGCCGGTGATGCACTTCTCCGGGCCGCCGACCGGCGTGGCCTCGTCACCGGAAGCGGCTCGTCAGGCGATGGTGCTGACCAACTTCCACTGGGGCCTGCACGCCTGGGCCGTCTACTCCGCCGCGGCGCTCGTGCTCGCGTACTTCGCCTTCCGAAAAGGGCAGCCGTACCTGCCGGGCGCACCGATTCGCGCCGGCTACGAAGGACGGTGGGTCGCCCCCGTGGCGTCGGTCGCCGACCTGCTCGCGATCATCTCCGTGGCTTTCGGGGTCGCCGCGTCGCTCGTGATGGGCACGCTGCAGCTCCAGACCGGGCTGCACGCGACGATGGGCCTCGACCCCGACAGCGTCCCGATCGGCTTCGCGCTGCTGGGCAGCCTGACGGTCGCCTACATGATCTCGGCGACGACGAGCCTCGACAAGGGCATCAAGTGGCTCAGCAACGCGAACATGGTGCTCGCGATCGTACTGATGCTCTTCGTCCTCTTCGCGGGCCCGACGTCGTTCCTGTTGCGCAGTTTCGTCACCGCGGTCGGCGACTACGTCAGCGCGTTGCCGAGCCTCACGTTGGGGCTCTACCCGTACCGGGATGTCGGCGGTTGGGTCGAGTCGTGGACGTTGACCTACTTCGTGTGGTGGATCGCCTGGGCGCCCTTCGTCGGAGTGTTCATCGCGCGGATCAGCCGCGGACGGACCATCCGCGAGTTCATCCTCGGCGTCACGCTGACGCCGGCGATACTCTCGGTGCTCTGGTTCGCCGTCTTCGGCGGCAGCGGTCTCTTCGTCGAGACGATGGGCGGCGGCGGATTCTCGGAGATCGTGTCC
>CAZFPM010000189.1:4897-12280 GCA_964520965.1 uncultured Myxococcales bacterium
GTCCGAGGACGTGACCGCGGCGCTCTTCTCGCTCTTCGATCTGCTCCCCGCATCACGACTGCTCGCGGGAATCGCCGTCACGCTGATCTTCATCTTCCTCGTCACGAGCGCCGACAGCGCGACCTTCGTGCTCGGCATGATGACCAGCCGCGGGTCCTTCGACCCGCCGCGCATGCGCAAGATCGCCTGGGGCCTCAGCCTGTCCGGCCTCGCCGCCGGGTTGCTCCTCGCCCGCAGCATCGAGGCGGTCCGGGCGATGGCCATTCTGGGAGCGATTCCGTTCGGATTCGTCATGGTGCTGCAGATCGGGGCGCTTCTACGGACGCTGCCGTCGGAGCGTGAGGGGAGCGGTCCGGAGCCCGCCGCCGCACTGGAGTCGGCCGTTGCTTCCGAAGTCGCTGCCGAAGGCGCGACCGCCGAAATCCCCGGGGGGGACGCAGCGGGTGCGGAGGGCGGAGTATGAGACGAACCGTCGCCACGAGCACGGCCTGGGCCGCCCTGTCCCTGGGCCTCCTCTTCGCCGCCTGTGCCGGCCCCGAGGAGCCCGTTCGCATCGGCGCCAAGGCCTATACGGAGCAGGCGATCTTCGCCGAGATCCTGCGTGGGCTCGTCGAAGCAGAGGGGGTGGACGCCGAGGTCGTCGATTGCGGCGACACGTGGCAGTGCCACCAACGCCTCGTCGATGGCGAGTTCGACCTGATGGTCGAGTACAGCGGCACCGCGCTGCTGTGGAGCGGCGGTGCGGCCCCGCGCCGGCACGATCCGATAGGACAGGTCGCCGCCCTGCAGGAGGTCCTCGGGTTGCGTTGGGTCGCGGACCTCGGCTTCGAGAACACGTATCGACTCTACGTCACGCCGACGGCCGCCCGTGGCCTGACCTCGCCGACTCTGGAGGCGCTCGCCGACATCGGGCCCATCCGCGTGGCCTGTCCGACCGAATTCACGCGTCGCCCCGGCGACGGCCTCGCTGACCTGCTCACCCGCTACGGCCTTGCTCTCGAAGGCCAACCGCTCGTGATCGACGACGCGGGCCAACGCTATCGTGCGCTACTCGACGGTCGCGCGGACGTCGTCGTCGGCTATTCGACAGACGGCGAGCTCCTCGGCCTGGACCTGGTCTCTCTCGATGACACGCTGGGCTTCTTCCCGCCTTACGCCGCGGGCGTCGTGGCCCACTCGGGGCTCTTTGCGCGAGTGCCCGGTCTGGAGCAATCGCTGGCCGCACTCGACGGCACGTTCGACGACGGCGCGGTCCAGCGTTTGAACTATGCGGTCACCGTCGAAGGGCGGTCGGTCGCTGCGGTCGCCGCCGGACTCCTCGCCGACCGCGGATATGCCGCCGCCAGCCCCACGGCGATCGCCGGTGCCGACATCATCGTCGCCGCACACCCGACCGATGCCGCCGGTCCCACCGCCGGTCTCGCGGTCGAGGCGCTCCGAGCGACCTTCCCCGGGCGGGTGGTGCGGTGGTTGCGGGTCGCGTCACCGATCAAGGCCGTGGCCGTCGGCGAGGCGCGCATCGCCTACGTCGGCGCCGAGCGTTTCTTCACCGCTGAAGGCCGCGACGACCGCCTCGAAGCGGCCGCGGTGGTCGGCGTGCGTGCGGTGCACGTCGTGCGCGTCGAATCCAATCCCGACCCCCTCGCCGGCCGCGTCGGCGTCATGGAGCGCACGTCCGGAGGCGGGACCATCGGCGCGGCCATGCTCCAGGCGGTCGGTGCGTCGCCGGCCGAGCGCGCAGACGTATCGTCGCTGCTGGCGCACGTCGCCGCCGGCTCGCTGGACGCCGCGATCATCGTCGCGCCGGTCGGCGATCCGGCGATCGAGGCAGCGTCGAACCTGTCGACCGCCCCGCTCGCGGGCTGGCTCGACCCCGAGCGCGCCCTCGCGCTTCCCTACCTCTCCCCGATGCGCATCCCCGCCGGCACCTATCCCGGACAGGCCGGCCCCATCGAGACGCTCGGTGCCCAGCTGGTGCTCGCCTCGACCGCCCGGCGCCGCGCCCGCGGAACGACGATCGGCGGACCGGTCACCGCGCTCCCGGAGAGCGGCGTCCCGCTGACACCGACGCAGGTCGACGCGCTGGCAGAGGCGACCGGATTCCGTGCTGCCCCGGATCCAGCGCTCCCGAGCGCATGGGGCGCCGCGACCGGCGACGAGGAGGACGACCGCCCGCAATGGCGCGACACCTTCTTGAACCTGGCGGTGATCCTCTTCCTGCTCTGGTGGCTGCGCGTGACGTTCGGCGACGCGAGCGAGGGTGGCGGTCCCGACGTTGACTTGTCTGCGCAGGGACGCGATACCTGAGGGGGCCTCCGCGTGGTTGCGATGTCTCGGCTCTGGCTCATCTCTATCTCGGCGCTCCTCGTCTCGTGCTCGGCTGTCTCCAGCGTGGGCGGTGACGATCCGTCGTCCCGCGACCCGGATCTTGGCGCCGACGCCGCCGCCGACGGTGCGCGCGGCGGCGCCGATGGCGCGGGTGGAGACGGCGGTGGGATCGGCGACGGCGGCTCCGGAGCCTCGGATGCCGGTGGCGGTATCGACGACGGGGGCGCCGGGTCGGACACGCCGACCGGCGACGCGGTCTCCGACGGCGGTGGTTCGCCAGACGCCGCGTCGCCAGACGCCGCGTCGCCAGACGCCGGCCCACCCTTCGGCGGCCCGCCGGACATCGTCGACGTGTTTCCGCAGATCGCGGTCTCCGACGGCCTGATCTATCTCGAAGGCGAACGGCTCGCGCGGGGGCTCAATGACACGACCGGCGTGACGGTCGACGTGCTGACCGACGACGCCGAGCTCGGCGAGGTCGTGATCCCGCTCGGCGTCGTGACGGGAGTCCCGTCGCGTCTCGTGGCCCGGACCCCGCTCGATTTCCATACCCGCCTCCGCGGAAGAGGCAGGGTGCGCATCACGACGCCGGATGGCTCGGACACCTGGCAGTACATCTACGCGACCGAGGACAGCGCGTTCAGCGCCAAGACGGAGCCGGGCATGGGCCTGCGCGGCAACGTCTACCGGCTCGTCGAGGGAACGCCGGCGTTGCCGAACCTGGACGATGCCTGCTCCGACCCGCAGGTGATCAACAGCGAGGAGTTCCCCTGCCCGTTCACCTCGGTGCTGGTGTCGGAGGTCAACGTGCCGTTGCGCAGCTGGGAGGTCGGTTTCCCCGGGCTCCTCGCCGATGTGCTCGAGTGGTTCGCGATCCGATTCTCAGGATACCTGATGGTCGACGCGTCCGGCGAACACACATTCGAGATCTGCTCGGACGACGGGTCCAACCTGTGGATCTTCGTCGATGGTGACTGGCGGAAGGTCGTCGACAACGACGGCGTCCACTCGCTGCGATGCCGGTCCGCCGGATACCACCTGGAGCCCGGCCGCTACCCGGTGAAGCTCGACTACTACCAAGGGCCGCGGACGGAGATCGCGATCGTGCTCAAGTGGCGACCCCCTGGTGCTGCAGACCCCGTCGTGGTCTCGGATCGCAACCTGCGCCTCTTCGATTTCGACATCGAGCGCTAGCGGTGGGTACCGGACCCTCGGCGTCTCGCATGAGCCCCCGCACGGCCTTGGGTGGCTTCGTGCGTCGCCGACGCGATTCCGTCGAGCGCGGCAGGCTCAATCGCCGTTTGGCTTCGCGCCGCTGAACACCGATCGGACGACGGCCCACATCGGCGCTCCGCGCTCTCCGTAGCACTGACATCGGTCGGCGGGTGCGATGTCGCCCAGGATCTGGTCCACGTGCGTCCCGCAGCCGGTCCATCCCGGCTTCCCACACTGGCTGCATCGAATCCGCCTACACATGGGCTCCTTCCGTCGCTCTAGCTGGGTCGGTCGTATCGTTACGTGGGTAGAGTCATCGAGACTGGCAAGTGTTACAGCGGATCGCCATGGAGATGATTCCGATCAGTCGAGCCCTCTGCGCTGCCGTCGACGGCCTCCGATTCGGGCCGCCGGTCGTCCACGTGTACAATCCCCTGACCTACGCGCGGGAGCCCCATGAGCGGTACCTCGAGCGTTTCGGTCGCGCTCCGCGCAGGTTCGTGCTCGTCGGCATGAACCCCGGGCCTTTCGGCATGGCGCAGACTGGAGTTCCGTTCGGTGACGTGCCCTCGGTACGGGATTGGATGGGCATCGAAGCACCGGTGGGGCAGCCCGCCACCTGGCACGAGAAACGACCGGTTCAGGGCTTCGAGTTCGCGCGACGCGAGGGAAGCGGGAAGCGGCTGTGGGGTTGGGCGGCGGAACGCTTTCCGAGTGCTGACGCGTTCTTCGAACGCTTCTTCGTCCACAACTACTGTCCATTGCTCTTTCTGCACGAGACGGGACGCAACCTGACTCCCGACAAGCTGCGGACGGTGGAGACGGCGGCGTTGTACGAGGCCTGCGACGAGGCGCTGAGGCAGGTCGTGGACGCGCTGGGCGCCGAGGTCGTGATCGGGGTAGGGCGCTTCGCCGAGAACCGGGCTCGGATGGTGCTCGGGGACGACGGGCCGGAGATCGCGCGGATCCTGCATCCGAGTCCGGCGAGCCCCGCGGCCAACCGAGACTGGGCGGGGCAGGTCGAGCCGGTATTGCGGAAGTTGGGCGCGTTGTAGAGGGCGCGTTGTGTGGACCTTCGGTAGCGTGGGGCTCCCCCCCTGCTGGCTGCGCCAGCTGTCCCCCGCTCGCGGGGGACGGGCCTCTGTCCACCGCCGGCGTGCAGCCCTCAGCCGTCCCCCGCTCGCGGGGGGCAGGCCCGCGCCAGCGGGCCAGGGGGAGAGCCCCAATCTACCTCCCACGCTGGTCACCAATTCAGTGCGGCGGCACCAACATCGTCGCGGCATTCCACCCCTCCAGCCTTGCCTCGATCACCCCGTCTCCCGAGGGGGCGCCCAGGACCGCGACCCCGGCCTCGTCCGTCACGGCCTCGGCGACATCGCTACAGACATCGCAGCTGACGATGGCACCGGCGAGCGGAGCACCGTTCCCGTTGGAGGCCACGGTCACGCTCACGTCGTCGGAGTCGATCACGACCTCGATCCGCATCGTCCGCAGGTAGATCAGCCCCGCCTTCCAGAAGTCCAGCGACACCCCGCTCGAACCGACGCGCGACGCGAAATCAGCAGGGCGGTTGGGGTCCTGGAGCTCCATCCTTCGACCTGGGTGACTGCGAGGTCGTCGGCGAGGCGGTACTCCTCGATGCCCGCTTTCGCCCCGCCGACCTCATCGAACGTCGTGCGGTCCGCGTCACCGATGGACATCTCGTTGATGACCGCAGTGTATCCCCCCGCTCCGGTCTCCGGTTCCCACGCGCCGAACGCTCGATGGATCGCAGCGGACAGAGTCTCGATGTCGTCGGCGATCACCCGGTCGTAGAGCTCGTAGATCTCCGAGGGGTCCCGGATGTAGTCGGCCGGGTTTTCGACCATGTCGTGAGGATTGAGCGCGTCCCAGAGCACTGCGCCGTCCTGACGCCGGAGGTAGAGCCGGTCGTCGTAGGCGCCGTCCGGACCGACGCCCGCGGTCGTCGGCGCGCCCAGCGCGGCCATCATGGTCGGGATGAGATCGACGAGGCGCGCCGGTGCGTCCGTGACCACGCCACGCCGAACCCCCGCGCCGGACAGCACGAGTGTGCTGCGGCTCCGCAACCCGGGCCAGACGAGCCGTCGGAGTCGGAGGGATCGGAACCGGCGTCTCCGTCTTCGCCGTCTGCAAGGCCGTCGTCGTCGCGGGCGCCGTCGGCCAGGTCTGCGCTGTCGTCGCCTCCGTCTGAATTCGAGCCGCCCGGCTCGCTGTCGTCGTCGGTGTCCGCGTCGTCGTCGTCAACGGCGTCACCGCTCGCACGACCGTCGTGGTCGCCTCCGATGTCGATCGCCGCGTGCGATCCGCCGTCGTTCGACGCGTCGGCCTCGCTGCCGCCATCTCGTCCGCATGCCGCCCCGACCAGGGTCGTCACGATGACGGGCCACGACGGAACGTACGTCCAGACCATCCAAGCCCGGAAGATCTACTTCTCGGAGGACTTCTTCGTTGGCAGCCGGTTCGTCGATGTGATCGAGTTCCCGGGTGACGGACGGCTCCTGGTGGACTACACGAAGTGCCACGATGTCGAGCCCGACTCCGATCCCGGGGAGGGCACGGCCTCGGAAGCGCCGGACGACGGCAGCGCGGCGGACGGCCGGATCGCGGATGAAGAAGGCGAGCCGAGGCACGATGACTGACGGGAACACGAAGGGGATCGGCGGCCGCCGCCGACTGCGCCTGTGGGGCGTGGCGATCCTCGTCGTGGGCGGCGTCGGCGTCGCCCTCACCGACAACCACACCGCGAGCGGCGCGGTATTCGCCTCGTTGCTCGCCCTCGGCCTGATCATGGTCTTCGCGGCCGAACGGGCCCGCGGTCGTGCTCGTCAGGCGGAGCGGCGCAGTATCTCGATGGACGCCGGCGACCGCATCGTGCAGTGGCGTTTCGGCGAGGACGAGTGGCGGGCGTGGATCGACCGGTTCGAGTCGACGTCGCCGCGTCCGGCGCCGTGGGCGATCGCGGTAGCATTCGTGCTCCCGATCGGGATCGGGGTGTGGGGCTGGTACCAACGTGTCGGCGAGGTGAGCCCGGTGCTCGTCGCCGGGCTGGTGTTCGCGGCCGCGGCGGTCGCCGTCTCCACGCTGCGGTCGAGCGAGGAGAACATCCGCGACGTGATGCTCCGGGGGCCGGCCGAGGTCGTGATCGCCGACGACGCGTACCGGATCGCGCAGCGCACCGTCCGTTGGGGCCGGCGTCGCCGTCTCGGTGCCTCGGTGCAACTCGATCGGGCCGAATGGGTCGAGGACGAGGCGCCGCACGTCGTGTTGGTTCTCTTCTACGCCTTCGGCCGCCCGCCGCGCCGCCACCGAATCGTCGTGCCGGTTCCCGCGGATCGGTCCGACGAGGCCCGGGCACTCGTGTCCCGACTCAACGGGGGGTCGCCAGCTGATCGAGCGACGTCGCGATCGAGCTGAGGGGTCGTCGCTTCGTGGCCCGTCGGTGCCGACGGTGGGGATTCGGCGGTCGTCAGAACTTTCGGTTGAGCGATGCCGAGTGCGGCGTTATCCCGTGTTCGTGCGGAGTTGGTCGCCGTTCCATCAGTGGGGAGTGTCATGTTGCGATCGAGCTTGTGTGTGTTCACGACCCTATTCGTGGCTCTCGTCGGCTTGGTGTCCGGGTGCGGCGGAGAGCTGACGTCGGTCGAGGATTCCCTCGCCTCGGAGCGGATCGAGGACGTCCAACGGGCGCTCGACAACCAGGTCGACCTCCTCTGGGTCGTCGACAACAGCACGTCGATGCGCGCGGAGCAGGTAGAGCTGGCCGCGCGTTTCGAGGAGTTCGTCGGGGCGCTGGTCGCGTTGAACGCCGACCTGCACATG
>CAZFPM010000190.1:0-12142 GCA_964520965.1 uncultured Myxococcales bacterium
GTCTGCCTCGACGAGCTCTGCCCCGAGGCGGTGAGCAACCGGACCGGCGACGCGTCGATCCGCGGCAACACCTGCCTCCAGGACGACTCCGACGAGGACGGCACATGCCTGCTTGGCACCGACGGTTCGCCGGACTTCATGGTCCGCTACACGGCCCCCAGAACCGGCATGTACACGTTCAGCACGGACAACGCGGCGACGACGTACGACTCCGCGCTGTACATCCGGGATGCCTGCGGTGGTTCCGTGGTCGCCTGTGACGACAACAGTGGTTCTGGCGTGTCCGCGCGCATCGAGGACTTCGCGATGACCGTCGACGAGGAGGTCATCCTGGCCATCTCGGGCTCCGGAGCGTCCGACTGCGGCGTCGTCGATGTCGACATCAACGTCGAGTGGTGCGGCAACGGGCTCGCCGACCCGGTCAATGGCGAGGAGTGCGACGACGGCAACAACCGCGACGGCGACGGCTGCTCGGCGGATTGCCTGGACGAACCACCACCACCTGATCCCTGAGACCACCGCCGAGTTCGGAATCACCCCGCCGTGGCTGGAGACCACGTTGGAGGCCGGCGGCAACGTCTTCGAGGCCGACGGCGACTACACGTTCACCGGCTTCGACGCGTTCTTGCGGCACACCGATACCGGATGCCCGCTCGGCTTCTTCGTCTACGAGGCAACGGACTTCTCAGGTCCGTGGACGGTCGTCGCCGCAGTCGAACGCACGTTCGGAACGACCGGCGACGACTATTACTCCTCCGGCCCACTGTCGGTCCCGCTCTCAACCGGGAATTACTACGCGTTCGTCGCTGCGAACGACAGCTCAGGCACGCCGGCCTGTGCGGCCAATGTGATCTTGGAGGGCACGACACACTATGCGCAGGGCTCCAACAACATCGGGTTCGGAGCCTATCGCGGCTTCGCGCTCGACGACGCCTACCCGGGCTTCTCGCCCACGTGGGAGGCTGCTATTATCAACCGGTCCGGTGGCGGGTTCCCGTATCCGCAACGGATGACCTAGCATTGATGCTCGAGCCCCCTCTCCGAGGGGGCGCCCACATCGCCCGGTGCGATCATCGGTCCCCACCGGGCGGCGAGGTTCAGTAGCGGTTCGTATCGAGTGGCCCCGGCGCGTTTCGCGCCGGGGCCACCGTGCGTTGGTGTCAGCGAGCCACTCGTCGGCCGGACGACCGCATCGCTGAGGGGTTGACACTCGGCGCGAGTCGCTTCGTTCTGGGGGAGACCCTGATCAGAGCACGAAACCGAATCCGCTCATGCCCGCCGCAACCATCGACACTCCCTCCGGAATTGCCGCCCGCGCCGGCGACGTCTCCGACCGGCGCATCCACCACGAGGTCGTCGTCCCTGCGCCACCCGCCGAGGTGTTTCGGCTCTGGACGACCGAAGGGGGGATGGCGTCATGGTGGATCGACACCTGCTCGATACGGCTCGAGATCGGGGGCCACTTCGAGCTCTACTTCCTCGTAGATGCGCCGCCGGGTTCACGCGGCTCCGAGGGCTGCCGAATCCTGAGCTTCGTACCCGACCGGATGCTCTCGTTCACCTGGAACGCGCCGCCACACCTCGACCGGACCCGATCGCGCTACACCTGGGTCGTGCTGGAGCTCGAGCCCGTCGACGACGGGACGCGCGTGTCATTGACACACCTCGGTTGGCCCGCCCGCGGTTGGAACGCGGAGCCGCAGTGGCCGGAGACCTTCGCCTACTTCGACTCGGCGTGGGAGCGGGTGCTGGCGCTCCTCGCGGAGCATTGCGGCGCCCAAGCGCCTGGTTGACCGACTCCGTCGGCTCCCGTCGCGCGGGCGGCCTACGGTCGGAATCCACGGACATCCGGTCGGCTCCGGTCTCCTCGGGGATTAGGAACCCGGACCGCGCGGACACCCGGTCGGCTCCGGTCTCCTCGGGGATTGGGAACCCGGACCGCACGGACACCCGGTCGGCTCCGGTCGCCTTGGGGAGCACGCAGCCGCAACGCACGAACCCCCTGTCGGATCGCGAGCGGATCAGACGGGGAGCGATAGCGCGACAGTCGAGCTCCGGAGGTCGGGGATCAGGTCTCGCAGCCCGGGCGGATGATCTCCCCGTTGACGCAGATGTCCTTGTCGGGCCCCCCACCGAGGTCGTCGGTGTCAGCACCGCCGTCGAGGTGGTCGTTACCATTGCCGCCGCGGATGACGTCGTCTCCGTCGTCTCCGTTCAACGCGTCGTTGCCGTCCCGCCCGTGGATATAGTCGTTGCCCGATCCACCATAGGCGTGGTCATTGCCCTTGCCGGCGCGAATACGGTCGTCGCCGCCGTTGCCGAAGAGCCAATCGTTCCCGTCTCCGCCGCGGATGTGGTCGTCGCCCGGCCCACCGTCGCAGTAGTCGTTCTTCGGACCGGCCGCGAGGAAGTCATCGCCGCCGTCACCGAAGAGATCGTCGTTGCCTTGGCCAGCGTAGAGACGATCGTCGCCCTCGCCACCGCCGAGGATGTCGTTTCCGTCGCCGCCGCGGATCGAGTCGTCCCCGTCGTCGCCGAAGAGGTCGTCGTCGCCGTGCCAACCGGTGAGGAAGTCGTCCCCGTCGCCGCCGGAGATGATGTCGGCGTCGTCGCCGCCGCGGAGCTCGTCGTTGTCGGCGCCCCCGGAGAGGAAGTCGGACCCTTGGCCTCCCCACACTTCGTCGTCACCTTCGTTGCCGAAGATCTCGTCGTCGCCGCCGCCGCCGCGCAGGGTGTCGTCCCCCGTGCCGCCGTAGATGGCGTCGGAACCAAGCCGGCCTCGGATCAGATCGTTCCCGGCCTTGCCCCACAGCTCGTCGTTGTCGGCGCCGCCACGGATGTAGTCATCGCAGACCCCGCCCTCGATGAAGTCGTTTCCGTCGCCGCCGCGGAGCGTGTCCGCGCCACCGCTGCCGAAGATCACGTCGTCCTTCTCGCGGCCGCGGATCAGGTCGTCGCCGCCAAAGCCAAAGATGCAGTCGCTGCCGTTGGTCCCGATGAGCACGTCGTCAGCGGCCGTGCCGACGATGATGTTCGATCCTTCCGGACACCGGCGCTCGGGCGGCTCGACCCCGAAGATCACGGGCTCGTTGGCGTCACGGTCACCGCGCGCCAGGCCGCCGTCGTTGTAGGTGATGAAGAACTCGCCCGGCTCCAGCCCGTCGATGCGAAATGCGTTGTGGGCGGTCAGGGTGTGCCCCGCCACGCGGAACTGGAACGGTGTGTCCGCGGGGAGTCCGGCCGAGGCGAGGAGCTCGACCAGGTCGACCAGATCACTCCCACCGTCGGGAAGCCAGCCCCGCGTCGGCCGGGTCCAGCGCCCGGGGTCGAAGACCTCGAGCCGCTCGCCGTCCGCCACGATCTCCAGGCGGCCGCGTACGGAGCTGTCGTAGACCAGCACCTGTACGAAGCGCACGTCGTCGGTCGTCCACCCGGTGCCCATCGCCTCACCGTGCTCTTCGACCAGCGCCGCGAGGCCACTGTAGCCACGCGTCGAGAAATCCGTGCAGTACAGGCGGTTGAAAGCCTCGGTCACGGCGACCTCGCCCCCATACGCCCAATCCAGCGGGCCCGAGTAGGCAGCGCTCGGAATCAGCACGGCGGCGGCGATGACAGCGATCAGTGTGCGGCGCATGGCTCCCTCTGGTTGTGCGCTTGCATAAGCAATCGTCCCACATCATGCGACACAAAGGGTGCAGCCGTCAACCCAGGGTCGGTGGCCGACGATCTTTTCCGTCCGCGCGAGGCGTCGCGTCGACGACCGCAACGGCCTCCGCGCGCGGCGCGTCGGGCCGACGAGCCCCACGGGCCCGATTCGTCGCCGATCGATCAGGGGTCGGCGCTGATCAGGTAGAGCGACGGGGTCAGGGTGCCCACCTCGCCCACGTCGAGCGCCGTGATGCGGACGTCCGTCGTCCCCTCACCGGCCGGGAGCAGCCCGGAGATCACCACCGCGCCATCGTCGTGATGGCGCGCTCGCTCCCCCTCGGCCGACACGTTGGCGATTGCGATCAGTCGCCGATCGGTGGCGATCTCGACCAGCTCGGCGACGCAGCCCTCCGTGCACATCAGCGTGTCCGTCGGGTTGCAGTAGAAGGTCGTGCCGCCGGAGTGGTGCTGTGTCGTGAACCCGTCGTCGACGCGCTCACCACCCTGGAAGATCTCGATCAAGATGAAGTCGTCGACCTCCCAGCTTCCGTCCGCGAGATAGCCTCCGGCCAGGGAGACCTCCTGGTCTCCGGCGCGCTCGATACAGAACTCCGCGGCATGCACGATCGTGGGCTGTTGCGGACAGAAGATGAAGCTGTCGGCGCGGAGGTCCTCTCGCACCCCGTTCAGATCGCGATACGCATCCGTGTTCTGCGTCTCGACGAGCGGTGCGATCTGCAGCGAGCGATAGTCGGCCATGTCGATACACCGCGGTGTCTTGTAGGTGCCACCGGCGACCTGGAAGAGGGCGCCGCTCCGGGTCCGCGGCCCCTCGCAACGTCCCTCTTCCTGGCGGAGTGAGGCGAAGACCGCGACGAGCTCGCCGTCGCTCTCCACTGCCGCTTCGTACGACACGACGGCGTCCTGGGTCCCCGCGAGGCCGAGCGTCCACCGATCGCCGGTGACCACCGGGCGGGTGGTCGCGTCGTCGAGCGTCAGCGTGCTTTCGTCGGGCACGAGGTTGCCGTGGTCCAGCGTCAGCCAGAGCGGGTCGACCGACGCCGAGGGTGCGTGGATGCCGACGGTGACGCGGATCCGATCCCCGATGCCGAGGACGTCGGTCGGGTCGTCGCTGATATTCTCGACATGGACCCCTGTGAACGCCGTCGTCGCGTCGGGGCAGGGCGGGGCGTCGGGATCGTCGATGTCGTCGTCGGATCCGTCTGGGGCGGCGGCGTCCTCGCCAACGTCCGACTCGCCATCGGACTCGGCATCTTCACCGTCGTCGGGCCCGCTGTCGTCACCTTGCCCGCCGTCGTCGCCGCGCCCGTCGTCCGGCGCGTCCCGATCGGCGTCGTCGTCGGGCATCTCCCGGGCGTCACGACCGCTCCCGTCGTCGCTTGACGAACGAGCGTTGCCGCACGCGGTGGCGACGGCGAGGGTGGAACAGAGCGCGGCGATCAACCATCGGGTGGCGTTGTTCATGGCGCGGGATTGTACTCCCGCTCACCGCGGGAGTCGACGCTCGGAAGATGCGAATTCGTGTCGTGGCCAGGGGGTCTTGCGGTGGCGTGCGGTCACGCCGGGGAGCGTACGCCGGAGTGACTTCGCGGTTGCGCCGTTCCCGTTCGCGCGCGATGCTGCGTCCATGGCAGACGGTTTGGAGAAGCCAGGACTCCGCGCTCCCGACGAGTACGAGGCGAAGTTCATGGGCGTGGGCGAGACGGTTCTTCATCGAGAGAAGATCTCGTTCCCGGCCTGGTTCCGCTGGTTCGTTCCGCTCGCGTTGCTCGGCGGGATCGGTATCTACACCGGAGCGGCGATCGCGGCCGGCGATCCCCTGCCCGTGCTGGTCGGCGCGGCGATGTTGCCGTTGGTGTTCCTGTCGCTGGCCATGTTCGCGACGCTTCGAGTCGCCGTGACCGAGCAGAACCTGATCATCCAATACGGCCTGTTCGGCCCGACGATCCCCCTGTCGCGGATCGAGCATTGCGAGGCGGTCGAGTACGACCTCTGGAAGGCCGGCGGATATGGAATCCGCTACTCGCTCTTCGACCGGGCCTGGTACTACAACATGCCCGGGGACAAGGGGCAGGCCGTCCGCGTGCACTGGCGGGACGAGAAGGGCCGGCTCAAACGGTCGGTCATCGCGTCGAAGAACCACCAGGCGCTGGCCAACGCGATCAACCAGGCTCGCGCGGCGTGCGCGTCCGAGGAGACCGGCGCCGGTGAAGAGGTGATCTACGACGAATCCTACGACGTAGACGCCGAGGCGCTGGCGAAGGCGGTCGAAGCCGAGGAGGCGGTCGAAGTCGCCGCGGAGGAAGAGGCCTGATGTCGTCGATCGCCCGGAGCCTGGCCCTCTCGGCCGCGATCGCGCTCGTCGTCGCCGTCGGCGCGTGCGATGACGCGCGGTCTGCCGAGGAGGCCGCCCCGGCGCGCCCCGATGTCGCTCGCGACGTGGCCTCTCCGGACCCGGACGGGGCGCCAGGCTCCCAGCCCGACGCCGCCGACGCCGACACGTCGATCCCGACGGACGTCGCCGCGGCCGGCGATGCCGTCGCCGACAGCGCGACAGATCCGGGCGACTCCGCGCTCGACACCCCGGCGCCCGACGTGGCCAGGACTCCGGTGGAACACGTCGTCGTCCCCGGCGCAGAGACGCTGCCCGCTGCGTTCGCGGACGCAGCTGCAACCGGCGGGACGGGACGACGAGTCGTCTACCCGGCTGACGGTACGCTGATGCCGCGAAACGTCGCCGCGCCGACGTTCCAATGGGAGGGGCCGGAGGGCGGTCGCTACCGTCTGACCCTCGCGACTTCTTCTCGGATCTACGAGGTGTACACCAGCGATTGGAGATGGCATCCGAGCGACGCGATCTGGGAAAACATCGCGGCGGCGGCGTTCGACGAACCCGTTGTCACGCACGTCGCGGAGCTCGACGGCACCGGCGCGATCACCCGCGGCCCGGAGGTGGGGTTCTCGCTCAGTGCCGCCTCCGTCGAGGGCGCGGTCTACTATTGGGCGCCGAGCCAGTCCGGGATCGTGCGATTGCCGATGGGGGAGACCAGCCCGGAGCTCTTCCTCTCCGGGACCGTGTTCAACTGCGTCGGCTGTCACGCGCTCTCCCCTGACGGTAGCCGCCTGGCCTACACGCGATCTGCCGGGGGAACCCCGATCGGCACGCTCGGCATCATCGGCACCGATGACGCCCGCGAGCAGTTCGTCCCCGAAGGCGGCCTCGGCCTCTACTACCCGAGCTTCGCACCGGACAACGTGCGCGTGGCCGCGGGAAGGAACGGGGAGATCGTCGTGCTGGACTCCGACACCGGCGACATCGTCGAGACCGTGCCGCGGCCCGAAGGCACGAGCGCGAACTTCCCGACGTGGTCACCCCGCGACGACGCGATGGTCTTCGCGGCCGGCGACCGGTCGATGATGGACAGCCTCGGCGTGTCCCGAGCCGGACTCGTCCGCGTTCGTCGAAACAGCCTCGGCTGGGGTGACCCGGAGTGGCTGGTCGAGCGTGGGGCGGCCGGAGGCCTGCCCGAGAACCTCTACTACCCAGCGTACAGTCCCGACGCGCGGTGGATCGTGTTCAACCGATCGCAGGGCGACGCCGCGATCGGAGGCTCGCCGGAAGACTCCGCGCTCTGGCTCGTATCCGCCGAGCGCGGCACACCCCTGCGCCTCGACGCTGCCAACGGTCCCGACGCGGTGACCAATTCCTGGCCCCGGTGGGCGCCTGCGAGCGCCGACGGTACGTTGTGGATCGCGTTCACCTCCAACCGGGCCTACGGCCGAATCGTGTCGGGCAACCCACAGATCTGGATCGCCGGCGTCAACCCCGGGTGGGCGGCCCCGGGCCATGACCCTTCGGCGGCGGCCTTTTGGATGCCAGCCCAGGATCCCGGCGCGTCGAACCACGTGGCTTATTGGGCCGAGTACGTGAAGGAATAGGCCATGGATCCGCGACCCCGTCTGACACGACTCGGCCCCCGCTGACGACGACGTGCTGATCGCCTTCGCCGCGCCCGGAACCCCGCTGGGGCGTGTCCGTTAGGCCGTCCATCGACGTTGCGACCCGAGACTCCGCGCGCCCGCTCCGTTATGGTGCGTCGGTCGCTCCACCCCACGGCCCCTACGCTCCAGCCCACGAGACATGTCCACCAACGACTCGTTCGACCACCTCGTCGTCGTCTGCACCGACGATGACTGCCGTGACCGGGGCGCGAAAGACGTCCGCAAGGAGATCCTACGCGCCGCGAAGAAGCTCGATGTGATCAAGCGCTGCCGGATTCTCGATGGTCGGTGCTTCGGTAACTGCGACAAGGGACCCTTCGTCGTGATGTCCCCCGGCGGTGTCTGGATGGACGAGGCGACGCCCAAGCAGGCGCGCAAGGCCTTCGAGAAGGTCGTCGCCGACGCGAGCTGAGGCGACCGGACCGTCTCGATCCTGGGTGCTGCATCCCCAGGTCTGGGGTCGTGCCGGCTCTCGCAGTGGTCCCCGTTGACCGCCGTCGCGACCGGGCTCGCAACGCTCGAGAGGATGCCTCGCATGCGTAGACTCCAATCGAGGACACCAAGCTGAGCAACTGACCCTTCGAGACCCCTCGGAGGCCCTGTCGCCGTCGCGAGAGCCGATCAACCGGGGAGCCCTCGACGCGACGCGGTCCCGGGTTTGTGCTTGACACGCGGTCGCAACAACCGTGACCTTGGCAGGTTCGCTCCGTCTTCCAAGCTCGGCCATGCGCTCGACCACCCGCACCTTCCTCAGAGTCGTCTTCGCGCTCGCGCTGTGTGCTTCAGCCGCGTGCTCGGCCATATCCAGCACCGGGTCGAGCGACGAGGGAGACGGCGGGCACCGGACTGCCGGCGACGCCGATCCGTTCGGAGATGCGGGTTGCGGGGATGACTGTGCCGACGGAGGCGCTGGTGGCGACGTCGGCGCGTCGGGATTCCACCCCTGTTTGGAGTCCGAGAATCCCGTCGAGGAGTGTCCGTGCGTCGATGGGGCGGTGAAGGTCTGCTACTCGGGCCCGGAAGGCACCGCCAACGTCGGAGAGTGTCGCCACGGACGCTCGGTCTGCGACCGCGGCGACTGGCTTCCGTGCGAGCATGACCGTCTGCCCGAAGAAGAGGTCTGCGACTACCTGGACAACGACTGTGACGGCTCGATCGACGAGGGGGTGTTGGACACCTGCGCGTCGTGCACAGACACCGAGGACTGCACGAACTACTTCGACGACGACTGCAACGGCATCGTGAACGACGGCTGCGGGTGCACCGGACGCACATCGCAGCCCTGTTACTCCGGCCCACCCCGGACGGCCGGCGTCGGCACGTGCCGCGGCGGAATCCTCGACTGCGCCTGCCCACCTGGCGACCTCTTCTGCGAGCCGGGGGAAGGCAGCCTCGGCGAGTGCATCTTCGAGGTGCTGCCCGCGGAGGAGATCTGCGACGGGCTCGACAACGATTGCGACGGCGCGATCGACGAGGGCGTCTCCAACGCTTGCCACCAATGCCGCGAAGAGACTCCGGTCGAGATCTGCGACGGTATGGACAACGACTGCGACGGACTGACCGACGAAGGCGTCGTGCTCTCGTGCGGGCTCTGTGTGCGCGACGTCACCGCCGAGATGTGCGACGACCGCGCGGACAACGACTGCGACGGACTGATCGACGAGGATTGCCGTTGCGACGAGGCCGAGGTCGTTCCCTGCTACCCCGGTGACGTCTCGCGACTGGGGATCGGCGCGTGCACCGAGGGCATCCTCGTCTGTGAGAAGGCCCAGTTCACCGGGTTGTGCGCCGGCGCCGTCCTGCCCGGCATCGAGGTCTGCAACGACCTCGACGACGACTGCAACGGGGTCGTCGACGAGGAGGCGATCGACGCTCCGGTCTACTACGCCGACCTGGACGGCGACGGTTTCGGCGATCCGTACAGCCCGCTGGCAGCGTGTTCGCCGCCGGCCCGGCACGTGCTCGATCACACCGACTGCGACGACACGCGCTCGGAGTCCCACCCGGGTGCCCTCGAGCTGTGCGACTACTCGGACACCGACTGCGACGGCATGGTGGACGAGGGGGTCGTCAACTCCTGCGGCACCTGCGGAGAGCCCTGCTACATCGAGCCATGGGAGAACCCCGAAGACTGGGAGGACAACGACCTCGCCCGCGGGCTCGACGATGACTTCACCGAGGGCTTGCGCTTGCCCGATCGCCTGCCCGAGTACGCGGACCTCTGGGTGGCGAACTCCGACGAGGGGACCGTCACCCGCATCGACACCGACAGCGGCGAGGCGCTAGGGACGTTCACGGTCGGATTGCCCGGTATCGGCAACGCCCCGAGCCGGACCGCGGTCGACCTCGACGGTAACGCCTGGGTCGCCAACAGGGCCTTCGGCGGGCAGGGATCGATCACCAAGTTGCGTGGCGGTGACTGCCGTGCCGACTGCGTCGAGTTCACCGTTCCGGTCGGAGGCCACGACCATCTGCCCCGCGGTCTCGCCGTCGACGCCGACAACAACGTCTGGGTCGGCACGTACAACGGCCAACAGCTTCACCGCTTCAACACGGCGATCGGAAGCGTCGACCGCACGTACGACGTCGGGACCCATGTCTACGGCCTGGCGATCGACAGCACCGGACTGATCTGGGCCTCGTCGGTCGGCGACTACCGGATCACTTGCTTCGACCCGATCGCGGAATCCGTTTGCGGCACGTACCCGATCCCCGGAGACTGCCCGACCTACGGGATCGCCGTCGATCGCGAGGGCAACGTGTGGGCGGCCACCTGGTCGTGCAGCGGATTGGCCCGCTTCGATCGCGAGTCATTCGATGCCGGCGGCAGCCACTTCGACCACTACACCCTCGGCGGGATGGACGGCACCCGCGGGGTAGCGGTGGACATACGCGGCCACGTGTGGGTCGCCGCTTCCGGGTCGAACACGTTGTCGCGCTTCGACCCGGTCTCCGAATCCTTCGGCGACGGCGCCGGCGGGACCGCGCTCTACGCGCTCGGATGTGCCAGCCCGATCGGCGTCGGGGTCGCGCGAGACCAAGACATCTGGGCCGTCTGCCACGGCTCCAGCCGCGCGGTCCGCGTCGGTCCCGACGGCACGATCCGAGGCGGGACCGGCGTCGGCGCGGGGCCGTACAGCTACTCCGACATGACCGGCTTCCAGCTCCGGACGTTCACCGCGCGCGGGACGTGGCGCGATACGTTCGACTGCGGGTTCGAGGATTGCCGCTTCGACTCGGTGAGCTGGGTCGCCGACATCCCGCCCGGCGTTGGCACTGGCGTCGGGGTGCGGGTGCGCGCGGGACTCACCATCGACGAGCTCCTGGCGGCGACATGGTCCGAGCAATACGTCGGTAGTCCGGCCGAGTTCGCGATCTTCCCGTACCGTTACCTGCAGGTCGAGGTGCAGCTGTGGCGCGAGGGTGAGGAGACTCCGGTCGTGAGTGACGTCGATGTCGCGTGGCAGCGGCCGTAGGGCTGAGCGTCAGCGGTAGGCAGGGGCAGTCGATCACGCGGGGCGTCGGCAGGGGATCGCAAAGTCGAGGGTCTTGGCCGCCTCAGGGGTGTAGACCGGCTCTGCGAGCCGGGGGCGAGATAGGATCTCGCCCTTGATGGCGGATGGCCCGGACTTTGCGGCCGCCCTGGGGATGTTGGGGCAGCGTTCGAGCGACGGTAGCGGTAGACTGAGGCGCACGCCCTGCGTCGCTTCGCTCCGCTGTCCCCCACGAGTGGGGGACGGCTGTGTGTCAACCTCCGACGTGGGGCACACGGAGGTGGGAGCCACAGTCTGTCGACCAAGTGTGGTCGTAGGTGCCGCTAATGGTCGTCGCCCCAGTGCTCCTGCAGGAACGCCTCGCGTCCCGAGCCCCGCCGGTAGCGCCGGGAGTGGTCGGGGTTGGTGCGGTAGTAGTCCTGGTGATAGTCCTCTGCGACCCAGAACGGACCGGCGTCGGCGACGGGAACCACGATGGGAGCGTCGAATCGGCCGCTGGCTTCCAAGTTCGCCCGAGACCGCTCGGCTGCGGCGCGTTCCTCCGCGGTGGTGACGAAGATCGCCGGCCGATACTGCGGCCCGCGGTCGGCGAACTGGCCGCCGGCGTCGGTGGGGTCGAACGAGCGCCAGAACACGTCGAGCAGGGCGGCGTAGCCGACGACCGTCGGGTCGTAGACGACCCGCACCGCTTCGGTGTGCCCGGTGCGGCCGGACCCGACCTCGCGGTACGTCGGGTTGGGTTCGTCGCCGCCGGTGTACCCGCTGAGCACCTCGGAGACGCCGTCGACGGCCTCGAACGGGCCCTCCATGCACCAGAAGCAGCCGCCGGCGAAGATCGCGACGGCCAACCCGTGGGGCGCAGCCAAGGCGGCCTGATGTCCGGCTGCCGAGGAAGGCGAGGGCCGCGTCGTCGGCTCGCCGGACGTCGTCACCGGCGGACCCTCTTGTGCTGCCGCGTCTCCGACCGAGCTCGGCTG
>CAZFPM010000191.1:0-12097 GCA_964520965.1 uncultured Myxococcales bacterium
CGTGGGGTTCGAGGGATGAAGCGGGTCGGTCGCAGCGTGATCCGGAGCCCCGGCGTCGCGGCGACGGGCGTGGCTCTGCTCGTCGCGTGCGGAGACGATTTCGACTGCTTCGACCCGTCGAACCCGGCGTGCGTCGTGGAGCGCTGCGGCGATGACTTCGAGGTCTGCGCCGGGGTGCCTCTCGGCGGTTGATCCGGCGAGGCCGCCGCGAGGTCAGGGCTGTGTCGTCACCGTGACGGGGATACGGTCGACGGTCTCGCCGCGGTAGCGTACCCGGAGGACCGTCTCGCCCGGCGTGACGCCGAAGGCGACGTAGCGTCCGTCGATGTCGGGTTCGAGGCCGAAGATCGTCGGGTCGCCGCTATTGACCCGCAGGCGGCTCTCGTCGTCTCCTTCGACCGGGGAGATGTCGAGTCCGACCGCGATTCCGACCGGCAGCGTGATTCCGGACTCCAGGAACTCGACGTCGAGCGGAGGGCCGGTTTGCACCTCCATGTCGATGCCGTCGTAGGGGTCGCAGCCGCCGAGGGCGGACGCGATGGCCAGCGGGAGCAGGGCGAGGAGCAGGCGTCTCATTCCGAACCTCCATCGGCCGAGACCGTGACATCGACCGCGATCTCCATCTCTCCGGTCGAGGCCCGGACCGTTGTCGTCCCCGCCGTGACCGCCTCGAGGATGACGTGGTCGTCGAAGAGGGCTTCGAAGGTGGCGTCGTAGGCCGGGAGCACGCGCGCGACGCTCTCGTCGTCGACTTCCCACTCGATCCGCAGCGCGCCGCCGAGCTGGTTCTGATTTCCGTCGAAGACCTCGACGTGCAGGTTCCGCTGACTACCGACCGGCATCGTCTCCCCCACGTATCCGGAGAGCTGGATGCCGAAGGGCTCTGCGATGCGCACGTGGACCAGGTCGGCGACCCGTCCGCGCCCGTCTCGGGCGATCAGGGCGACCCACCCGGGGCGCAATCCGACGAATCCGACGGCCGCCTCGTCCAGGAGTAGCGGGCTCGCCGACGAGACCGGGCGGCGGATCAGTCGCTCGCCGCTGTCGTCTTCCGGCTCGTAGAACTCCACCTCGAACGCCGCGCCCACCGCGATCGAGCTCGGCACGGGCGTGTTGGACGGCTCCCCGATGAAGTCATCGTAGAGCCCGGCGCCGGTCGGCCCGTCGCAGACCGGGTCTCCGTAGGCGACACACTCGTAGTGGAACTCCCCGTTGGCCAGCTCGCCGGTCGTCCCGGACGAGTAGTCGCAGGCGAGCAGGAACAGGCAGGGAGCGAGCAACAGTGCGCGTGGACCGGTCTTCATGGCTTCCTCGCGTCGTCGAGTCAGGAGTGGCGACCCAGGGCGAACGGGCGTCAGACGCCGGTACCGCTGGAATCTTCACCGCCCGGCCGATGCCGCGTCAATTTCGCTGGTGCTTCGGCCCGGATCCGGGGCAGCGACACCGGGCGGGGGAAAGGCGGTTCCGGGATGGCGACGTTCCGGATGGATCAGAGCAACATCCGCAGGCGGTCTACCGATTTGAGATGAATGTACGCCCCGCGAACCGCCGCCGCGGACTCGAAACGAGCGGTGACGGTGATGCAGACGTGCTTGCCCTTGGAGCTCGGCCGGGCGCTGTAGTCGACATCGCTCGGATCGGTGATGGCGCGCTCCACGGCCTGCTTCACGGCGTCGACGAACTCCTGGTCGTGGGGACCGAACGCCTTGATCGCGAACGGCCCGGGGAACTCGTGGACGGCCTCCAGCGCCTCGATGGACGGGGCGTCGCTCATCAACGCACCTCGATCGACCTGGTCTCGACCGCGATTCCGGTAGCGCCGCTGTTGCCGCACGAGGCCCCACCGTCGCCGGGAGACGTGAGGGCGATGGTCACCGCCGTTCCGCGAATGACCGCTGCGCTCCCGATGCCCGCGATCCCGATCGAGGGTCCGCCGCCGCCACCGCCGCCGCAGCCGCCGAGGCCGCCGCCGCGGCCGTTTCCGCCGTCTCCGCCGTCTCCTTCCTCGTTGCTTGAGGTGGTCGCGCCGGAACCGCCGGGGCCGCCGGGTCCTCCTGTCCCGCGGTCTCCGCCCGCGCCGCCGTCTCCGCCGTCGGTCGCTGCGATGACCGCGTTGTTCAGTGCGACCGTGGAATCCACGACGATCAGTCCGATCGACGCGCCTCCGCCTCGGCCACCCCGACCGCCATGACCACCGGTTCCACCGCCGCCACCGCCGCCGCCGCCGCGACCTGTGCCGCAGAAGACGCAGACGCCCCACTCTTCGCAGTCCTCGCCGCCCCCGGCGCCGCCGCCGCCGCCACCACCGCCAGTTCCACCGCGGCTGCCGTCACCGCCGTTGCCCGGGGACCACGTCGTCCCGGCGAGCGCGCCCGTGCCGTTGCCACCGGCGCCGTGGGCGGCGTCGCTCCCAACGCATCCGTCGCCGCCGGGTCCGCCGGGCCTGGGGTCACCGTCGCCGCAACCCAATCCACTGCCGCCGCTCCCGCCGCCTGCGGAGCCGCCGCACGGGGCGCCGTTGGCGTCGCCCGCCCCGCCGGCCGGACCTGCGCTCTGTCGGCGCCCCGAGGCGCCGCCGCCGCCGCCGACCACGCCGCCGCCGCCTCCCGAGGAGCCGCTCGCGTTGGCGCCGCCGTCGCCGGCGTTACCGTCTCCGCCGCCATCTCCGACGCTGCCGTCTCCGCCGTTTCCGGCCGTGATGTTCGTGCGTCGCAACGTCACGTTGTTCGCCGAATCGCTGACCACCACCGCGGCCGTCCAGCCATTTGTCCCCTGGTTCGGCGTCGTGAAGTCGACCCGCTCGATCATGACGCCGCTGCGCGTCGAGGCCACCCGGAGGGCCGTGGCTGATGTCGAGTTGTAGGTCGCGTGTGAGTCGCCCCGCGTGCGGAAGTCCGACGAGTAACCCCCGTAGATGCTGACGCCGGTCGGCACGTCGAGCGTCGGGCCGGTGTACGTGCCGTTGGCGACGAGCACCGCATGGCGCTCGGGCCGCTCCGCCGCGATCGCGAGCCCGGCGGCGATGGTCGGCACGGGCTCCCACGCGAAGAGCCCCGAACCCCCACCGGCAGCACCCGCCAATACGAACACCGAGTTGCCCGCCTCCCCGTCCACCCCGTCGCAGTCCGCGTCGAGGAAGCCGTCGTCGGGTCGGTCATCTTCGAAGATGAACGTGCACTCGTAACTGCAGCCGTTGCTCAGATCTCCATCGAGATCGATGAACCCGTCTGCGCACCTGAGGACGTTGCACTCCCCGACCACGCACTCCGAGATCGCGCCCGGGGCGTCGCATGCCCGGCGGCACTCGCCGCAATGCAGGGGGTCGGCCAGCAGATACTGTTCGCAACCATCGCCTGCGACGTCGTTGCAGTCGTCGGTCCCGGAGGCGCATTCGAGGATCACGCATCCGCCGAGTTCGCAGGTGGCGGAGACCACGGACGGCGCGTGGCAATCCCCTCCGCAGAAGCCGCAATTCAACGGGTCGGTGTTCGTGTCGACCTCGCAGCCGTCTTCCGGGTCCCGATTGCAGTCGCGGTAGGCGTCGATGCACTCGGAGACCGCGCAACTCCCGTCGATGCACATCGCCCGCGCGTCCGGAAGGTCGCAATCGAAGCCGCATTCGCCGCAATTGTCGATGTCCCGCAGCACGTCGACCTCGCAACCGTCTCCGGCCGTCTCGTTGCAGTCGACCCGCCCGGTCTCACACTCCCCGATGCCGCACGCACCCCCGTCGCAGACGTGCTCGATGACGAAGTCCAGCGCGCAGGCTTCGCCGCACGCGCCGCAGTTCAGGGGGTCGTTGGCCCGGTCGACCTCGCAGCCGTCGCCAGGATCGAGGTTGCAGTCGAACCACGGGTCCGTGCACTCGACCTGGACGCAACCCCCTTCGACACACTCGCCGACGCCGTGGAGGACGTGGCACGCGTTGCGACACGCGCCGCAGTGGTCGAACGAGGTGGTCAGGTCGGCCTCGCAGCCGTCCTCCAACTCGGAGTTGCAGTTCCCCCAGCCGTCGCGGCAGGTGTCGAGGCCACACGTACCTTCGAAACACTCGGCGATCCCGTTGTCGAAGTCGCACGGCTCGCCGCATGCGCCGCAGTGGGTGAGGCTCTCGTCTGTGAACTCCTCGCAGCCGTCGGCGACGTCGTCGTTGCAGTCGTCGAATCCGGCGTCGCACTCCAGGATCGTGCAGACTCCGTCGAGGCAGTCGACCGTCGCGTTGTCCGCGTCGCAGACCGCGCCGCACCGACCGCAGTGGGCCATGTCCGCGTTCAAGTCGTAGTCTTCGTCGACGTCATCGTCGCAGTCGTTGTCCCGCCCGTCGCAGAGCTCGGGCGCTCCCTCGAACGTCGCCGCCTCGAGCTCGTCGCAGTCTGTGCCCAGGCACTCCGGTCCGTCACCATACCGGTCGCCGTCGAGATCGACGCAGCCGCCGCAGACGCCGAGCTCGGGGGCGCACTGGCGATATGTCGTCCGCTCGCCGCCCCGCGGACGCTCGAATGCCTGGCAGAGGAACCCGGCCGGGCATTCGGCATCGTCGGCCGAACAGTCCCGACCGCAGAAGTCGCCGTCGGCCTGCGGCAGGCACAGGTCGTCGAGGCCACCGCAATCGATGTCGGCGTCGCACTCCCGGCAGAGGATCCGCAGCGGGGGGATGCAGATCTCGACCAGGTCGCCACCCGAGCCGCGGATCAGCCGACACTCCCAGTCGGGGTCCGGGCAGGCGTCCGTGCAATACGCGGTACACACGCTGCCCTCGGCCGTGTCGATGCACACGCCGGACAGACACTCGTCGTCCGACTCGCACGCGCACCCGAACTCCCCCTCGCAGGCCTCGATGTCCGGGGCGGCGTCAGGGGCCGTGTCCCCGGCGGTGTCCTCGTCCCCGGTGTCGCGCGCGTCGATCGCTCCGACGTCCGGGGCGCCGTCGTCCGGCGACACGTCGTCCGCGCCCCCGACGCAGACGCCGGCGACGCAATTGCCGTCCGGACACTCGTCGTCAGCGCCGCAGAGTGAAGGCGCTCCCGTTGGGGTTGGATCATCCGCGCACGCTGCAAAAACGGCGAACACGGCGACGAAAGCGATGGGGGCTCGACGCAGGAGGGTGCGCATGGACCGTACCGAGGTTGGGAGTGGGATCTGCGCCGGACGCCAGCATGCTAGCAGGGGCGACTGGCCCTGCAAAACATGGCCGGCGCGAACCGATTCCGGCCAATACCGAGGATCAGTCGCAGAACGGGATCCCGATCAGCGGCGGGACATCCGACTCGTCTGCCACCCCAGGCGCGACCCAGCCGTCGTCGCCGTCGTCGAAGAAGAGCGGATTCGTGAAGCCGAACGGGAACTCCCCGGGGGTCACTCTCTCCATGCGCGCCGCGGCGTAGCCGACGAGGACGACGTAGTTGTCGCCGTCGATCGGGATGTTCAGCACATCGTCGAATGCGACCACCTGCGACGGAGGCACCGCGGTCAGGTCGACGCGCTCGACCTCGACGCCATCGATCAACACGACGAGTGCGTCGATGCCCGACCAGGCGGTCGTCTGCACGCGGACGTGCAGCGGGTACACCTCGCCATCGACCGCCGGAATGATCTCGCCCGGAAGCTCGCCGTCCGGGAAGTCGATGAAGATGCCCCCCGAGACCGAGACGTTCAGAGCGCCGATGCCGGTGCTCAACACGTCGTCGGTGAGCTCGGCCGGGTCGTCCGACGGTGCCACGATGAAGTTCCGGGGATAGCCGGCCGCTGACGACAGCCCGTGCGTGTCCGAGTTCCCGACGCCAGCCACCCGCTGTCCGCGCGTGAGCAGCGACGTCCAGTCACGGAAGACCTCGCAGAAGAGGTCGCGCTCGTTGAAGACCTCCATGGAGTCGAAGTCGACCGGCCAGAAGTCCGGGTCCGCCGCGTCGGGCCCGGTCACCGGATCATAGTCGGCGGATCCTAAGAGACCGCTCGTTCCTCCGCGCGGGTGGTTGATCTGGACAATCTCCGCTCCGAGTGCGCGGGCGGTGCCGATCAGCTCGTTCGTGCTCGCCAGGACGACCGTGCGGCCGTCGGTGTCCCGGGCCGACAACGGCACCGCGCCCGAGGCCGGTAGCGACGGGTCGTAGCGAAGCGGGAACACGTTGATATGTCCCCAGACCGGCGAGATCTCGGTCCCCAGGTACGTGTGAAGGAGGTCACCGGCGCCCAGGTCGTCCACGATGGCGACGAAGTTCTCCACGATGTCGTGATCCGTCGGGGCGATGAAATCGACGCCCGCCACGAGGTTCGAGACCACCCGGTCGGGTGCCGGCACGCTGCTGTCGATGCTGCGCACGGAGTGCTGGTGCATGTCGCCGCTGACCCAGCCGACGGTGTCCCAGATGCGCACCAACTCGGCCGAGAGGTCGAAGGTCTCGTCGGCGACGATCTCGATGCCGGCGAACTCGACGAAGTCGTATTCGTCGCCGCGGCTGACCTCGAACGTGTACGTGCCCGGGGGCAGGGCGATCTGGTCGGAGCCACGCACGACGTAGTGTTCGCGGGTCGCCGGCCCCATGACCCGGACCCGGGCCGGGCTCGACGCGACCGTGTCTCCGTCGACCGCAGTGACGGTGAGCGAGAGGATGCCGAAGACCGGCGCCGGGAGCGCGATCGGCCCGTCCGTCGGAACCGAGAATGCCGTCGGGCCGCCGTCTCCCGTGTGGTACGCGATCGGGATGGCCTCGTAGTCGCCCGCGGGCAGATCCGTGACGACCGCGGTACCCTCATCGCCGATCACGATGATGTCGACGCTCCCCTCCGCGCTGCGCAGCTCGTAGCGCAGGTCGCGGTCGAACTCGGAGATCTCGCGCGTGAACTCGACGGTCTCTCCGTCGCGCGGTGGCATCAGGTCGCCCAACGCCCGCCGGATCGAGGTCGTGCTTCCGTCTCCGACGACGAAGTGGCGTCGGTAGGTCGCCGCCTCTCCGGCGCCGAGCAGGCCCCGGGTCATCCGCGTCGGCGAGATGGGCGCGTCGAGCAGGTCTCCGGCGAACGTGGTGACGGTCATCGACTCGGCCGATACACCGTACGAACGGGTGGGGCCCGTCGCCACGTAGAACGGGACATCGACTTCTCCGAGCAGGGCCTCGAAGCCCGTCCCCGGCAGCCAGGCGAGGGGCACGTCGCCCGGCACGAGCAGGTCGCCACCCTCGACGCGTTGCCGCGGGATGTCCCGCTCGATCGTGATCCACGTGATCGCTTCGAGCCGTGCGTCGTCCGGCGCGAGCCGGTACTCCGTGACGAAACGGAGCTTCTGATCGGCGACGAGGTTGCCGACGACGTTGCCGACGATCTTGAGCATGGCGTCGATGCCCTCCGCCCGCACGACCGCTGCGCCTCCGTCGGATCCGTCGCGGACGAGCGTTACCGACTCGGACGCCACCGACAGGAGCGGGCTGAACGACGGTGAGAAGGTCTCCAGCGTGTCGCCCCCGGGCCGGTCGACAGGCTCCAGATCGATCAGCATGCCCCCGGTGTAGTGCATCTGGTTGATCGGATTCTCGGCCGCGATGCAGGCCCGGATCACGCCGTTGGCCAGCACGAAATCTCCCGGCCGACAGCGCGCCTCGGAGCCCTCGAACGCCTGCTGACCCGCCCGCACGCGCGCTCCGCGGGCCTCGCCGGAAGGCGACGGCGTGAGGGGATCCCAGGCTTCTGGGTCGACATCCGGCATCGCCTCGCTCTGCGGGATCTGAGGCCACTCGTCGAGCGCGGGTCCGGGCGCATCGGCGTCGGCGTCGGTGTCCGTCGGGGTGTCGGCGGGGGCGTCTTCGGTGACCTCAGGCGCCACGTCGGCCCCGCCATCGAACACCTCGCCCGCGTCGGCCACGTCATTTCCGGTCTCCGCGCCGACCTCGGCGTCCGACGCGTCGAGGACATCGGCGACGTCGTGGCAGCTCGTGCCGCACTCATCGGCGGAGTCGTCCGCGCAGGCCGTGAGGGCGAGCAGGACGGTTGCGACGGAGATCGGGAGCGTCCGTGACATTCTCAGGTTCTCGTGCTTGTAGAGCTGGGCCATCGCCACCCGGGCGATGACTGGGCCATCGCCACCCGGGCGATGACGAGCCAATGTGGCCGATAGCGCCCCCGGTGGCAAGCGACGATTGATGCCAGGTGCATCGATGATCGACCTCGAGGAGTTCCGCTCATACATCGGCTTTGGCGCCGACGACGAAGAACGGCTTCGGCGGATCTGGCCGGCGATCGAAGCCGAGCAGGACGCGGTCGTCGAGGACTTCTATGCCCGCGTCCTCGCCCACCCGTCGACGAGCAGGGTGCTCAAGTCGGCCGATGTGGTCGACCGTCTGTCGGTCACGCTCCGAGGGTGGCTGAGCGAACTGGTCAACGGACCCTGGGACGAAGCATACGTGCGCCGACGGGAGCGGATCGGGAAGGTCCACGTCGACGTCGGCGTGTCCCACACAGCGATGTTCATGGGGATGAATGCCCTGCGGCAGGCACTCTTCGACATCGCGTTCCGGACCCAGCCCGACGCCGGCGACTGCATCGCAGCGTTGCTGAAGGTCACGGAGCTCGACCTGATGCTGATCACCGGCGAGTTCCACAACGTGCTCCAGAGTCGTCGCGTTCGCGATGTCCGCGCACTCCTCGTCACCCACATGCCGGCGATCGTGCTCCTGCTCGGGCTCGAGGGGACGGTGCACGCGGCGACACCGGCCACCGAGTGGATGTTCGACACGACCTTCCATCCCGGGGCGTCGTTTCGGGAGCTCTTGCCCGCGCCCCTGGTGCGCGCTGCCCAGCTCGAACGGTACATGGCCCGAGCGCTGGAGACCGGACACGAGGTGACGCTGCCGCGCATCGACGTCAAAATCGGGGACCGACACCGGCACCTCTCGGTGACCATCGTTCCCTTCGACGACCCGGACCCGGGCGTGATCGTGCACGTCGAGGATCACACCGTCGCGGTGGAGAACGAGCGCCGCCTGAGGCAACAGGAGAGCCTCGCTCAGATCGGCACGATGTCGGCGACCCTCGCGCACGAGATCCGGAATCCGCTCGCCGGGATTGGCGGGGCGCTTCAGGTCATCGCAGCGGGTCTGCCCGACGACGATCGCCGGGCGCCGATCATGACCAAGATCCTCGATCAGATCCGGGCCCTGAATCGGCTGGTGACCGATCTGCTCTCGTTCGCGCGCCCGGACGACGCCAAGGTCAAAGACGGCATCGACCTCGGCGAGCTCTGTCGTTCGGTGGCGCTCCCGGTGCAGCGGGACCACCCCGAGGTTCACGTCACGATCGAGGGCGACGGTGTCGCGGCCACCGACCCGGACATCCTGCGGCAGATCCTGCTGAACCTCGTCATCAATGGATGCCAGGCGGCCGGATCCGGGGGAACGTTGGCCGTCGCGGTCGACGGGGCGATGGTCCGCGTCTCCGACTCCGGTCCAGGACTCCCGGAGAGCGTTCGCCGCCGGATGTTCGAGCCCTTCTACACGACCAAACTCAAGGGCACCGGTCTCGGGCTTCCGATCTCGCAGAAGCTCGCCCGCGCGATCGACGCCGAGCTGCGGGTCGTCGACGGGTGCGACCTGGGCGGAGCGTGCTTCGAGGTGCGGCTGCGCAGCGCCTGACGCCGGGATCCATCAGAGGAGGCCGTACTTCTTCATCCGGGTGCGCAGCGCGTACCGGCTGAGTCCGAGCAGCCGCGCGGCCGCAGTCTGATTGCCGTTTGTGCGATCGAGGGCCTGATAGACCAGCCCGCGCTCGACCGAGTCCAACCGTACGCCGCCCTCCGGAAGCACGAACGGGCAGTCGGTCCCGAACTCCGCGCTGGCGTACCGGATCGCCGGAGGCAGCATCTCGGCCGAGATGACCGGCTCCTTCTGGAAGATCATCAAGCGCTCGATCGTGTTCCGGAGCTCACGGACGTTCCCTGCCCACGAGTAGGCCTTGAGCAGCTGCATCGCCTCCTCGGTCACGCCCTCGACCTCTTTGCCGAGCGCGTGGTTCCGATCATCGATGAAGTGCCGGACCAGCAGCGGCAGATCGTCGCGGCGCATCCGCAGAGCCGGGCTCGGGATCTCGACGACGGCAAGCCGGTAGTAGAGGTCCTTGCGGAACCGACCCGCTTCGACCTCGTCGAGCAGGTTCCGGTTCGTCGCCGCAATGACCGCTGCCTCGAGTCGGATGTTCGAGTTGCCACCGACCCGCTTGAACGTCCGGTTCTCCAACGCGCGCAGCAGCTTCGACTGCAACGTCAGCGGGAGTTCGCCGATCTCGTCGAGGAAGACCACGCCGTCGGCGGCCTCTTCGAAGAGCCCGCGCTTCATCGTCTTCGCGTCGGTGAACGCGCCCCGCTCGTGTCCGAAGAGCGTGCTCTCCATCAACGTCTCGGGGATCGCCGTGCAATCCACCTCGACGAATGGACCGCCGGTGCGGAGGCCCTGGGAGTGGATCGCCCGCGCGATCAGGTCCTTGCCGGTTCCCGATTCGCCCGTGATCAGCACCGAGGGCGTGTCGACCCCCTCGAGGTTCTCCAGGGTCTCGAACACCTGCTGCATCGGAGCCGATCGGCCGATGATCCCGGCGTACCCGCTCCGGTCGTCGGAGCTCGTCTGGGCGACCTGGGTCCGAGCCCGGTGCGAGGCGAGGGAGTGGGCGACCGCGCGCGCCACCTCGTCCAGGTCGAAAGGCTTCGTGATGTAGGTCGAGGCTCCCAGCTTGGTCGCCTCGATGACCGGCTCCACCGCTCCCACCGCTGTCAACATGATCACCGGCAGGTCGTTGCCCTGCTCGCGCACGCGCCGCAGGCAGGTCATGCCGTCGGCCCCCGGAAGCATCAGGTCGAGGATCGCCAGCGACGGCGCAACCTGATCGACCTTCTCGAGGAAATCCTCGCCGTTCGACGCTTCGACGACGTCGTATCCCTGCTCGACCAGATGTTCGCGGAGCGACCAACGGACCAGCTCCTCATCATCGCAGATCAGGATACGATCACCACCCATTATAGACTCGGCTGAAAGAGCGTTTTCGCTCGATGTGTGTGCTGTATTGCACGGGGCTCCCGGCCCTAACACGCGAACTCCCGCGACGCACCCGTCTCCGTCGCAATAGGTATGCCACTTGCTAGGTACGGGCCTTGCACTCGGGCAGTCAGGGAAGACGAACTCGCCCCGGGACACGCCGCGCCGCCGGACGAGACGTGACGGACCTAGGAAACATCGGAACAGCCGCCGCTGCCATCATCGACACAGTCGAGTCACTCGGCAGTGGGCGCGCCCGGACACTCCGCAGCCTTACGGTCACTGCGCCCGCGCAGCCGACAGGCGTCCGCATCGGAGAGGCGCTCGAGAGGCGCCTCAGGGCGCGTGGCCTCGAGCACGTTCGCGTCGATGTCGTCATCGAGCCCGGACCCTGTCGGCTGGTGGCAGCCGAGTTCGGCCCGGAGTGATCGGGGGAATCGCCCCGGTGCGCTAGCGCACCGTAGGGGGTCGAGAATCGCACGGTTGGGCGGCCGCGCGGACCAGAGGAGCGTCCGCTATCGTTCCGCCGGTGGGTTGGCGAGGGAATAGAGGTAGGCGGTGACGGTCGCCAGCCTCGCCGCGCCGAGCACGGGAAGCCACGCCGGCATTCCTTTCTCGAGCACGCCATTGGCGACCGTGTCGCGGATCGCCTCGGGCGAGCTGCCGTGGACCCACTCGTCGTCGATCAGGCTCGGGCCGATCCCACCGCTCGCGTCGGACTGGTGGCATGCGACGCACGACGCGGCGTACACCTCGGCGCCGGCGGCGATCGTCTCGGCGTTCACGACGATCTCGATCGTGTCGAGATCGATCGGCGGAGCCGCGTTCGCCATGTCGTGCTCGTATTGCGACGCTAGCGAATGTGGCGACGCATGATACCAGTCGACGAGCACCCAGGCCCCCCAGACGAGCGCGAAGGCGAACAATCCCACCCACCAGATCGGGAGCTGGCTTCCGTGCCGGCCACCGCCATCGCCTTCTTCGGCGCTACCGCGGATGGGGTCGGGCTCGTACTCTTCTTTCGCCATCGTCGACCTCTCAGCCAGCTCGGTCGCATCCAACCATCGCCTGCCCGAAAGCGTCGC
>CAZFPM010000192.1:0-11873 GCA_964520965.1 uncultured Myxococcales bacterium
ATCCTCGACCCCGCGAAGGATGAACTCTGCCGCGAGGTCACCCGCCTCCGTGCCGCGCTCCCCGCGCCCCTGCGCGACGATTATGTCGAGCTCGCGGGCGCGGTCGTCGCCGCCGTCGACGTGTTGGGCGCTGATGCGTCGGCCGGCGCCGTCTTCGAGTTCGTGTCCGCAGCGGGCGCGACCGAGCGGAGCGGCGGCGAGGAGACGGATCCTGAGGCCGGCGATGTCTCTGCCGACGCCTCGGACCGGCGCGCGCTGCTGCTCATCGAGTGCGTGACGAACGAGCGCTGGGTCTACGATGCCCGCTACTTCCCCTTCGTGAAGGGATGTGCGGAGCAGCTCGGCTTCGACACCCGGTGGCACTGTTTCGGTTCGCGGATCACGATGGCGAAGTCCGGGTACTCCGAGGTCCACCAGTTCGTCGACCTCGGTCCCGCCGAGTTGGCCCGACTGAAGGTGACGGTGGCGGAGCTCCGACCGACACATGTCGTGATCAGTCACGAACTCTCGGACGCCGCGCTGTCGCTGATACGAGACGGCGCGCCCGGCGTGTCGGTCCTCTCGGTGTCCGGTCATCGGCCGACCCGCGGGGTCGAGTGGTTGCACGATGTCTGCGACTCGGTCGGCGGCGCTCCACGGACCGACGCGTCCGAGGCCCAGGAGAAGGCGGTCGGGATCCTGGCGTCTGCGACGGGGCACGTGTGGCAATACGGTCGCACCGACTGGCTGCTCCACTGGCTTGGCGAGACGCCGGAAACGTCGGCGCTCTTCGGCCAATACCTCGTCGGCACGGTCACGCCGTCGTACGACGCGGTCATGGTCAACGAGAAGGCGCGCAGCTACAAACCACACCTGCTGATCTGCGGCGGTGTGACCTGCGACCACTTCAAGTCTGTCACCGCGAACGAGCGTTTCGCCGGGGTCGACCTCTCGAGCTGCACCCACGACACCGGGTGTTCATACTGCACGTGGTATCGGGGCCCGACGAGCAACCTGCGCGACGATCCGGTCTCGCACGCCGAACAACAGCTGCGTCGGATCGCGGAGACGGCCGGCGACGACGGGCGCTTCCAGGGCATCTTCGACATGCTCGACGTACGCCTGTTCAAGCACGTCGACCGCTTCTTCGACATGGTCGTCTCGCTCGATCTGCCGCCGGCGATCTTCTGCTTCGAGCCGCGTCTCGACCGCTTCAACGACGTCGCCGAGCGACTCGACACGGTGCTGCCGAAGATCCAGGAGGCCGGACACTGCATCTACCTCTTCCGCATGGGGGCCGAGAACCTCGTCGAAGAGGAGAATGTCGTCTTCAACAAGTACGTGACCCTGGAGTCGATCGACTACGGCATGGACCGCATGGAAGCGCTGGCCGAGCGCTACCCGGGGGCCTTCGAGCACGACCCGACGTGGGGCTATATCAACTGCTCGCCGTGGACGACGTTGGAGATGTTCGAGCTCGGCATCGATCGGGCGATCGAGCGGCGCTTCGAACCGACCGGCGTGTGGCTCTACACGCCGCTGCTGATGTACCGCGGCTCGCCGATCGCGCTCCTGGCCGACAAGGAGGGCTTCCTGCTCGAGGAGTACGACGACATCTCGCTGCTCTATAACCCCGCGGTGAACCAGATTCCCTTCGAGGGGTTGCGTCCGTGGCGCTTCCGAGACGAGCGCACTGGTCTCGCGTTCGCGCTGATCGTTCGTTTCTGCGCCGCGGCGTTGCGTCACAAGTACAGCGACAATCTCTTCGACGGCGACCCGCTCTACGCGCACCTGTTGGGGCGCGAATCCGAGCTTGCCGGCTTCGCCCGCCCCGACGTGTTCGCCAAGGTCGCCATCGCCGCCATCAAGGCCGCCGAGGCGCCCTACGACAAGACCGAGCTCCTCGACAGCGCGCTCGACGCCTATCCCGCGGCCGTCGATGGGCTGCCGGAGTTCGTGGCCCGGTTCCGCGGCGGCGTCGGTCGATACAACGAGATCACGGCGTTCTCCGACGAGGAAGACTCGGGTTCCGACGACGGGTCCGGGGCCGATGGCGACGGCGCGGCGTCGACGACCGGCTCCGCCGCGGACGACGGCGGCGGAGCCGTCGCGTCGGCGCCCGACGACTCCGCCGAACGCATCACGTTCCTGCTCGGCGCCGTCAAGGACCGCTTCGGAGACCGGTTCTCCGACTTCGAGATCGGAGTCGTTCACGCGCCCCCGGACCGGACCCACCTCGACATCTCGCTGACGATCGCCACGCAGCGGTACGACCTGCGCTTATATGACAGCGCCGGCAGCGACCAGTACTTCTTCCAGACCGACCGCTTCAACGTCGTCCACACGAACGATATCGACCAGCACTCGAGTGTGGATGTCGAACGCATGCGCCAATTCCTCGACGTGTTTGGACGCGCTGTCGCGGCGTATTCGCCGGAGTTGATGGTGCACGGCGGGTAGCATCGGGCCGCCTCGAGAAGCGGGGCGGTGGACGGCGATGACGCGAATGCCTACGATCCGCGACCGGACGCGCGACGGCTCGGGCGTCCCACCGTCGCCGTCGCCCGAACCCCGCGGAGTCGCCGTGACACACCCCGATCCTCCCGTCGCCATCGTCACCGGCGCGTCCCGCGGGCTCGGCCGCGCCTTCGTCGAGGCGTTGCTCCGTCGCGGCTATCGCGTCGGGTGCCTGGCGCGCGAGTCCGCCCACTTCCGCCGCATGCTGTCGCAGGTCGACGCCGCCAGCGACAGGACGCTGGCATTGGCCTGCGACATACGCGACACGATTGCCGTCGACGCCGCCGTGCAGCAGGTCGTCGGCGCATGGGGGCGCGTCGACGTGCTGGTCAACAACGCCGGTGTCGGCGTCAGGGGTCCGGTTCGCTCGTTCGCCGACACCGACTGGGCGTCGATCGTCGACACGAACCTCTCCGGCGCCTTCCGGTGCACGCGGGCGGTGCTGCCGGTGATGGAGCGACAGGGCTCCGGGCACGTGTTCATGATCTCCAGCTTCTCCGCCGAGACCGCCGGCGCCGAAGAAGCGCCCTACGGCGCGTCGAAGCGCGCGCTCCAGGGCTTCGCCCGCGCGCTCGGCGAAGAGGTGCGCGCCGCCGGCGTCCAGGTCACCGTCATTACGCCCGGCGACATCGACAAGACACGCTTCATGGGCGGGGGCGTCTCCCCTGAGGACGCCGAGCGCTATCGCTACTCGGTGCCGGCCGCCGAGCTGGCGTCGCTCCTCGTCGAGTGCCTCGATCGCACCGCAAACGTCTGGGTGCGCGAGGTGACGATTTCGCCGCTCATCGAGCGCGAGCACCACGAACGCGCGGGCGATGCGGGGCTGGAACTGAGGCAGGGCGACGCCGACGCGCGTCCGCCGCTTCGCGTCCGACGCCCGCTCCCGGTACCCCACGGGGCAGGGCCGGACGTGCGGGCCTTCGAAGCCTACAACGCCAATCTGCCGGCGTTCGTTCTCGACGTCGGCGACGCCGACGACGCGCCTACACCGACGGAGCACCTGTTCCGGGTCCTTCGGCACGGGGCGGCGTTCGGACTCGGCCGGGGTGCGATCGTCGGTCGGGCCCCGCTCCGCTTCGCCGGGCTGCTCGAGACCGTTTGCTACGGTCGCCTGCATGGCGTCGACACCTTCTCCATCCGTACCGACGGGGAGCGGGTCGGCGACGGGTATCTGGTCTCGGAGCTCGTGCGGCTCGGGGTCACCGCGTGGGAACTGGCACCGCGCGGACAGTTCGACCCGGCCGTCTTCGATCTCCTCGCCCGGGCTCTCGACGGCGTGCCGGGGGCTCGGCTGAACATCCGCCTCGGGGTCCGGCACCTGGCCGAGGTCCCCGCCATCGTCGGTCGCCTCGGCGGTTCGGAGCCCAACGCGGGTCCCGCGCTCGGGCTCGCGCTCGACCTCTTCGACGCCGCCGCCGATGTCGACACCCCGGACGCGGTGGTCGACCGGCTCGGAGCGGCCCTCACCGCCGCGGACGCGTTCGGCCTGCCGTTTCATGTCGAGGGTCTGCCCGGCTGCTTGTTGCGGGGGCAGCCCGAGCGTCACTTCGCGTTTCCCGTCGAGGACACATTCGACCCGCTGCTTCGGGCCTGGGCGGTCGTCGACCGGCCGGCCTCGCCGAAGCCGGCGTCTTGCGAGAGCTGCGCGCTGACAGCCCGTTGTTCAGGGCCGAGCCCGTGGCTGGCCGATGCGGGCATCCCCGATCTGTTCCGGCCGGTCGAGACGTTGCCCCCGGGCTGGATGCCTCCCGAGCAGGGGCGATCGCCGTCCGCGGCCGGAGCCGGCGAAGGCGGTGGTCGGGGCGATGCCCTCCGACCGTCGAAGGGCGGCTCCTTCGAGCCCTGGCTGAAGTCCGGAGACGACGACAAGGTGGTCGTCCACGTGGCTGTCGAACGCCTGTCGATCCGAGAGGCACGCATCGCCAACGCGGGCGGCGCGCGCCTGATCCTCGACCACGAGCCGCCGACGGCCGACGAGCTCGCCGAGAACCCGTATGTCGCCTATGTGCACATCGCTGTCCCTGCGCCGGCCGGTCCCGCCGAGCATTACCGAGCACCGTTCGGATCGGTGGCGGCGCCCGGGTCCCGCGAGAGCATGACCGCCCGCCTCAAGGTGAAGTCGCACGTGTCGATGAACGAGCCCACCGAGGTCAGCGACGGCTCCAACGCGCTGATCGAGAGCATCGGGGCCGCGTTCGCGGATGCCTCAGCCGACGGGGACGCACTCACGGCGACCGTCGATGACCTGATCGCCGGGTTCCGGAGAGCCGAAGAGAACTCGTCCGAGTGATCGCTCGGAGACGCGCGTTGAACGCCGAGGAGCGGGCTCGTACGATGGGCTCGACCTCCGCAAGGAGCCCGAGATGTCTGGCCGCCCCCCGCAATGCCGCCGGTCGCGCGTCGGCGACAAGGCCCGCTGCACCTCGCGCGGTCGACTCGTGTTCCGCCGCGGCGGCAAGCGAGATCTGAGGACCCGTTCGATCGCGTGGCTCGCGTGGTGCGCGGCTGCCCATCGCAGCGGCCGGGCGCTCACATCGAGATCGAACCCTTCCGGAAGTCGCTCTTGGCGATGTGAACGTTGATGCATACCGGCCGGCCCTCCGCTGCGTGGCGCTTCGCTTCGTCGAGAACCTCGTCGATCCGGTCGTTCTCGGTCAAGAGCAGGCCCACGCCCCCGTAACCCTCGGCGACCTTGTGGTAGTCGGTGCGGAGCAGCAGGGTGCCGACATCGTCGCCGAGGATCTCGACCTGCTCGCGGGCGATCTGGGCCCACGCCGCGTCAGTGCCGATCACCGCGATCGGAGCGAGATCGTGGCGCACGTAGGTGTCGAACTCGGCCAGGCTGTAGGCGCTGGAACCGTCGCCATAGATCAGCCATGTCTCGGTGTTCGGCCGGCTGACGGTCGCCCCGACGGCGAAGCCACCGCCCACCCCGAGCGTGCCGAACACGCCGGGGTCGAGCCACGACAATGGGCCGCGAGGCCGCAGCGTGTACGCCCCGGTCGCGACGAAGTCGCCACCGTCGACGACGAGCACGGCGTCGTCGTCGAGCTTCTCCTCCAGGCGGCGGAAGAACTCGACGGGATTCACCAGGTCGTCCGACGGGGTCGCCTGGACGTCGATGTCGGCTTCGCGTTGCCTCTCCAGGTCACGCCCGATCTCGGCCCAACCCGTCCACTGACCGGGACTCGGTGGTGAGGTCGCGGCGGCGAGGCGTTGGAGAAAGTCCCCGGGGTGCCCCAGCACGCCGATGTCCGGGCGGCGGTTCTTGTAGAGGTCCCGCCAGCTCAGGTTCGCCGAGACGAGCTTCGCCTGCCGGTTGATCTTCTGCCCATATCCGAGCCGGAAATCGAAGGGGAAGCCCGCCACGATCACGAGGTCGGCATGCCGGAGCGCCGCCGAGCGATGGTGGATGAACTGAACCTCGCTCTGCCGCCCCAGCAGGCCCCGCGCCATTCCGCCGAGGAAGGTGGGGATGCCGATCGACTCGACCGCGGCGCCGAGCGCTGCCGCCTGGTCCGGGGCGTAGTTCACCACTGCCTGGCTGCCGATCACGAGGACCGGACGCTCCGATCGGGCGAGCGCCCCGGCGACCCTGCGCGCGTGCTTGTCGAGGTCGCCCGTGACGAGCCGGCCGATCCGCGGGGTCGGGAAGTCGAGTGGCACGTGCGGCTGACCGAACTGGCGGGCGAGGTGTGCCTTGAGGAAGAGCGCGAGGGCCTGTTGCCCGGCACCCTTGGGGTTGTCGAGCCCCGCCTCCTTGACGAACCACTCGCGGACCACCGACTCGGGGTAGAGCAGGTCGACCGGGATCTCGACGAACACGGGGCCCGGGACGCCGTCGACGGCAATGCGTAGCGCCTTCTCGACCGTCGGTCCGACCGCGTTCACCGTGCGCACGCTCGTCGCCCACTTCGTGATCGGGCGCATGATCGCGAGCTGGTCGATGTCCTGCAGCGCGCCCCGCCCCTGGAGCACCGTCGGCGTCGCGCCGCCGAGCACGAGCACCGGCGACTGCGCCATCTCGGCGTTCTTCACCGCCGTCATCGTGTTCGTCACCCCCGGGCCGGCGGTCACGGCGGCCACGCCGGGAATCCCCGTCACCCGCGCCGCCGCGTCGGCCGCGAACACGGCGCTGACCTCGTCGCGGACGTCGACGACCGACAGGCCGTGGCGTTTCGCACCGACCAGGATCGGGGAGATGTGGCCGCCGCAGAGTGTGAAGACGTGACGAGCCCCCGCCGCGGCGAGTCGCTCGCCAACGAGGAAGCCGCCGTCGACAGTGGACGAGGCAGTCTGGGTCATGGACGGGATTCGGGGCGGGTCAGGTGCGCCGAAGCACGAGGCCGCTCTCTACCACCGATGCCGCCGCAGCGCCCGGCTTTTCGAGCCCGCGGTCAGCGACGACGTCGTCGCCGTCGCGGCGCCGCCTCGGCGGGACGTCGATCACCGTCGCCACCGCCGCTCGGGTTCCCGGCCGCCTTCGTCGGGGCGTTCGTACCGGCCGATGCGGACTCTTGCCCCGCGGGTTGCCCGCCGCCCCGCCCGGACCCGCCCTGGCGCCTGCGTCGTCGCGGGGGCCCCTGCGCCGTGCCGGAGTCGCCCGAACGGTCCGAGGAGCGTCGTCTGTCCGACCCCCGATTCCCTCCGCCCTGGGCGCTCCGACCGTCCGAGCCGGATCCGCGCGACGGTCCCGACGTCCCTCGTCCGCCGCCGCGCCGCCCCGGCGCCGGGACAGCCGCCGCGTGGTGGAAACGATGGTCGTCCACGACCGGAATCTCCTGTCCGATCAGGCGTTCGATCGCCCGCAGGTAGTCGCCCTCGGTCTCGTCGCAGAACGCGATGGCGACTCCGCTGCGTCCCGCACGCCCGGTCCGCCCGATCCGGTGCACGTAGCTCTCCGGTTCGTTCGGTAGGTCGTAGTTGAAGACGTGGCTGACGCCGTCGACGTCGATGCCGCGCGAGGCGACGTCGGTCGCGACGAGGATCGGCAGATCGCCGTCTCGGAATCCGTCGAGCGCCCGCCGACGCGCGTTCTGCGACTTGTTGCCGTGAATCGCGGCGGCTTCGAATCCGGCGCGATCCAGCTGTTTCACCAGGCGGTTCGCGCCGTGTTTCGTTCGCGTGAACACGATGGCCTGCTCGACGCCGAGGTCCACCAACAGGTCGGCCAGGAGCAGCTTCTTCGACGATCGCTCGACGAACATCACCTGCTGCTCGATCTGCTCCACCGTCGGCGACTCCGGCGCGACATCGACCCGAACCGGGTCGCGGACGAACGACGACGCGAGCTTGACGATGCTCGGCGGCATCGTCGCCGAGAAGAGCAGGTTCTGTCGCTGTGACGGCAGCATCCGGAGCACGCGCTTGATGTCGTGGATGAAGCCCATGTCGAGCATCCGATCGGCCTCGTCGAGCACGAAGATCTCGACCGCGCCGAGGTCGATCTCGCCCTGTCCGCAGAGGTCGAGCAGGCGGCCCGGAGTCGCGACCAGAATGTCGATACCGCGTCGCAACGAGTTGACCTGGGGCCTCTGGTTGACGCCGCCGAAGATCACGTCGTGGCGCAGGTGCGTGTGCCGCCCGTAATCGGAGAAGCTCTCCCCGATCTGCGCCGCCAGCTCGCGGGTCGGCGACAGCACGAGAGCGCGGATCTCGCGGTGGCCGCGCGGGACGGTCTCACCGCCCAGGGTCTGCAGCACCGGCAGGGCGAAGGCCGCCGTCTTGCCCGTGCCCGTCTGGGCGCAACCGATCAGGTCGCGGCCCTCCAGGAGCGCCGGGATCGCCTGGGCCTGGATCGGGGTCGGGTGCGTGTAGCCGGCTTCGGAGACGGCCCGCCGCAGAGGCTCGATCAGGTCGAGCGAATCGAAACGCATCAAGGGTCCCTGGTGGGAAGGTCGCCGCGGTCGGCGGCGGGGTCGGAGGGGCTCCGTACCCGGTCCGGCCCGGCGTGTCCAATGCCAATGCCGGCCGCGCCGGACCGAGTCGAGGGGGCCGTCGTCCGCGTCGACGCGCTGATTGGCGGTCTGCTGGTGTCGCCGAACCTCACCTTCGCGATCGCCCACGACGCACGTATCGGCGCCGGCCGCGTCGCCGCCGTCATCGTCCGGCCGACGTTGCTGGCCGTGTTCACCCTTCCGGCGATCGCCGCGCTCGTCGGTCATCTCCGGTGAAGTCCACCGCCCCTCGGCATCGCCCGACCCCGCCTGGGGGCGCGCCGAACTACTCGATGGGAACAATGGCGTCGAGCCGCGCTGTTCGGCGGGTGACGCGGGTCTCGATGTTGCCCGGAGCGAAGATGGTCTCGGCCATGGCAACGAGGTTCTTGGCGACCTCGTAGGCGTATCCGCTATCGTTCATCAGCGACGTCGCCATGCCCGGCTGGATCTCGTCCCCGCGCAGGAGGGCCTCGATACGCCTGTTGAGCTCCAGGTCGGCCCCGCGCATGTCGGCCTTCACCCCCTCGAGGGAGAAGGTCTCGGTCATACTTCCACGGCCGAGGCGTACGTAGTGGAGTTGGCGCAGCACCCGCGCCAGGCGGACGCGTAGCCCGTCGTATTCGTCACGCATGGCCCGGTTGTCCGACGCCATGTACCGCGTCAGGTTCTTCTGCAGGTGCTTGGCCGCCTTGATCGCTTCGACCGCGTCGCGGCTCGCCAGGCGGGTCTCGAAGAGCTCGTCGGCCTGCTGGGGGTTGGTGGCGGGTTGCGCGCGGCTGACGAACGCGACGATCGCGTTGTAGAGCGCCTTCGCCGTCTGCTCGTACTCGTGGTCGATGTCGTAGGGCGTCACGTCGCGCGAGCGACGAACGACCTGCTCCAGCGATTCGCCGGACAAGATGTCGCTGCCCTGCAGACAGAGGGTGTGGGCGATGATGGCGAAGGCGTTGTCGTAGAGGTGGACCGTCTCCTTTCGCGCGGCCTCGATGGCGGCCTCGGGCGCCCCGAGCGCAGCCTCGTGCAGATAGAGCGGCTCCGTGCGCGGCGTCTCCCGCCCGGGCATGCGTATGACCAGCTGATCGGCGAGGCGGCGGGTGAACGGAAGCATCGCCACGATGCCGATCAGGTTGAACAGGGAGTGGAAGACGGCCAGCTTCAACGTCCAGTCGTCGGCTGCGATACCGACCGCTTCACTGATCCCGTCGACCGCCCACACCATCGGGTGGATCGCGCCGATGGCAATCGCCGCGGTCACCGTGTTGAAGATCAGGTGCGCAGCGGCCAGCCGCTTGCCCTCCACGTTGGCGCTCATCGACCCGAGGATGGCGGTGATCGTCGTGCCGATGTTGGCCCCGATCGCCAGGGCGAGGGCGTTTTCGTACGTCACCTGTCCGGCTGCGAGCCCGGTGATGATCAGCACGAGCGTCGCGTGGCTCGACTGCATGATCACCGTGGCGACGACGCCGATCAGCGCAAAGAGCATCAACCCGGGGTAGCCGGCGACGGCGAACGAGGTCAGGTCGATCGTGTCGCGGAACGCCTCGAACCCCTCCTTCATGTAGTGGATGCCCAGGAAGAGGAACCCGAGCCCGTTGGAGACGTTGCCGATGCCGCGGAGTATCTTGTGCTTGTGGAGCACCAGGATGATGCCGAACACCAGCATCGGCATCGCGAACGCCGCGATGTCCACCTTGAGGCCCAAACCGGCGATCAACCAGGCCCCGGTCGTCGTCCCGAGGTTCGCACCGAAGATCACGCCGATGCCGGCGTACAGGGTGATCAGACCCGCGCTCAGGAACGAGATCGTGATCACCGAGACCAGCGAACTCGACTGCATCAGGGTTGTGCTGACCACCCCGAACGTCAGACTCTTCCAGAGGCGATCCGTCGTGGCCTCGAGGACCTTCTCCAGCAATCCGCCGGTGAACGCTGCGAACCCCTGCTCCAGCGCCAGCATTCCGAAAAGAAAGATCGCGACGCCCGCGGCGATAGCCTTGAAGTCGGGGCTGACCCAGAAACCCCAGGACAGCACGAGCAGCACCACCGGCAGAACGACGCGTTGCATGAGTCGAGACTAACCGATCTCGGGTGCGAAAATGAAGGACGGTTGCGTGTTCGTGCGCGCCCCCCGAATATGCGGCGCCGACGGCCCCCGAGCAGCCAGGACACCGTGAAGGAAAAGCACATCCGCATTCGCATCGAGCAGTGCCTCTCCCTCGCCAAGGCCTCGAACTGCCCCCGCCGCAAGTTCGGCGCCCTGTTGCTCGATCCGCACCGCAATGTCGTACTCATGGACGGCTACAACGGCGGGCCGCGTGGCGGCGGTGAGCTCTGCGGGGACGACGAATGCCTGCGGGACACCCAGAACGTGACCTCGGGCACGCGTATGGAGATCGGCTGCCACCACGCGGAGATGAACGTGGTCTGCAACTGCGCCGCGTCCGGTGTCCGCACACAAGGGGCCTGGCTCCTCGTGACCGGCGAGCCGTGCATGATGTGCGCGAAACTCCTGCACCACGCCGGCATCACGCGTGTGATCATCGTCGGAGGCGGGTACGCTGGGGAGAACGGCGTCGCCTATCTCCGGACCCACGGCGTCGAAGTCGTCGCTGTCGACGGGCCCCAGGACCCGCGCCTCAGCATCGACGACCTTCCCGGCTGAGCCCGGCCCCGGAGCGCCGCCGTAGACCGACAGGTGCGCGCGGCGCTCGCGCATGACCCACACCGGCCAGATGTCCGAACAACGAGGCCAGCTCCCCATCATCGCGGTCGCGTTCACCCTCGCGTTCGTGGTGCTGGCGAGCTACGAGATCGTGCGGTCTCCGGTGGAGTCGCTCTTTCTCGAGCGCCACTCGATCGACGAGCTGCCCCGGGTGTGGATGCTCGTCGCCGCCGGCGCGTTGGCGGTCGTGGCGATCTACAACCGATTCGCCGCGCGATTGTCGCTGGTGCGGCTGTTTCGGGCCTCCGTCGTCGTCAGCATCGTCTCCGGTGCGCTGCTGCTGGGCCTGGACCGGGTGGGCACACCGCTGATCGCGTACGCGCTCTACGTCTGGAAGGACGTCTACATCGTCGTCCTCGTCGAGGGGTTCTGGAGCATTGCGAACGCCACGTTCCGCGTCCGGTCCGCACGCTGGCTCTACGGCCTCTTCTGTGCCGTCGGCTCGCTCGGGGCGATGGCAGGGGACGCCGCCGGGGGGGCGATCGCCCTGCGCTGGGGAACCGAGAACGAGTTGTGGTTCGTGCTGCCGCTGCTCGCGGTGGCCTGGCTGCTGGCGGTCGTTCTCCAGCGCCTGGTCCGCATCGACATCCCCCCCGGTGAGCGCGCGCCCTCGCCGAAGTTCAGCGAGGGCGTCGCCGTGCTGCGTCGCAGCCGCTACCTGCTCTGGGTCCTGACGATGGTGCTCCTCGTGCAGGTCGTCGTGACGCTGGTCGACT
>CAZFPM010000193.1:0-11818 GCA_964520965.1 uncultured Myxococcales bacterium
AGCACAAGTACGGTTCTGTGGGAGCTGGGGCGGGTGACCGCCCCGGCTACCCGACGTCGTCTATCCACCCCTCGAGATGGAGACCGTTGACGATGACGAGGTCGCTCGCTGCGATCGTGCGCGCGTCGGTCGGCCGCGGTTGGTAGAGGTGTGGATCTGCGCCGGGCCCGAGGATGCAGGTCACCGCGAAGTCGTCGCCGGCGAGGGTCGTCGCCAGATCCGCCAACATCGTCGTGGTTGCGACGATTGTCGGGCGGTCGCCGTCCACTGCGGTGCCGGCGGAAGGCCGGCAAGAGGGGACGATTGCGCCGAGAAGCAGCCAGCTCAGGGCCGCACGCCAGGCGATTCGGTGGGCACGTGTCTCGGTCATCTCGTCGGGCCGGACGAAATTAGTTGTGGCTAATATTGGTGTTTTCCTCGGCTGAATCAACCCCCGGATGGCGGGCGCGGTCAGGAGCGCCAGCACAGCGTAGGGTGACCGAGGAGACCAGGCGGGCCGCGGTGACCGGCCCGATGCCCCGGACCCCGGTGAGCGCGGCCGGTTCGAGGGTCCCGCCCTCATCTCGGTAGGCGGCGACGCGGCGCGCTGTCGCCGGGCCGATTCCGGGGGCATCTGCGAGGCGGTCGGGTTGGGCGCTCCACCAACAGATCGCGGCGCCCGCCGCCCGTCGGGTTCTCGCGTCGGCCGCCCAGAGCGGTTCGATCGCGCCGTCGGGGCACGGCCCCGCGACCAGGGTCTCGGGCGTCGGCGCGACGCACTCCGGAATGTACGGCAGCGTCGTGTCGGCGGTCGCGTCGGGTGCCCGGAAGCCGGAGTTCGCGAGCGCGGCGGCGGCAGCAACGGTCAGCGAGAATACGAGCGTCGCGATCTGCCGGAAACAGCGCGAAGCCGATGTCGTGGGTGCTGGGAGCGTCGATGCCGTGGATGCATCGTCGGCATCGGGAGTCGGTGGCTCCCGCGCGGCGCGATCTCGACTCCGCAGCAGAGACGCGAGCATCGTTTCTCGGGTTCAGACAGAGATCGCCGAGCGGTGCGGCGTCGCCGCCCGGTCCCGATATGGTCGACCTCCCCGCGAACTTGTTGCCTGGCGGGAGGGCGAGACGCGGGCGTCGGGCCTGGTCGGTGCTTCGTGCCGGCGCCAGATCTAGTCGGCGCGGCTCTGGGGTGGCGGAGCGGTGACGCGATAGAGGGCCAGGTGGAGCTCGTCGAGCGTCGGGCCGTAGCCGAGCGAAATGGAGTAGTTGTAGATCCGGGTCGGGAACCGCACCTCTTCGACGAGCGCGACAGGCGCTGCGTCGACGGCGGCGGCGCACGCAGGCGCGATCGACTCCTCGGGCTCCTTCGCCGACCAACACTCGAGGCCCTGGAAGTAGACGAGGCATTCGGGGGGATCGAGCAAGAGGGCACGTGCTTCTGGCAGCAACGGGTCGTCGCTGCCGGTCGGCGCGCCGATCTCGACGACCTCGAAGCGGCGGGTGCGCTCGCCGTCGACGATCTGCATGCCGAAGCGCTCGAACCTGTGTTGGAGTACCTCGGCGCCGGGGCCGCTGAACTCCAGCACGGTACAACCGGGGGGGATCAGGGGCCGCGCCTGGCGTACGAACGCGTATTCCCTCTGCTCGTCGAAGTCGACGTCGCGGATGAAGCTGCCGTGGGCGACCGGGGAGATCGCGACGAGGGCGAGCGCGCCGATTCCGATGGACGAGCGACGCGTGAGAAGTTCGTCGAAGCCGAGTGTGGCGATCAGTGCCAGCGGGGCCACCAGGTGCATGTGGTAGCGGGCCTGCATGTAGATCTCCCCCATCGCGACCGTGTGCGTCGCGAAGAAGAGCGTGAGCCACGCAACGAGGAAGCCGACGATGCGCCGCCGTCCGGCGCGCCAGGCCCAGACCGAGCCGATCACGCCGGCGATCAAGAGCAGCGGCGGGGTGATGTCGGGCCGGATCAGCGTGTTGTATTCGAACGAGAAGAACGCGCGGGCGGTCGAGCGAAGGAGCTCGATCGGAGCGGCCGATGAGGCGTACTCGGCCCCGAAGTAGACGCGGAGGTTGTACCAGATGCTCAGGGGGGCGGGCGCTGCGACCAGGGCGGCGACTCCCCATCGGCGCTGTGGGCGAACGGTCGCCGGGGTCAGGAACAGGCAGGTCGCGATCAACAATGGCGCAAAGAGGATGTTCAGCGGGCGGGCCGAATAGGCGAGGAACGCCAGTGGGGGCAGGGCGATCCACGCGAACCATCGCCACGCGCGCGCTCGTTCCTTCAGGGCGCCGTGGGCCAGCGCGAAGGCCAGCGACGAGAGGGCGATCGACGGAGCGAACGCGACCTCGCTGTGGGAGAAGCGGATGTGCAGGGGCAGCGCGGCAACGACCAACGCTGCGATGAAGCCGCCGCGTTGGCTGTCGAGGAGCTGACTGCCGTGGCAGTAGATTGCGAGGGGCGTCGCCACCGAGAACCAGAATGTCAGTGCCCCTATCGTCCCGGGAAAGAACGGTTCTCGGCCGAACGCCGCGGCGAGAGTCGGGTACATACGTCCGAACCACACGGCACGGTGAAGCGGGATCATCCGGCTGTAGGGCCACACTCCGAGGGTGGTGTCGGGCGCCATGAGCAGACGCACCACCGCGCCGAATACGACGACGCCGACGATGCCGATCACGATGGCACGGGGCGCCTGTCGCAGCTGTCGACCGGCGGCGAGCAGGAGCACCAGCAGCGCTCCCACACACCAGACGAACCCGTCGATGCAGAGCTGGCGCAGCCAGTGCGGGAGGAGTGGTTCCGCGCCCCAGAACCCGCCCGGGTCGTTCGCCTGGACAGCCTCGACCAGGGCGAGCGCGGCCGGCCGAGTCCCGGGATCCGCGCGGACCGAGATCGCGAAGCTCGCGCTCTCGAATTCGGGCGACCGGACCTGGGCCGGATGGTCCAGGCGAATGGTCGCCCCGTGCCCCTCGTCGGTGATCACATCGCACTCTACCCAGCCGACCTCGATGCGGGCGCCGGCGATGCGCCACCCGTGGTCTTGGTTTGCCTCGCCCCAGTAGGGCGCGAAGAGCGAGACGATCTCGCCCTCTCGGCCTTCCCCGATGGTGGGCATGCCCAGGTCGTCGTTCTGGGCCGCCGCGTCGGAGGCGAACCCGATCGCGACGCACATGGACGCCGCGACGATCGCGATGGCGCGTTCGGACGTGGTCATCGAGGAGCCGGTCTCGCCATAGCGTTCCGTAACACGCGGTGAGTCAGGGGCGGCGGGAGATGCGTCCGGGGTTCCGCCGCACCCATCGGACCCAGTAGGTGCGGGCGTCGCTCGGGTGCCAGGAGAGGCTCGCCGGGTGGTTCCCCGTCAACCCCATCAGCTCACGCTGCGCGTTGACGCGGATCCACGGGCGTGCGTCGTCGCAGGCGGTGGCGAGGACGGCGGCGGTCTCTCGGGGGCCAAGGCTGACGTCGTATCCGGCGTCCGCGAAGCCCCCGTAGATCCACTCCGAGCGGGTCTCGTCGGCCGCAGACCGGAGCCACCCGTCCCACGCTGCGCGCGCGCGCAGCAGCTCCGGGTCGTCGGTGGGCAGGGCGCCCCAGTCAGCATTCGTGACGGCCCGGTTGGTGACCTCCCGGAGCGTCAGCCCGGCGCGGGCGCGGAGCGCGCCGTCTGGTTCGGCGAGGAGTCCGAGCATCGCGAACGCGGGCTCGGCACGACCGGCGTCGCGGATGGCGTCGAGGGCGACGATGCGCAGGTCGTACTGCTTTCCGCGCACGGTCACCGGCGCGGCGCGTTGGAGCAGGTCGGCGAAGAAGGTCCCGGCGTTGTGCCCGCCGAGCTGACCCGCGGCGACCACGAGGGCTTCTCTCGCGCCACCGTCGGCCTCTTCTTCCCAGTGCTCGACCAGCCAGTTGACCATGGGTTCGGTGCCGATCTCACCGATGGCGAGTGCGGCAGCCGTGCGCACGGCGGGCGAGGGGTCGCTGAGACGGCGTCGTATTGCCGGTAGCTTCGCGACGCCGCCCAGCAGCGCGATGCGCCGGACGGCGTTCCGGCGGGTCTCGGCAGCGCCGGCGCGCATCATGCCTACGGCTTGGTCGAGGCGCGCGAGTCGGGCGTCGCGGTGCAGGTCGACGCCCGAGTGCACCCGTCCGGTGTTCTCGCACCCGCCGCCGACATCGGCGCGGCTGCAATAGGTCCGAACGTGGAGATGGTCGTCGTGGGGGATCTCGGCGCCGGGCTGCCGCATCAACTCGGCGGCGCGGCGGATGATCGCCGGCGGCTCCCGCCGTCGTTCGGCGTGGTCGATGAGGAGCGCCTCGAGTCCGTTGGAGATGAAGAGGTGTTGCATCTGGGCGTGCCCGGAGAGCGTGAGCGCCTTGACCATGGCCCAGTTGCGCGCGGTGTCGAAGCGGTAGTAGCCCCCGTATGCGTGGCTGCGACCGTTTCTCCCGTATCGCAGTAGATCGGGTGGTTCGACGGGGTTGCCGGCCGGGTCGAGGGTGTAGAAGGCGATGTCCGCGTCACGGCCGGCGTTGTGGCTGACGCTATAGGGGATGTCGCCGCCACCGCGGCGCCCTATGTTGCCGAGCCAGAGCACCGATCCGGGGTAGACAGCGTCGACATACTCGGACGCGGCGACGAGGGCGGCGATCAGCTCCTGGCTTCCGTAGAGCAGGCGTCGGCGGAGCTGGCGTGGCAATACTCCGTAGGTCGCGCCCGGCAGGGGGAGGGCGACGGCGTTGACCACGCGGCCGTCCGTGACCGTCCCGACGGAAAAGCTCCGCGCCGCGGGTTCGTCGGGGAGGAAGGGGAAGTCGTCGTCCGGGGTGGGCTTGACGACGACGTGCAGGCCGCGGTCGCGCCCGGCGCCGAAGCCGAACAGGTCCCAATCGCGCTCTCCGGGCTCCGGCGGTGACGACAGGAAGACCACGCTGGTCGACTCGATCGGCAACCCGATCTCCGTGCCGCCGCCCGATCCGTCGTCCCCGGGCGCCGGCTCGGCCGCCATCACCGCGCTGGCGGCCAGGACGACGACAGCGATACACGCGGGCGCGGATGTGCTTCGTAGGTTCATGCCACGGGCATCATAGCGATGCTGTCGCCGCGCGCGAGTCGCTGGCGCCGTCGGGGCTCCGCCGCTCCCTGACGGGTCCGACTCGTCGGATCAGTCGTCGAGCAGCCCGTACCGGCGGAGCTCGTCGAGCTCCTGTGCGCCCCTTCCGAAGAGCTGCACGGCGCGCTCGAGGCTCTCGCGGTTGTCGTGGAGGTTGGCGACGGCCTCGTTCAGGAGTCCCCGGAAGGGCTCGCGGACGCGCCAACCGCCGTCGGGCTGCAGCACCATCTCGAATTCCTGTCCGGCCCGGGTCGTGATGATGACGATGTCCGGGGCGACCTGGATCACGTCGCTGACCCGCAGACCGGCGCGGTAGCGTCCACGCTCGTCGAGCGGCGGCATGACCGACAGGTCGACGAGACGCTCGAACAGGGCGCCGGGTGCCGACGCGGTGTCGAGGAGTTCCACGCCCGATCGGACTCTGGCGTCGAGCTGATCGGATGGCTGGAGCTGCTCGATCAACGTGGTCATCGCCTCGAGGCTGTCGATCGCGCCGTCGAGGATCACCCGCGTGTCGTCGGAGAGCAGCTGCCAGATCTGGTCGGGCTCCGCGGTTTGCAGGGCCGACAGGAACGCGTTGTACGCGTTCTCGGCATCGGTGTGTCCGCCGCCGTTGCCACACGACATGACGGCGGTGGCGCAGATGGCGACAAGCACGGAGAGGTGATTGGACCGCCTGAAGTGCGGAGCCGGCATGGGAGATCCGTGGGTGCGTCGGGATGCAACGTCAGGGTACGGACGGGGCTGGCAGCTTGTCAACGAGTCGTGGGGTACCGGCGGCCACTCCGGCCGAGCGGCGGCCGAGCTTGACGCTCGCGCGGCGTCAGCACTAATTTCGGTGCCATCGCAGCGTTCGTCCGCGTGGTTCGAGTGGCCTTGAGAAACCGTCTCCAATTCACGGTCCCGGGGTTGTTCCTGACGGTGCTCGTCTCGTCTTGCGCCCAGGACGCGCCAAACGAACGTGCGGCGCCGGAGTCCGCCTTCCGGATGTTCCGGGGGGCCCTTGCGGCGCACCGCACCGAGGCCGTCTGGTCGTTCCTCGGGCCGAACACACGCGCGTCTCTCGAGGCCCAGGCACAGGCGTTCGAGGCCGCGGGTCTCGAGGCGCCGGACCCCGGGGCGATCCTCGTCGCGGCGCGCGTGCCCGGCGAGACGGACATCGACACGGTCGAGCGTGTCTCGACCAGCGACGAGAGCGTGACGTTGCGCCTGACGACCTATCTTGGTGAGACAGCCGACGTGGAGATGCTGCGCGCCGGCGAAGGTTGGGTCGTCGAGCTCGCGTTGCCCGCTGCGCCGGTCGATGATGGGGGGACGCCGTGACCGATCCTCCGGGTACGGGCGGCCGCCTCACGGTCGGGATGAAGGCGATGGTCGACGGCCCGCTGCGGCCGGGCGCCGAGTTGGAAGACGGCACGCACGTCGGCAAGTACATCGGTCGCTCGAAGGGCGCGCTGAACTTCTACGGCGAACACGCGATGTTCGGCCGGGTCGTCATCAAGGTTCTGGCGCCGACGTTGGACCGGCCGCTCGTCGTGATGGGCGACGCGTTCGACAGTCTGTTCGGCATCGACCACCCCTCGTTGCAACGGTTGGTGAGCCGAGGCCGGATCGGGCCGCGCAACTACCTGGTGTACGAGTACATCGACGGAACGACGTTGCGCTCCGCGATCGCCCGGCGTGTCGAGAACCACGGCCCGTTCAGCTTCGAGTTGGCGTTCAACGTTCTGTTGCACACGTCGCAGGCGGTCGAGGCATTGCATACGGTCACCACGCACGGCGTGTTGACCAGCGAGAACCTCTTCCTGGGCCGGGACGGGCACATCAAGGTCACGAACCTCGGGTTCGCCAAGCTGACACTGCTCGCCCTCGGGCCGGACAGCGACACCTACCGCGACACAGCGTATCTCGCGCCCGAAGTGCGGGAGGACGCGTGGGAGGCCTCGGAGGTCAGCGATCTCTACAGCCTTGGCGTAATGACGATCGCGCTGCTCACCGGCGAGCATCCGACGCGCGACAACCTCGAGACGTTGGTAGAGCAGGTCTGCACGGCGTACCCGGCGGAGTTGCGGCCCCTTCTCGACGCGTGCCTGGCGACCGAGCCGGTGATGCGTCTGCAGTCGATGACCGAATTCCGGGAGGGACTGAACAAGGTACGCGCGCAAGCACCGGCGGGTACCGTGCCACCGGTGCAGCGGGTCGAGCGGGAGCGGTACGACACCGCGTCGCTCGAGGCGCTCTTCGGGCTGGAGTTGCCGCCGGCGCCGACGCTCGGGCCCGAGGACACCGGCGCGGTGCAGGAGGCCGAGCAGTGGATCGTGGAGATCGACGGCCGCGACTATGGGCCGTTCTCCGCGCGTCGGGTGCGCGAGATGCTGGAAGCGGACGAGATCGACGAGCACACCGCGGTCGTCGACATCGTCACCCAGCAGGCCTCCGCGTTGGTCGATACGCCGGAGTTCACCGATTTCGTCATGGACTACCTGCCCCGGCGCGCCAAGAAGCGCATCGAGAAGGCAGAACGGCGTGAGCACGTCGTGCGGGAGGCCAAACGCACCGGGCGAACGACCGTCGTCGCGAGCGCGTTCGCCATCGCGGCCGGTGCCGCGCTGGTCGTGTACACCCAGGTCGACTCGCCCCCGATCCCGTTCGAGGACATCGTTCGCGCGACGCCCTACCACTTCGAAGTCCAGGAACCGACGCATGTCGAACTCCAAGCAGACGAGGCCCTGATCGCCAGTCTCTTCGACTTCAGCGACCCGGTGCCCGAGGAGCCGAGCAACGGTCGCGGTTCGAGGGGAGACCGAGGCAGTCGCGGCGATTCCGATGACGACGAGTCGCTCGAAGCGGAGCCTTCGCTGGAGGATTACGTCGTCTCGTTCGACTCGTCGCGTCCGTCGCGCAAGCTCAGCTCGGACGAGATCAATGGAACCCTGGTCTCCAGCCAGGCTGGGATTCAGCGGTGTTTCCAGCGGGAGCTGCGCGCCAACCCGCGGTTCGGGGGCGTAACGGTCCAATGGTCGATCGTGCCCGACGGGCGGACCACGAACATCCGGATCGAGTCGCACGGCGAAGTCAGCGACGACGCGCGGTCGTGCCTGCGGCGGGCTTTCCGTCGCATGCGCTTCCCCGAGTTCAACGACGTGCCGATGAACATCAGCGTGCCGTTCCTGCTGCAGTAGTGGAGCCGATGGCCACGCAACGTCGGTGCGCGGTCACTCCGGGGCGGGCGTTGGGCGCCTGGGCGGCCCTCTGCGTGTCGTTCGCGCTCGTTTCGCCAGCGGTGGCGCTGGACTGGCCGGGTCGGATCGAGTCGGTAGAGGAGGCCTATGCCCACCAGACCGACGCGGAGAGTCGCGTCTCGGCCCTCGACGAGCTGCGCAATCTCGGGGCCGGCGAAGCGACGCCCCTGCTCGTCCGCGCCCTCGCCGACCGTCTCCCGGAGGTTCGGGCGGCCGCCGCCGAAGTCGCCGGAGAGTTGCGCGCGTTCGAGGTGTTGGACGTGCTCGTCGGCCGCCTGTCGGACCGGTCTCCGGCGGTTCGGTCCGCGGCCGTCCGTGCGCTGGGGGTCATGCGCGCCCGCGACGCTGTCGGACCGGCGAGTCGACTGCTCGCGGACTCGGTCGCCGAGGTGCGGGTCGCTGCGGTGCAGGCGCTCGGCGAGATCGGGAGTGCCGAAGCCATCGTGCCCATCGTCGACGTGTTGACGGACCGCAGTCGCGACGTCGTTGTCGCGGCGTTGGGTGCCATGGGCCGTCTCGGACAACCGGGAACGGTGTATGCGGTTCTCGAGCGGGCCCACGACCCGGTGGAGCCGATCGCGATCGCTGCGGTAGACGCGCTGATCGCGCTTCGCGCCGAGGAAGCACGTCCGGCGCTGATCGCACTGTCGCAGACCGGGCGCCCGGAGGTCGCGCTGGCCGCGATCGTCGGGCTCGGCGAGCTCGGGGCCGCGGAGGCGGTTCCGGTGCTGGTTTCGGAGGTCCTCTCGCAGCGTGTCGACAGGGGTGCCGGTGCGGCGGTCGCGGCCCTCGTGGCGCTCGACGATCCGAGCGGGATCGAGCCGCTGTTGCCGGTACTCCTCGCCCGCCCCACGGTGGTCGCGCCCTACTACGAGGCGATGGGGATGCGCGCGTGGCCCGCCCTGGCGGCGACGTACGAGCGCCTGGCGGGTCCTGACGGGGAGCGGTCGGGGCGCGTGCTCGACGTATGGCTGGCCTCCGGCGATGCCCGTGCTCTCGACGCCGCCGAGGAGTTGGTCGCTATCGCACCGCCGGAGGAAGGGGGAGACGCCGCATTGCTCGGGCTGTACACAACCTCTCCGACCGCCGGTGCGTTCTGTCGCGCGGCTCGGCTCGTTCCGCGCCCCATGCCGGTCGAGGCGTTCGAGTTCTGGGCGGGCTGGGCCGCCGGGTCGGGAGCCTCCGAGTGTTTCGAGCCGTTGGTGTCGGACCTCGACGGTGCGTCGACCGTCGAGGTTCTGGTGGTCCTGCGGGCCCTCGGCGACGCCGCGCCTTCCATCACCGCGTCGCTGGTGGATCGCAGCGTCGACATCGGGGCGATCGAATGGCGGGACGGTTCGGACCTCGTGTCGGTGCTCGCCGCGTTGGGACCGCCGGGTCGCGACGGTCTGGCGCGGATGCTGACCAGTGAAGACTCTCGTCTTCGGCGCGAGGCCTCGTTCGCGCTGGCGGAGCTCCCGCCGGCCCTCGAAGACCACGGTGGTGACCGTTCGTTGCTGACGGTCGACGTCGCCGAGGAGTTGCGCGCGTCCGGGCCGTACGTCGCTCAGCTCGACACCGCCACCGCCGCCCAGCTGCTCGCCGAGCCCTTCGCTCGGGGTACCCCTGGAGTGTTGATAGAAGTGCTCGAACTGGCCCGTCACCGTTGCCTCCCACTCGACTCGACACGGTTGGAAACGGTGCTGCGGTCCGAAGACTATTGGATCCGCCGGAAGGCGTTCGAGTACGCGTTCGCGTGCGCGAGCGAGACGGCCGCCGCCGGCTTCACGGTCGAAATACCGGATCCGACGGTGCGCGCTCTCGGCGCCGCCTTCGCATCGCCCGAGGCCTTGGCCGACGTCGCTTCGGATCCGGGGCGCTCCGACGTAGAGCGCATCGCATCGCTGCGTGTCCTCGCGTCGGCCGACCCCGATACGGCGCGATCTGCGGCCACTGCGTTGCGCGACGATCGCTCTCCCATCGTCGCCGCCGCCGCGTGGTCGGTGGCGGGCACGGAAGACGGCCCAGCGGCTGCGCTCTTCGTCGCGCTTGCTTCCGAGCACCCGGTGGAGAGGGCGGCGATCTACGCCGCCTTGGCACGGTCGCACCCCGATACCCCTCTCGACCACGCTCGTCGCCGCGAGGACGATCCGGCTGTACGAAGGGTGCTCGACGACGCGGCGCCGTATGTGCACGGCGCGACGGTCTTCCTGGTCGACGCAGACACGGGTCTTCCCCGTCGGGACGAGGCCGTGTTCGCGCTCTTCGGCGACGGGAGCTTCGATCTCCGCCGCAGCGACCGTGAGGGTCGAGTGAGCTGGCGCCGCGACGACGTGATCACCGTGCTTCACGTCGCGTCGTCCCCGTGAGCGTTTGGGACGTGGAGACGACGTCTCCGACCGCCACCGAGGCGGCTGCCGAGGCCGTGGCGCGCGCGTGTTCCGGGCCTTTGGTTGTTGGATTACGCGGGGCGCTGGGTGCGGGCAAGACCTGCTTTGCCCGGGGTTTCGTCAGGGGGATGGACGACCGGTTCGCGGCGTGGGTCTCCTCTCCGACCTACGCGATCTGCAATACCTATCCGACCGAGCCGCTGGTCCATCACGTCGATCTGTATCGGGTCGAAGGGGTCGACGACCTGGAGAGCGTCGGGTTCTGGGACCTCTTGGGGAGCGCGCACGTGCTCGTGGAGTGGCCCGACCGCGTGCCCGACGTCGGCGAAGAGATCGACCTGGACGTGGAGCTGGTGCGCCGCGGAGGAGAGAGCCGGGTGCTTCGTCTCTGTGCTCGGACCGTCGTCGGTCAGGCGGTGCTGGACGAGGTGTCGAAGTCGCGGGCGACGTAGTTCCGCGCGAAGGACTCGAGCAATCCGAGGTCGGCCGCCAGGTGCAGGATCGTGTAGCGGGCGCGGATGTCCTTCGACCAGGCGAGCGCCTCGTAGGCGCGCTCCGGGCCGGCGCCGACCTGCGCGAACGAGGTGGGACACGCTGCGGAGTCTAGCTCGTCGCGGAGCTCGGCGCTGGGGCGTAGCGTCGCCGACACATCGGTCATCAGGTCATCCCAATTCGCGACGACGGTTTCGAGGCGTTGTCGCAGGGCGGCCGGAGTTGGGTAGTTGCGGCGTGCGTGTGTTGCGACGGCGTCGGTCAGTGCGCCGAAGCGTCCCGCGAGCGTGGTCTCGTACTCCTCCCAGGCGCGCAGGGAGTCGACCCGGGCGTCGACATCGATCGCGCGCGGGTCGAGCGCCCGCACGCGCTCGTAGAGGGCACTGGTAGCCACGGTACCGACGGCGACCTGGCACCCGTGGAAGTCGTGGGGCGTGCCGTCGGCGATCGCCCGCATGTCGAGGTAGTGGCTGACGAGATGCTCGCCCCCAGAGGCCGGACCGCTCGTTCCGGCGGCCTGCATCGCGAGACCCGAGAGCATGATCGCACCGGTGAGCGCGGCGACGGCATCGACGTCGCGGCTGGGCAGGCGGGGGGCCACGCCGTCGAGCAGGGCGGAGC
>CAZFPM010000194.1:0-6995 GCA_964520965.1 uncultured Myxococcales bacterium
GGTGTCTCCGCCGGTGTCTCCGCCGGTGTCTCTGCCGGTGTCTCCGCCGGTGTCTCCGCCGGTGTCTTCCGCTGTGTCTTCGGCGGCGTCCTCGGTGGTGCCGTCGCCGGTGTCTTCGGTGGTGCCTTCCAGGTGATCGACGAGAATAGGACCATCGTCAGCGCAACCGGCGAGGGTGGCTACGGCGAGTGCGACGGTGAACGTTCGGGCGACGGAGGCGCAAAGATTCTTCATCGGTACATATTCGAGGGGCGGCCACAGGTCGTGGGCCGCCGATGGAAGACGTGCGTGCTGCACTAAGCGACTTCTTGTATACCTCGATCACTCTCTGTCCCCAACCCGTTCCTCAGCACGAACGGAGAAGGCTCCCGGTGCCCGAGTTGTGTGAAATGCCGTCTAGCGACTTGCGCGCCGCGCCGCAAGACCGACGGGTAATCACGAGCAGGGCGGTCGCAAAGTCCGGGCCATCCGCCGTCAAGGGCGAGATCCTATCTCGCCCCCGGCTCACAGAGCCGGTCTACACCCCTGGGGCAACCCAAGACCCTCGACTTTGCGATCCCCCTGACGAGGCATCCAGGGCGGTCGCAAAGTCCGGGCCATCCGCCGTCAAGGGCGAGATCCTATCTCGCCCCCGGCTCACAGAGCCGGTCTACACCCCTGGGGCAACCCAAGACCCTCGACTTTGCGATCCCCCTGTAATCACGAGCTTGTGTCCTGGCGAAACCGGAAATGCGTCACGAAATGCGACGACGAGGTCGGACTCTCAGACGAGATCCCGGTCACCGACTTCGCAGGATGGACACTGGTCGCTCACGGGCCAAGGAGATCGGCGAACTCCACGTGTCGACAGGAGGTCGGTCGTCTCGGTTGTCTCGATCCGCGCTGCTGGCGCCTGACACCTCTGCGCCCATCGCCGCGCCGGCACACGGCCGGTCTCGGTGTCCCGAAGTGTGCGTGATGTGTGTATCCGTGATCCGGTGTAAATGTCGGTAAATATGACGAAAAGAATCGGCGCAGATCTTGCGTTCCAGCCGACTCGAGACCAGAATGTTCCCATGGACAGTGTGTCACCAGTCACGGGCAGCGGTCTGATCAGGCAGCGGTCCGTACAGCTCCATCGCGACCATGGCTGATCAACCTTTCCCCCAATCGCATCCGCTCCCGCCGGCGCGCCAGCGCGGCGCCGGGGGCAACGGTGCTGCAGCGGCGCCGGCGCGGGCTCACTCCCCCCTGAACGCTTACGACCGGGTTACCCTCGGCCTGCTCGTGGACCTGATGCTTCCCACCGCGACCCACGAGGACGCCTACCAGGGCGAAGGTACCCGCGCGGAGATCCGCATGACGTTGGACGTGGACATCGCCGAGTGGCTCGTATGGTCCGGAAACGCGGGCACCCTTCTGCGCGCCGACGGCGCGACCCGCGTCGCCAATATCGACGTCGGTAACTCCTTGACCCTCGGCACCGGCGCCATGGCCCGCTTCAACGAGCCCCACGACCTGTGGGCCGTCGGCGAGGTCGCCGCGCTCTTCTCGTTCGGTGCGGTGCGCGGCGTGGACATCGAGGAGGTTCCCCTCGAGCTCCGCGGTGGCGTGAAGTGGTTCGTGACCGACCACCTGCTGGTTCAAGGCGGCGCCGGCTTCGGCATCGTCGAGGGGTTCGGCACCCCCGATTACCGGCTCTACGCCGGTGTGCACTTCAACCAGCGGCCCGAGGAAGGGTGCTACACCCGACAGTGGCCCGACGACGACGAGGACCTGATCTGCGAGACGGACGAGGAGTTCGAGCTCGAATGTGATGTCTGTCGTCCGCGGCTCGACGGCGACTTCCCCGAGCCGCACGAGATCCGCGAGTTCGCAGAGCGAGACGATGCGGCCCATTATTGGCGCGTCGGTTATTACCCGGGCGAGAGCACCGACGACCGCGTCGATGCCGACTCCGACGGGTGGCCGGACGCCTGTGACATCTGTCATCCGGACCACGCCTGCGGCGATGCGGACACCGCCGACGGCACCGACACCGACTCCGACGGGATCCCCGACGGCTGCGACGAATGCCCGGACGGCACGGACCTGCTCGACACGGACGGCGATTGCATCGTCGATTGCCTCGACTCCTGCCCCGAAGACGCCGAGATGTGGAACGGGGTCGAGGACGAAGACGGCTGCCCCGAGTTCGTCGAGTGCCCGTACGCCGCTGCGTGTCCGGAACTCGATGTCTTCCCCTTCGTCGACCAGACCTACGGCGGTGTGCCCTTCTTCTTCGACTACGACGTCTACCGCGAATTCACGGCCGATCCGGTCAACGGCTACGACCGCGAGCGGAACGAGGACCTTCTCGACCAGATCGCCCTCATTCTCACCGATCCGTGTCTGCGTTACGCGATCTCGGTCGAAGGCCACACCGACAGCGACGGCAACGCGGAGTACAACGAGTGGCTCGGTACGATGCGTGCCAGGCGCGTCTACCACGGCCTGACCAGTCCGCCCTCGGCCGAGGAGAGCGATGAGTGGACGGGCGTGAGCTGGCGGGACCGCGGCGTCGACAGCGGGATGGTCACCTACGCGACCTTCGGCGAGAGTCAGACGTTGAACGCGGACAATCAAGAGGACGACTACGCCCCGGGCAACCGGGAGAACCGGCGCGTCATCCTCCGGATCGTCGGCTGCGAGGAAGTCGGCGAACGCCTCCCCGAGCCGTTCCCGGTCGAGTGCTCCGAGCCGACCCACGGCCGCCGCTGCGGTAGCTGAACGGACGGGTCGTCGCGGCCGGGACTGACCGTTGATTCGGGTCCCGGCCGCCACCTTCCTTCCGCGTCAGTGGAAGTCCCGGCTGGAGCCGTGCGAAGGGCGGGCGGCGACGCGCGGGATCCAGAGTTCGTCGGCGATGAGGTGTACGACGCCGTCCTGTGATTGGATCTTCCCGGTGACACCGAGGAATGAGGCGGTCCGAGCGAGGATGGCGTGTGTCTCGAAGACCTTCTGCCAGACGACGAGGTTCACGAATCCGGTCTCGTCCTCGAGGGTCATGAAGACGACACCGCCGGCGGTTCCCGGTCGCTGCCGGCAGATCACGAGGCCGGCGTAGTGGACGCGGCGACCGTCGGGCATGGCGGCGATTCGCTCGGCGTCGGGTAGGCCGAGCGCCTCGAGCTCGGCGCGGATGGCGGAGAGGGGGTGCCCGAGAGTGCTGGCCCGGGTCGTTCGGTAGTCCCAGGCGATCGTGTCGAAGGCGTCGAGCGCTTCGAAGTGCTGGGGCTCGGTCTCCGGGCCGAGATCGAGCGCCCGTTCGCGCTCGGCCTCGGGGCCGAGCACACCCCACAACGCCTCGCGACGATTGCCTTTGAGCGCGGCGAGAGCGCCGGACTCGGCGAGCAGACGAAGTGTGCGTTCGGGGATCCGGGTCCGCCGAACGAGGTCGTCGACAGACGCGAAGGGGGCCTGGTCACGGGCTTCGGCCAGGGCGTCCCACTCGGCCCGTGGCAGCCCCCGGACTCGGCGAGCGCCGAGACGGACCGCGAAAGCGTCGGCGGCAGGTGAGCGCGTCGCTGGATGGTCGTCTCGTGTCGCGAGCGGAGCGAGTGTGCAGTCCCACTGAGAGTGCACGAGATCGACGGGGAGCACCTGGACACCGTGCCGCTTGGCGTCGTCGATGATCGTGGCCGGAGCGTAGAAGCCCATCGGTTGGGCGTTGAGCAGGGAGCAGGTGAACTCGACGGGATAGTGGCAGCGCAGATACGAGGTGGCGTAGCTGAGCAGAGCGAAACTGGCGGCGTGACTCTCGGGAAACCCGTACTCGCCGAATCCGCGGATCTGTTCGAAGACGCGCTCGGCGAACTCGGGCTCGATTCCCTTGGTGACCATGCGGGAGATCAGCCGCTCCCGGTGCTGATCGATCTTTCCCCGACTGCGCCAGGCAGCCATGTCACGTCGAAGCTGATCGGCCTCTCCGGGGGTGTAGTCTGCGGCGACGACGGCGAGCCTCATCACCTGTTCCTGGAAGAGCGGCACGCCGAGCGTCTTCTCCAGGACGGGGACCAGACAGGGGTGGGGATACTCGATCTCCTCGTCTCCGTTTCGCCGGCGCAGGTAGGGGTGGACCATGTCTCCGGCGATCGGGCCGGGTCGGACGATGCTCACCTCGATGACGAGGTCGTAGAAGCTCCGCGGCCGGAGCCGGGGGAGCATGGCCATCTGGGCGCGGCTCTCGATCTGGAAGACGCCTACGGTGTCGCCCTCGCAGATCATATCGTAGGTCCACGGGTCGTCGGCGGGGATCGAGGCGAGGTCGAGGTCGATGCCGCGATGTTCGCGGAGCAGGGCGAAGCACTTGTCGATCTGGGTGAGCGCGCCGAGTCCGAGGAGGTCGACCTTGAAGAGTCCGAGGTCTTCGACATCGTACTTGTCCCACTGGATCACCGTTCGTCCGGGCATGGTGGCGTTTTCGATCGGGACGAGGGAGTGGACGGGTTCGTGTCCGAGGAGGAAGCCGCCGGGGTGGATCGACAGGTGGCGTGGGAAGTCGAGAATTTCGGCCGTGAGTCGCATCAGGTGGGCGCTCGCGGGCGCTTCGTGGCTGAGTCCGGCGTGGTCGAAGAGCGCCTCGGTCGGTGCCTCGTAGTGGGAGAGTACTTTTGCGAACCGGTCGAGGGCGACGTTGGGGACTCCGAGGGCTTTGCCGACGTCGCGGACGGCCGATTTGGGTCGGTAGCGGATCACGTTGGCGACCATGGCGGCGTGGTCGCGTCCATACTTTTCGTAGACGAACTGTATGACCTCTTCGCGGCGTTCGTGGGCGATATCGAGGTCGATGTCGGGCGGCTCGGCACGTTCCCGTGACAGGAAGCGTTCGAAGAGCAGCCCCATGCGCACGGGGTCGACCGCGGTGATGCCGAGGCAGAAGCACACAGCCGAGTTGGCGGCAGAGCCGCGTCCCTGGCAGAGTATGTTCGACTGTCGGCAGAAGCGGACGATCTCGTACATCGTCAGGAAGTAGCCGGGGTAGTCGAGCTCCTCGATCAGCGAAAGTTCGCGGCGGAGTTGGCGCTCGATATCGTCTGGGGGCGGACCTCCGTAACGCTGGAACGCGCCGATGAGCGTAAGTTCTTCTAGCCATGCGAACGAACGTTTCCCGTCTGGGAGCCGCTCCGATGGATAGCGATACCGAATGTCATCGAACGAAAACGTGCAGCGCCCCGCGATGTCCAACGTCCGCCTGACCGCCGAGAGATCATCGACGAAGAGGCGCTCGAAAGCATGCGGCGAGCGGAGATCATGCTCGGCGTTCGGCCGCAAACGGCGCCCAGCCTCGTCGAGGCAGACCCCATGACGAATGCACGTCAACACATCCTGGAGATCCCGACGACCACGTGTGTGGTAGAGCACCTCGGTCGCGGCGACGATGGGCAGCTCGAGGCGACCAGCTCGCTGCCGTACCCGTGCCTCCACCTCCGCCTCGTCATCGACGAGATGCCGGACCACCATGGCGTAGAGACGGTCTCCGAAGGCGTCGCGGACGGCCTCGATGCGGGTCGTGTCGACCACCGGCCGCCCGATCGACGCACGCGCTCCTCCCCACAGCCCGATCCAACGCTCCGTCGACGCCAGCAACTCGTCCCAGGTGACCAGGCAGCTCCCCTTCTGTGAACGTCGTCGCCCGATCGACAACAGACCGCAGAGCTCGCCGTAACCTCGGCGATCCATGGCCAGCAATACGATCTCGGAGGTCCCGCCTCCGCCCTCGTCGACCGTGACCGTCGCTCCGTGGATGAGGTGCAGACCGGTGTTCTTCGCCGCCTTGTGGGCACGCACCGAACCATAGACCCCGTCACGATCGGTCAGGGCCATCGCGTTCAGACCGAGCCGCGCCGCCTCTTCGACGAGCTCGTCCGGGTGCGAGGCGCCCTCGAGAAACGAGAAGTTGGATTTGCACCAGAGATGCGCGTGCATGGGCTCGTCAGCGGCGAGGGTTCATACGGTCCTTCATTGAGTCAGCTCGCTTCTGGCTTGCCCGAACCGCCGCTGCCGGCGTTGCTCGCTCGCCACGGGCCACCGGCCCGCAACTCGCTCTCGCCTGGCCGGCGACGATTCGTTCGGCGCCATCGAGCGATCCGTCTCAATGAAGGCCCGTATCATTCGATGGTGCCGTGCAGGAACCAACGGCGACGCCGCCGGTCGTAGAAAGTCCAGAGCAGGTGGCCGCGTCCGGTCTCGAGAAAGTGGTACTCGCGATGGACCTCCGTCGCCCACCAGCCACCCGAGATGATGTGTGGACCGACGCTGCGCACGACCGGGCCGGACTCCGGGCCGCGGACCAGCCAGCCGTCCGGCTCCTGACTCGGGCGAGGGGGCAGGATCAACGGTGCGGTGTTCATTCGCCGGACCAACGGCCGAACCTTGGGGCGATTCGGTGCCGCGCGACGCAGTCGGTGCATCGGTGTCCACCGCGCCCTCGCTTCGGGCAGATGGCCGTCATCGAGGCGCAGGACCCCCACCGCCTCGTCGCCAAGCTCGGCCCGCAGGCGAGCGAGCGCCCGCCCGGCGGCAGCCAGGTCGCGCTTCGGACGTCCCTCGAGGAGCGATGCCTGGCGGCGGACGATCCGCGTCGGGATCAACGAAAAACACACGCGCGTAATCCCCGACGCCAGCGGCAGCGCGTCGAGCCGCAGACGCAGAAGGTCGAGAATCAACGCTTCGTCCAGGGTCGGCGCCGAGGGGCGGATCCGCTCCTCGAGCCGGCCCTCGTCTCCCTGCTTCTGTCCCGCGCGGCGCTCCAGCTCCAGATCGAGCCGGATCTCGGCCACCATGTCGTCGGTGCGAAGGAGCTCGCCGACCAGACCCGGCAACACCGACTTCAGGCGAAAGAGAATCCGGTTGGTGTCCCGTTCCGGATAACCGAGTTCGATCTCGCGGACGAAATCCGGACGACTCTGACGCGCCTGGACAGGCAGCTGCATTCCTTCGGTCGCCATGCGATGCAGTCGCGCCGCGTTCTCGCC
>CAZFPM010000194.1:7011-11442 GCA_964520965.1 uncultured Myxococcales bacterium
GCGCATGCGGACGAGCTGACCGAGCGTCCGTAAGCCCAGCCTCTCCAGCGCCGTGAGCAGCGCGTCGTCGGGTTCGAGGCGCTCCAACGGCACCCGCAGCAGTGTGCGACGTTCGCTGTCCGGATCGGGGATCACCCGCGGGCGGGCGCGCGCTAACGCCAGCGCGTAGGCGGCGAAGCGTTGGAAGCCGACGACCACCGTCGCGCGATAGTCCCGCTCGGCGAGCACCTGCTCGATCTGTCGGGTCCAGTCGTCGAGTGAGGCGTAGAGTCGGCCGAGCCCATCGGCGTCGAGCCAGAAAACCCCCGGCCGCTCCTCGTATGCCTCGATCGACGGTGTGAACCGCTGCAGTGCCCGAGCGAGGTCGTCGACCACCTCCTCCACCTCCGGGGTCGCCACGACTCCCGCGCGGAGCTCTGCCGACAGGGAGAGCGCTGCCGCGTAGCGCATCCCGGGCCGAATCCGATCGTCCCAGGCTCGCTGGTTCACCCAGAGCACCCGGCCGCTCGGTTCGTCGTGCTCGACCACGCACATCGGATGGTCGATCCAGGCCGGGTTCCGCTTCAGCAGGAGCTGGAGGGGAAGCGCCGGCACGTTGACGCAGGCGATGCGACTCATGGCGCGGGATCGGTGTCGACAATACGGCTCAGCGCAGCCCCGGGGGACCACAGTAGGTTCGTGATGCGCTCCAGCCCGGGCCGAAGCGTTTGTCCTTGATCGCTTCGAGGTGACACGCGAAGGCTGCGTCTCCCGCTCGTGTCCGGCGTGAGATCGCCCGCAACGAGATCAACGAGCCGAGCGACGACTGCGCGCCGAGAGCCGAGGTGAGACAGACCACCGCGGCGTCGTGCAGCTGGGCGAGCTTGACCAGCTTGCCGAGCAACGAAGGCGGTACGCGCGGGTTGGGGCCGAGATCGAGGACTACGAACCCGAACGCACCCGACCGCAGCAAGCGCTCGGCAGAGCGCATCGCGCTGAAGACGTTCAGTACCCGTACGATCACCACCGCCTCTACGTCTACCCCGCTCAGATCGGCGTCCACCGCCGAAAAGAGCGTCGGGGTCGCGTTGACCCACCCCACCGGCTCGCCTGCCTCCTGGGCGTCGAGCACGAGATCGAAGACCGAGGTCAGCGTCGCCCCGTCACCCCCGGCGACGAGCTCTACCAATCGGCCCCGAAGAAGGTCGAGCGACCAGCGCTCCGGGTCGGGACCGGTCCGAGTCGTGGGAACGGGTTGGTGTAGGGGCATCGAGATTCACCGCGAAGGAGGCGCTGATCATATGTACAGTACTCGATGCGAAGAATCAACCATTGCGCCCCCGAATCGCTTCCAGCTCGTCGATCGTTCGCGGCCAGTCATTCTTCAGCAAGCGCGACAGGGAGCGATCAGCGAGCAACTTTCCCCCGGTCTGGCACCGCGGACAGTAGTTCGACTCTTTGTCCGCGTAGCGGATGCGCTGCACGGCGGTCGCGCACGTCGGGCACGGCTGCCCGTATTTTCCGTGCACGGCCATCTCGTCGCGGAACGCGGTGACCTTCTCCGGGAAGGCGTCGCCCACGCCCGCGCGCAGCCGCTCCGTCGACTCGACGAGCACGGTGCGGGTGGCGGTCCGAAGGGCCGAGATGGCTTCCGGTGACAGGCTCTGCGTTCGCGAGACGGGGGACAGGCCGGCCCGGTGCAGGATCTCGTCGGAATAGGCGTTGCCGATGCCGCTGAGGATCCGTGGATCGGTGAGCGCCCGTTTCAGAGTCCGATTCTCGCGGGTGATCGCTTCGGCGAACCCGTCGTCGTTTGCCGTCAGCGGGTCGATGCCCCCCCGATCGAAGGTGGACAACGCATCTGCGCCGACGACGAGATGCAGCGAAGCTCGCTTCTTCTTGCTCGCCTCGGTCAGGACGAGAGAGCCCCCGGGATCGCCGCCGAAATCGAACGCAGCGAGACCATTCCGCTTCGGGACCCCGGCACCGAGGTCGCACCACCGGAGTCGGCCGGCGACCATAAGGTGGAGGACGAGGTGGTGCTCCTCCTCGAGAGAGAAGACCACCCGCTTGCCGATGAGCGAGATCGCCGTGACCACACGTCCGTAGGCAGCATCGAGCGGCGGGTCGAACGAGCGCACGAGGAACGGGCTGGCCAGCCGGATTCGCGCGAGCCGGACGCCGGCGATGCGGCGCTCCAGCGCCTCGCGGTACACGGTCAGATCGGGGAGCTCGGGCATCGGCGCACACCACCGCTTCGCCAAGCGGTCGACTCGGACCCGAGCGAGACTAACCCGTATCCTTCCCGGGATCACGTCGCGAGCCCTCTCCGGCCGGCGGTCGCGGGTGAGCGTGGGGCGACGGGAGGACTCCTCGCCAGCTCTCCGGAATTCCCGGTCAGGTCTCCGGAACCTCCCGGCGCTGCCGACCAGCATGCCCGCGCACGTCGAGCGGCCGTGTAGTTGCACTCCAAACGTACCCGTGTTCACCTGTGCCGAACGCCCTCTCGGAACAACCCCCGAACGTCATGTCCGAACCGAACGGCACCCCGCCGCCACGCGCTCCCGAGCCAGCCGCCGATCCGTTGGCGGTCGCTTCCGACACTCACGCAGCGCCGTCCCCCGGCGCTCCGGCCGGAGCACACCCCGGCGCTCCGGCCAGCGGACACCTCGATGCCCCGGCCGTTTCTCCCGCCGGTGCACACCTCGGCACAGCCGCCCCGGGCCAGCCTGGCGCCTCCACCGTGCTCGAACCCGGCGGCCCCGTCCCGGTCGACCCCGGCGGAGCCGCCCCGGTCGACCCCGGCGGAGCCGCCCCGGTCCAGCCAGGTGCAGCCGCCCCGGTTCAGCCAGGCGCAGCCGCCCTTGCTCACCCGGACGCTCCGACCGTGCTCGAAGCCGGTGTTCCTGGGGTCGGGCAACCGGGCGCGTCGCCGGTGCCGACCTCGGCCCCGCCGTGGGAATCCGCAGCGACCCCCGACGGCGGCACCGAGAAGAAGCCAGAGCGCATCCCGTTCAAGACCTTCAAGCAGCAAGAGCACGAGCTGAAGTCGATCGACGGTCTGGCGGACGACGCCGTTGCGCTCGCCGACTTCTCCTGGCTCCCAGCCGCCGGATTCCCCCTCCTCCTCTTTCTGATCAAGCCACTCGGCCTGGTCTTCTGGACGGCGACCGTGGTCGGCGTTGCCGTGGTCGTCGCGATGAACCGGCGCATGGTCGTCGCCATTGCGGATGGTACCGCGTCCGGGACCGAGCGGGAGAAGCAGCGCGGGCTCCTGATCGGGCGGGTGCTGGTGTTCGTCCTCGGTGTGTCGGTCGCGTTCGTATCCAGCCAACGCACGCCCGAGGCACGCGCCGGAATCAGGGTTCGGAGCGACGTCGCGGCGTTCGACGTCGACGGCACGCGATTCGAGCTCCCGGTCCCCGGCACCGCCATCGCCGAGCTTCGCCCCTACCACACCGAGCAAGCGCTGCGTGTGGCCTTGGCGTTCAACCCCGGAGAGCGGCCGTTGCGCGAGATCTATTTCGATCCGTGGACCGGCGGCGCGGAGCACGTCCAACGCATCGATATGGGCGGCGCGGAGCTCCGTTACGACCTGGGCATCCGCGAGCACCTGTCGCGGGAGGACCACATGCTCCTCCAAGGGCACTGGCTGTCCGACAACGAAGAGGTGCGGGTGCTCTGCGTGTTCCACGGAAACGAATACGATATGGAGGACGCGGTCTGGTGCATCGACGAGCTGCGTCGCCTACGGCTCGCCGACTGATCCCGACCCACGACGCGCCGGCCCGCCTCCTTCGACGATAATGCCAATCCCGTAAGCGAAGTCTGCATGGGGCTCTGCCCAAGAGAAACAAGCTCACGTGATCGGCATTGCGGTCAGCCCTTCAGCACGCGCAGCACGGACTCGAGGTCGCCGTCGACTTGCACGGGGGCGTTCGCGTATGTCGACTCGAAGCCGTCGAGCGTGCCTCGGTGGTATCCGACGACTACGTCCGGGTCTTTCAGGACGTGGCCGGTGAGGATTCCACACACGTCGTCGTCCGGAGCGATCACACCCTCTCGCACGAGACGCACGATGCCGGCGACGGTGGCGCAGGACGCAGGCTCGGCGCCAATTCCGGCGCGGTCGACCTGTGCCTTGGCGTCGAGGATCTCCTGGTCGGAGACTTCGGTCACGACGCCATCGGTGGCGACGAGGCCGCGGAGGCTCTTTCGCGTCGACACCGGGTCGCCGATCTGGATCGCGGTCGCGACCGTCTTCGCCTGTACTGGTACGAGCTCGTCGCCGGTCGTCCACGCCGTGAACAGGGGGTTGGCCCCCTTTGCCTGGACCACCGCGATACGGGGAAGACGGTCGATCACCCCGAGTGTGCGTAGCTCGATCAACGCCTTGGAGAGGGCGGCGTTGTTGCCGAGATTTCCGCCGGGCAGGACGATCCAGTCGGGCAC
>CAZFPM010000194.1:11452-11750 GCA_964520965.1 uncultured Myxococcales bacterium
CCTGGAGCAACTCGGTGCCGATCGCTTTCTGGCCTTCGATGCGGAAGGGGTTGATCGAGTTGACGAGGTAGATCCCCTCACGGTCGCACACATCCTGGACGAGTGCCATCGCCCGGTCGAAGTCGCCGCCGATCTGTATGGTCTTGGCGCCATATGCGAGTGCTTGACTCAGTTTACCATACGCGATCTTCCCTTCGGGAATGAAGACGATCGCCTCCATGCCCGCCGCGGCCGCGTAGGCTGCCATGGACGCTGACGTGTTCCCGGTCGACGCACACGCGACACTGCGCATGCCGAG
>CAZFPM010000195.1:0-9375 GCA_964520965.1 uncultured Myxococcales bacterium
TCGTGTTTCCGTCGTCGCACTCCTCGCCCGGATCCAGGATCCCGTCGCCGCACGCGGGGTCCTGGCAGTTGGCCTGGCACGTCCTGTCTCCGTCGGTCGTGTTTCCGTCGTCGCACTCCTCTCCGGGATCGACGACGCCGTCGCCACACTCCGGATCCTGGCAGTCGGCCTGGCAGGTGCCGTCTCCGTCGGTCGTGTTTCCGTCGTCGCACTCCTCTCCGGGATCGACGATGCCGTCACCGCATTCCGGATCCTGGCAGTCGGCCTGGCACGTTCCGTCGCCATTGGTCGTGTTTCCGTCGTCGCACTCCTCGGCGGGGTCGACGATGCTGTCACCGCACATTGGCGTGAGGCAGTTGGCCTGGCAGGTGCCGTCTCCATCGACGGTGTTCCCGTCGTCGCACTCTTCGCCGCCGAGAGGATCGACGACGTTGTCGCCGCACGGGGGTTCTTGCAATCGGAGCGGCACGTGTCGGGGAGCTCGGTCGGGTGCACGACGCCGTCGTCGCACTCCTCACCCTCGTCGACAGTTCCGTCGTCGCAGATCGGCCCGACCGTGCAGACCGGGGTGCACCCGTCGTGAGCGTTGCGATTCCCATCGTCGCACTCCTCGCCGTCGTCCAACTCGCCGTTCCCGCACGCTCCGCACGCTTCGTCCTGCGGAACACAGAAGCCGCCCGTCACCCCCTCGTCGTTGTCGGGGATCGGCAGGCACTCGAAGTCTGGCGGGCAGCCGTCATCCTCGTCAGGGGCACAGAGGATGGTGCAGACGAGGAGCTCGAAGTCGGTCATGCAGGCCGCTTCGAGGTCGAAGCAGTCGTCGTCGGTCTCGCATCCCCCGCAGAGCAGCGACAGGTTGGTCGTGCAGTCGTTGGCGCAGTCGTCGTCGTCGACATCGTTGCCGTCGTCGCACTGCTCGCCCTCGTCGAGCTCTCCATTGCCGCACGCGTCGGAGACGTCGGGGTCGGACGGGGCATCGGCGTCGCCCTCGACGGGGGTGTCGCCGTCGGCCCGAACGTCGCTCGTGTCCGAGATCGGAACGTCCAGGTCGAAGGCGCCGCCGTCGTCGACATCGCCGGACGGCGTGCCGCCGTCGTCGACATCGCCGGACGGGGTGCCGCCGTCGGGCTCTACCGGGTCGTTGCCGCACCCGGTAGCGAGTACCGTCGCCGCGACGACCGAGCAAAACACGAGAAGATGGAAGCGGCCGCGTGACGGGGTCGCTGGCATTGTGGTGCTCTGCTGTTGTCGGTTGCCACGGAGGGTGAGAGTCCCCCCTCGGAGCGGGTGTCTGGAGTACGTTGGTAGCTAGTTGTGAAGGCGTTGCGAGTCAAGATGCGCCGTGGCGTCTCGTCGCGCTCGGAGCGGTCGAAAGCAGGGGTCGTGCACGGTCGTGGCCCGGCGGCTGTGGGGTCGAATGAGCGACGCTGCCCGGGGCGCCTCGGGCCTGCTCGCGCCGTTCGACAACGCCGAGCCATTCGTGCACGATCTCCGGCGATGACGAACACGGCCAGACTTCGCTGGGGGGTCACGCTGCTCGCGGGCGATTCACGTTGACAAACGCCGCGTTCGGGGACAACGCTGAGGTACCGCAATCAACGCCAAGGAGGCTCCCGTGGCACCCGACCTGGATATCAACTACCTGGCCGTGCTGGCCTGCGTCATTGCGGCGATGCCCGTGGGTTGGGCCTGGTACGGTCCTCTGTTCGGCAAGGCGTGGGCCAAGGAGATGGGCATGGAGGACATGCCCGAGCCGAAGGGCGCCGAGATGGGCAGGTCGATGGCGTTGTTCGCCGTCGGCAACCTCCTGATCGCCTACGTGCTCGCGCACGTGTTGATCGTCTCGCAGACCGCGGCCGCGCTCGCCGGTGAGACTCCGGCTGTCTGGGCGTCGGCGCTCGACAACGCGATCCCGATGTGGCTTGGCTTCTTCGTGCCGATTCAGATCGGCCGCGTCGCCTGGGAGAAGCGGGGCTGGAAGCTGGTTGCGATAAACGGGAGCTTCGACCTGGTCCGCCTCGTCTTGTTCGCGTTGATCGTGGCGTACTGGCGCTGAAGCCCGGTCTTCGGTCTTGCGGTTCCGCGTGAACGGCCCTCAGCGGCCCACCGCCACCCGGTCCGCACTCGCCCCGCTCAGTTGTGGGTCACCATGACCCCGCCCGCGATCGGCGCGATCTGCTGAGCGTACTCCAGGACTTCCGCGCCCTCCAGGTCGATCAGGTGGAGCGTGTATGGATCGTCCGGCGGCTGTGGCGGTACCGCGAAGAAGACGAACACACCGCCGGAGGGGTCGTCCGTGACCGAGAAGTCGTCGGCCAGGAATTCACCGTCGATGCGCCCGGACGGGTGCTCCAGGTAGACCTCGGACAGGCCGTTCACGATCGGATCCTCGCCTCGGAACGCGCGCCCGAGAATCGTCGCACCTGCTTCGATCTCACCGAGGTCGCGGCCGTTACTCGCATAGAGCAACTCGATGTACTCGCGCGAGAACCAGCGGGCCTTGAAGGTCGTGTACAGCCACGCATCGTCGGCGTCGTTGCCGTACAGGAACACCGAGCCGTCACGCACTTCCTGGAGCGCCGTGAACGGCAGGACCATCCCTGGCACGGGCTCACCGACCAGCATGTGCCACCCGCTGTTCGGGACGCAGTATTGGAGCTCGCCGAGCGGGAAGTCCGGATCGACCGCGAACTGACCGGCCGGACCGTAGGACACGCCATCGGGTGCGTCCTCGCTGACGATGTAGACTGCCCCACCGTTCTGATAGTGACTGCGTTGCGTCGAGGTCAGGCGCCGCGTGTCTGCCTGGGCCGAGATCGTGGCGAAGATGGTCCCGTCGATCTCCGCATCACCAGCCGCCGTGTCGCCGACGGGGCTCAACTGGAGTTCGTAACCGAGCCAGATGGTGTTCGACGTGCGCTCGATGACCTCGACGGAGCCGCCGACGGCCGAGTAGTGGTCGGGTGGGTCGGTGCTCGGGAACCAGTCGACCACCACGTCGACCGTTTGACCCGCGGCGCCGACGTTGTGCGTTCCGGGTCCCAGGGCTGCCTCGGGGCCGAACTCGAAGCTCAGCCCGATCTGGTCGGTGAGCTTCGTTCGAATCACGGTGCGCTCGGGCCACTCGACGCCCAGGGGATCCTGCGACACCCGACGGAAGCCGAACGTCTGGTTGAGGTAGAACGTTGGATCCTCCTCCACCCAGTCGACAAATCCCGCGTCTCCGGTCCCGTCGATGGAGAACGCCGTCGCGACGCCGGTCGGCGTCGGCGGGTATTGGCCGTCTCCGGTGTAGCCGGGATGCAGGAAGTCCATGAGGCGGCCGGTGCCGCGTCGGTGAGTTGCACCGCCCGGGCAGAGGAGCGTCTCTGTCGCGACCGTGAAGCGGCGACGCGCACATCCGCCGTTCTCGCATGACGCGGACCTCGGCAGCACGGCGGCGGCTGGCACTCCGCCGTGGGGCGTGAGCAGGAGCTCGATGTCGGCGCCATCGTCGATGTCTTCGCAGAACGAACCGTCCAAACCAGTCGCGTGCGCGCGGAACACCGGATCGTACATGGACACGTAGACGGAATGTGCGGGATCCCCGGCGGCGTCCGCAACCTCGGCGATCACGCAGCTGTGACACTCGTCGCCCTGGCACGGTGGGCGCACACAGCCCCCCGGTGGGATGGCGCCGAATCGTGGCGGCACGTGGAGGGCGTGGTGCTGCCAGTCGCAAGTCTCCGTCGCACACGTGTCGTCGATCGTCACGGTCACCGCATCCAGGGGGACACCACGCGCGCCGTCCTCGGGATCGAACAACGACAGGGTCCAGTCGCCCGGTGTGAGACCGACGACCTCGGCGAGGTGTGCCGTCATGGGTTCGCTGTGGAGCGGAGCGTCGCCCACCGGTGCGATCTCGAGGAGCAACCCAGGCGCCGGACAGTTGCCTGCGGTCACTCCGACGATGATCCGTCCGCCGCCACCGCCCAGGTCGATCGCGTCGCGAGCGAAGAGCTCGTATTCCGGGCAGTTGCCGTCCGTGACCGGTACAGCGATGAAGTCGATCCGGTCGAGCTCCACCCCGCCGATGTAGAGAATCGCGGTCGTGGGACCCGGGGGCACGCGGACCACGTTGATGTCGAAGTCCTGGACCACGGCGCGCCGACGGTAGCCAGGCCCGATCACCTCGAGCTCGACCGCGCCGAGGAAGTTGTCCGCGTTCCTGATGTGGATCCAGTAGCAGGACTGCGCGGCCTTGGTATCGAAGTTCCACACCGACACGTGCGGCAGCTCCACCCAGAGCGACTGCCCGCCATCGCCCTCGACCACCTCGGCGACGACCCCGGCCTCCTCGTGCCAGAGGGCTGTCGTCGGGTCCAGGCTCCACATCGGGACCAGATCACCCAGGGCCCGTTCGCTGTCCGCCGGCAACGCCAACCGGGCGGTCACCCTCTCGTCGCCCGCCAGGGCCAGGGGCTGACCGTCTTCGCCGAGCACCGAGACATCGAAGGCTCCCAAGGTCTCCAGGTAGGTGGTTTCGCCTGCGCTGTCCTCGGCAACCAGGGGTGCGGGGAAGGCGAGCAACGACTCGGCGTCGGCGCCGAAGGCCGTCAGCGTCACCGATACGACCCCGTCGTACCGCTGACCCCGTACGTCGATGAAGGCGTCGGGGCCGAACTCCAGCGACAGGTCGCTGTGCGCGACGGTGCCCCCATCAGCGGCGTCGAAGGTCACGGCCTCGGGTCGGGCGCGCAGGGTGAAGACGAGCCGGGTGACCGACCCGCGAGACAGCTCGACCGTCCTGACCTGCTCGGCGTAGCCCGACTTGCGCAGGCCGACGATGTACTCGCCGGTAGGCAGCCGCTCGAGCCGTGCGTCGCCCCGCGCGTCGGTCAGCACGCTGCGTCCGAATACGTCGATCGCCGTCCCCTGGACGGCCGCGCCCGCCTCGTCTTCGACGTGGAAGAGCAGCGTCGCCGGTCGGGACTCGTGCGGCTCGACCGCCGGTGGCTCGTCCGGATCGCGCGGTTCCGGGGGCGTCCAATCCGCAACGTCCCCGAGGTCGCCAGAGCCGTCCGAGTCGTCCGAAGTCGACCCGTCGTCGCCGGTGTCGTCGGAACCGGCGTCTACGTCGGCGACATCGCTCCCGGAGTCTTCAGCATCGGAATCCTCGTCGACGCCGCACGCCGCGAAGGTGAGCGACCAGAGCGCCAATCCGAGCAGTAGCGGTCTCATTGGGGTACGCATCGCCATCACCTCGTCATCGGGGGAAAGAGCATGCGGAGCCTCGTGGGCGCTCCCGGCGAGCGTCGGTGACCGTCCGTGCAGCTCCCGGCACGCCGACAGGCCCGTTCCGCAGCACCGAGAGCCTGGATTTCCGAAGTTCCACTCCCCATGTGTCAGCCATCGTGAATCCTCTGAGCGATGTCGACAGTGTCGGTCGTCGATCTCGTCGAATCAACCCGTTCGTCGTGACGTCCCGTAGGGGCGGCGTGCAAAAACGACAGACGCCCCGGTTCAGGGGCGTCTGCTTCGATCGCGCGGCTCGCGCCGCAGTTCGAACTCAGTCCTCGACGCGCTCGCGCAGCGTCTTGCCCGGCTTGAAGAACGCGTACTTGCGTGCCGGGATCGTGATCTTGTTGCCGGTAGCGGGGTTCGTGCCCTGGCGCGCGCTGCGCCGACGGGTGCCGAACGTGCCGAAGCCCGGAATCGTGACCTTGCGGCCGGCGTCGAGCTCGACCGCGATGATGCCCTTACCGGGGTTCGCGTCGAAGATCGCGCTGAGGATCTCAGCCGCCTTCGCGTTGCTGAGACCGGTCTTGTTTGCGAGCTTCGCAGCCATTTCTTTCTTCGTCATCGGTTCTCTCCCTGGCGTGGAGGTGGGGTTGGGACCGGTCGCTATGCGAGTCGGCCGCTGGGCTTGCCGCGGCGGTCGCGGCATCGCGCACACCGTTGGTACGCCGCTTTTCGACGCCCGGCAACCGTGTCGTGAGCGCACCCGATCTCTGCGGCACGCCGCGGTCAACGTCGCGGCCGATCGGTTCAGGGCTTCGGCTCTTCCTCTTCGCCGTCGCCTTCGGACGTGATGTCCGGCCCGATGGACTCGATCAGGCACTCGGACGGGTCGTCGAAGTCGAGCGAGTATACGAAGCCCTGCACCCGGTACTCCGCCGGCAGCGGCGCGCCGTAGAGGTCGATACCGAATCGCCGGTCGTCCCAGTTCTCCCACGTCGCGTCGTTCTCGGCGGCTGCGTCTTGCAGCGCGCCGACCCAGTCGGAGGGCGCGAAGTCGACGCCGAGCAGGTTCGCGACCACGCGCTCACGCGCGGCGGTCGCGAAGGGCGCGTCGAGCACGTTCGCGTTCAGCTCGGCCTCGTACACATATCCGCGGGTGTTCTTGTTGCACGAGCCGACCGACACGAAGACGTCGTCGACGATCATCAGCTTCGAGTGCACGGAGATGTCCACGAAGACGCCCTCGGTGTCGTGGAGCGGTGGCGCTTCCTCGTCGAGAACCACCGAGTCGCGGGCGGCGAACGCGCGAGCCTGGAACAGGTGATAGCGCCCGGCGAAGGCGGTCCGGAGTCGGCGGTTCGTCTCGTAGGTCCAGTAGCACCCCGCGTCGGTCCAATCGGAGACCGGCATCGTGACGACGATCAGCTGCAGGCCGGGAACCTCGGCCATTCGCTCCATGATCGCGTCGACCAGGAAGGGGGCCCGCCAGTACTGGTCCTCGATGAAGATGTACTCCCGGGCGTTCCGAATGGCGTTCAGGTGTGACTCGTAGATGGCGTACTCGTAGAAGGGCTCCGGCAATGTCGCCACCACCTGGACCTCTACTCCGCCGGGGACGGGAGCGATGTCGCTCGGAGCCGCGTACGAGGTCGCGTTCTCGGCATGCTGGACGTCGTCGCTGATCGCGAGGTCCCAACGCCGGTGGAACATCGCCTCGGCGTCGGCCGCGGCCGGCCCCTGCAGATAGATGCCGTAGTCCTTCCTCGGCGGGGTGTCCGGATGGAGCAGGGCCTGGTCGACGTCGCGACGCGGCCACGTGGCGGACGAGAAGCGCATGCGCCGATGGTCGAACACGGCGTGCCCGTTCGTGTCCCAGTCGATGAGCTTGACGTTCATTCCCGAGATGACCGCCTCGTCGCCGTCGAAGACCCAGAACTTCTGATGGTACGACGCGAGCGGGATGTCGAGATGAATGGGGAGATCGGTCAGGTCGACTTCGCGAGGGTCGGCAGCGGGTGAGAGGCGCGGGCCGGAGAAGTCATTCGGCAGGGCTCCGAGGGCCTCTGCGAGCCGGGCGTGAAAGTCCGGTGGCGTCATCTGCCAGGTGAATCTCCCCCGCGTCGGGTTGTCTTGTCCAAGGTATTCGAACCCGTCGCCGTCGGTGGCGCCGCGCTGTCGCAGGTCCCAGTCGGCGTTGAACAGCCCGGCGGCGAAGTGGTCCCACACGAGCACGCGCTTCGTCGCGCTGGTGGCGTCGAGCAGCGCCATGACCGTGTTCGGCTCACGCGCGTCGCGGTTGAGGATCTCCGGCATGCGGCGCATCTCGAAGTCCGACTCCCACCACCACGTCGATATATGGACCGTGTCCGTGGCGGCGAGGATGCGCTCGGCAACCAGATCCCACAGCTCTTCGCCGTCCATCAAGAAGCGCGCGTGGGTGCCCGGGCGCGGTGGTGGCCCGGTCGATGCGAACCAGTCGTGCTGCAAGCCGATGTGCAGGGTCGGGTGCCCGCCGCGCACGTCGAGGCCCACGCCGAGTATCCCGTCGCTCGACAGCACGGTCACGCCGGCCGCCGACAGGGAGTCGATGCGCACGGTGAACGTGCCGTGTCGATGATCGGGCCCGCTGCAACGGGCCGTGATCGCGCCGGTCTCGAGCACGCGCACAGTGGTGCGACCCCGGGCCGAAGCGTCGACCCCGGCGCCGAAGAGCGTGCACTCGCCGTCGGACAGCGGTCTCGCCCAGATGTCGCGGATATCGACATCGAGCAACAGAGCGCCGTCGGGGTCGACCGGCACGTCGGTGCCGGCATCGCCGGGCCAGTCCGACCCGTCGCCGCCAGCGTCCGCGGTCGGGGGGTGAACGCCGGGCGGGCAGTTCCCGGCGCACTCCAGGGTCAACCGGTAGTCGCCGCGCGCGTCGCCCGCGTAGCCGCCCACGACCACCATGTAGTCGCCGTCGGCGGGGATCTCGAAATCGTCGATCTTCGATCGCAACCCCCAGCCGCCATCGTCGTCGACGGTGATCGCCTCGGGTCCGAAGTACCGGTCGACGTTTGCGGGACCGTAGAGGAAGAGCACCGTATCGAGCCCTTCGTCGGTGCCGCTGTCGGTGATCTCGAGGGTGATGCGGACGCCCTGGTCGACCGAGAACCAGTACCCGTCGAGCTGTTCGTCCTCGACGAAGGTGCCGCGCACCTCTTCGCCGAAGCGCAGCTCGACCACGGGGACCACGCTCGCGCCCAACGAGTCGGCCTTGGACGGGTCGGCGATCGTGGGCGAGGTCTCGCGCTCCTCCTTGTCGGGGTTGGACGGCTCGTGTGCCGTGTCTGCGACGCAAGCGGACGCCGCTGTGACGAGCGCCACCAGGAGCAGGATCATCGACGTGCGCACGGCCGGCCTGGGAGAGTGTGGGGCTCCATCTGCGGTCGGCCGGCGACGGAGACGTCGCGGCGGCCTTCCGAGTCGCCCCTGTCGTCCTTTGACACTTCTCGGGCGGTTGTGCAATCGAAGATTGGGGAGCGGCTCGACGCGACGCGCCGAGCGCCCCCGCGCGCGTCAACGCACCGACACCGTGGCTCCGACGACCTCGTCGCCGTCGACCCCGGTGCTCCCCTCAACCGTCGCACGCTCCAAACGTCAACGTCAGGGTGTAGTCGCCCGCCGAGGAGCTGCCGAAGCCGTCGACGAACACGTAGTAGGTTGTCAAGCCGGCGGCATCGATCTCAACCTGTGATTGCAGACTGCCCGTGTCGTCGTTGCAAACGACCTCGGTGCCCGCTTCTTCGCAGTCGGTCCGGACGTGGAGCTGCGTGTCGAAGGTCGACCCGAACGTGTCCAGGCACACCGTCCCGGCCGATGTCAGACGGAACCCCCAGACATCCTCGGGACCGCTGCCGCCGGAGCACGAGCCTGAGTGCTCGCTGGTCCCGGATGTCGTCCCGGTCACGGAGCCGAACTCGGTGAAGAAGGTCACGTCGGAGCAGACGCCACTGGTCGTACACGCCGGGTCTCCGGCACAGTCGGTGTCGTCGCAGTCGACGCTGCCGTCGCCGTCGTTGTCCACGCCGTCGTCACAGACTTCGGGGTCCGGGGCGCATGCCGGGTCTCCGGCACAGTCGGTGTCGTCGCAGTCGACGCTGCCGTCGCCGTCGT
>CAZFPM010000195.1:9475-9567 GCA_964520965.1 uncultured Myxococcales bacterium
TGTCCACGCCGTCGTCGCAGATCTCGTCCGTCGGGCCACCGTCGCACGCTCCAAACGTCAACGTCAGGGTGTAGTCGCCCGCCGAGGAGCTG
>CAZFPM010000195.1:9667-11683 GCA_964520965.1 uncultured Myxococcales bacterium
ACCCGAACGTGTCCAGGCACACCGTCCCGGCCGATGTCAGACGGAACCCCCAGACCTCCTCGGGACCGGCGCCGCCGGAGCACGAGCCGGAGTGCTCGCTGGTCCCGGATGTCGTCCCGGTCACGGAGCCGAACGCGGTGAAGAAGGTCACGTCGGAGCAGACGCCACCGGTCGTACACGCCGGGTCGTCGGCACAGTCGGTGTCATCGCAGTCGACATCGCCGTCGCTGTCGTTGTCCACGCCGTCATCACAGACTTCGGGGTCCGGGGCGCACGCCGGGTCGCCGGCACAGTCGGTGTCGTCGCAGTCGACGCTACCGTCGCCGTCGTTGTCCACGCCGTCATCACAGACTTCGGGGTCCGGGGCGCACGCCGGGTCGCCGGCACAGTCGGTGTCATCGCAGTCGACATCGCCGTCGCTATCGTTGTCCACGCCGTCGTCACAGATCTCGTCCGTCGGGCCACCGTCGCACGCTCCAAGCGTCAACGTCAGTGTGTAGTCGCCCGACGAGGAGCTGCCGTAGCCATCGACGAACACGTAGTAGGTCGTCGACCCGGCGGCATCGATCTCAACCTGTGATTGCAGACTGCCCGTGTCGTCGTTGCAAACGACCTCGGTGCCCGCTTCTTCGCAGTCGGTGCGGACGTGGAGCTGCGTGTCGAAGGTCGACCCGAACGTGTCCAGGCACACCGTTGCAGCGGATCCCAAACGGAGGTGCCAGACATTCTCCGGGCCGGCGCCGCCGGAGCACGAACCGGAATGTTCGCTGGCACCGGAGGTCGTTCCAGTCACCGAACCGAACCCAGCCAGCAGCGTCGCTTTCGAACAGACTCCCCCTGGAACACAGGCAGGGTCGCCTACGCAGTCGGCGTCGGCGCAGTCGACGCGGCCGTCGTCATCGTTGTCGCGGCCGTCGTCACAGATCTCGAGAGCGGGCGCGCATGCCGGATGGGTTGCGCAGCCAGTGTCGTCGCAATCGACACGACCGTCGCCGTCATTATCGAGTCCGTCATCGCACGTCTCTGTATCGCAGCCGTTGGGGATCTCGTCACCGTCGGCGTCGCGTCCGTCATCCGCGCCCGCGCATTGGTCGTTCGAATCGCACACGCCGTCCAGGTCGGTGTCGTCCGGCGAATCATCCGGGCAGGGGTCGCAGTCGTCCGGCACACCATCTCCGTCCCGATCGGTCCGATCGTCCCCGCCCACGCAAACGTCGTCGTCATCGCACACAGTGTCGTCGTCGCCGTCCGCGCACGGTGGGCAAACACCACCTACCGGCCGGCAAGTGTCGGACCCTTCATCGCACCAATAGTCGTCCGGGCACGCGCCGTCGCCGCACGCTGCGAGACAGACGATCTCAGCCTCGGTTGACGAACAGACCGAACCCGGCTCGCAATCGTCGTCGCTATCGCACGTCTCACACGAAGCCCGCAGGGTTCGCTCGCAGAGCGTTGTGCACCCGTCGTCGTCGTCGCCGTTGCCGTCGTCGCACTCCTCGCCTTCTTGGACCACGCCATCGCCGCACTCGGGGCGTTCCGCGTCGACCAAAGGTGCATCCGGCACGGACGTATCGCCGGCATCGGCGTCTGCGGCATCGGCGTCTGCGGCATCGGCGTCTGCGCCATCCGCGTCGGTAACGTCCTCATGCCCACCCAAGTCGCGTCCGGCCGGCGAACCGTCATCGGCGTCACCACTGGCTTGCCCCGTATCCGATCCGGTGCGCCCTGATGTATCCCCCGTTGCCGCGATGCCGGTGTCAACCTCGCCCGAACACGCTCCAGCGGCCGCCCAGAGGATCGCGGCGAAACAGGCGACGAAACGATACCGACCCAACTCATGCATGATGGCACTCCCTCTGGCGCCCGCCGCGCGCGCCGCGCCCGCCGCTGACGCATTGTCTGACCACTGTCGCAAGGTAGCGAACACACCTACCTTCTGTCAAGCGCTCTGGGTCGTGCAGCAGGTTCGCTCACCGCTCAGCGGGCGGGACTTTTTCGGGCAGGCTGAGGAGTAGC
>CAZFPM010000196.1:0-5971 GCA_964520965.1 uncultured Myxococcales bacterium
TGTGAAGGCTATCAGTCTGAAATCGTTAAAGATTGCGCGCTAGAGATCGCCGGGTTCAAATCCCGTACGGGTCGCTCCCCTCGAAACCCCCGCAGTCTGCGCTGCGGGGGTTTCTTCGTTTCGCGTCCCGTCCGTGATTTGCTCCCGTTCCCCCCGCTCGCTTTGCTCGCCGCCCCCCGGCCGGGGGGCTGACTGCCGCCCTCGCTTCGCTCGGTTGCCGGTTCGAATCCCGTACGGGTCGCTCCGAACGCTCTGAGCTTCCAGCCGTCTGAGCGTCCGGCTATGGAGGGGCCCGTCGTCGCCCCGCCCCCGAACGAAATTGAAAATCGACTACGACCAGGTCATCACCCACCCCGTGGACGCCGTGTGGCCCGTCTTGCGGGACAACATGGCGTCGCTGATCCCGCTGCTGCCCTCGGTGGCATGCATCGAAGAGGTCGAGCGGCGTCGCGAAGACGACCAGATGCACCTCGTGCTCGACTGGCAGGCTTCCGCCGTGTCCGCCCCCAAGCTCGTCCGGCCGTTCTTCCAGCCGGAGATGGCCCGGTGGCGCGACTACGCGAGCTGGAACGACGCGACGAAGGAGGTTCACTGGCGCTTCGAGACCCGGTCCTTCGACGACCTCTTCTCTTGCGCCGGTGTGAACTACTTCACGAAGGTAGGCGCCGGAACCCGGATCCACATCACCGGCGAGCTCGAGGTGTATCCAGACCGCGTGCCCGGCGTGCCGCGGATTCTGGCAGGGCGTGCCCGACCGATGATCGAGTCGTTCATCGTCGGCATGATCACGCCCAACCTCGCCGACCTGCCCGGCGCAGTGCAGCGCTTCCTGGATCAGCAGTAGCGGCGGTCACATCGTCCTCGCTCCGCTCGGCCCGGGCGGACCCAGCGGCACGAGACGCGTCGACCAATCCAGTCGCGAATCGCGGGACACTTGTTTCCGGCCGATGCAGTATTAGGCTGTGTGGCGGACTCACGCATACCCGGAGTCGGAGCTCCTTCGGATGACGAGCAGCGAGTGCAACAGCTCGAGTAGATTCAAGTTGGTGATCCCGGCGCGAACCCGCCGAGCCGTGCCCGGAGGGGGCTGCCCGTGACCCAGCCGCTGGTCAGCGTCATCATCCCGACCTACAACCGCGCGCCGCTCGTCCTGCGCGCGGTGCGGAGCGTGCTCGCCCAGGATTACCCGCGCCTGGAGGTCATCGTCGTCGACGATGGCTCGACCGACGGGACGGCCGAGCTGCTCGAGAGCGAGGTAGGCGACGAGATCCGGGTCATCCGCCAGGCCAACGCCGGGGTCAGCACCGCTCGAAACACGGGTCTCGCGGCGGCGAAGGGCGACATCCTCGGATTCCTGGACTCGGACGACCAGTGGCTCCCCACCAAGACGACCCGCCAGGTCGACTACCTCGCGCGCCATCCGGAGGTGGGGATGGTGGTCTGCGACTACAACATCGTCGACGAGCAGGGCGACCTGATCGTCCGTTGCCGGCGCCGGAAGCAATATGGCCCCGACGGCTGGGTCCTGCCGAACGTCGTCCGAAACCCCCTCCTCGTGCCTTCCACGATCCTGCTGAGACGCAGCGTCTACCTCGATGTGGGGGGGTTCGATCCGGACCTCCGGACGGCCGAAGACCTCGATCTGCATCTCCGCATCTCCGCGTCTCACCAGATCGGCGTGGTCGACGAAGCGTTGGTCACCTACCTGCGCGGAGCGGGGAGTCTGTCCGACGACGTGTCGTCGTACAGCGACTACGTCTTCGTCGTCCGGCGCTTCGTCGCGGGCCACCGGGATCGGCTCTCCCCGCGGGATGCGCGGGAGGCGGTCTTCGGCGCCCAATTCAAGCTGGCCCGCGGATTGATGTGGGAAGGCGAAGCGTCCGAGGCGCTCCGTGCGGGGGCGCGCTGCCTGCCTCAGGTGTCCGGCGTGCGGGACGGACTGGCGCTGGGGGAGCTGGTGCTGCGAGTCGCGGCGGGCAAGGTCAGGGGGCGCTTCGGGCGCGCATGAGCGGCGGGATCGCCAACTGCGTCCGGAACATCGCATACGACAGGCCCGGGTCCATGCCGACTCTGCTCACGTCGTGGCGATCGACGGGCTCGCCGTCCTTCGCGACGCGCTCGGCCTGCCCTTTGTGTTGAAGCCGTTCAGACGACACAAGGACGCCGGTGGGCGTCTTCCGAAGGTGCTCGTGGTCACCGGCGAGGGCGACTGTCCGGCTCCTGATGCGACCGCCGATCCGATCTGATACCGTGCCGCGCGATGAACCCGGACCTTCCATCGCCCGCTCCGGAGCGCCGGCCGAAACCGGTCGAACACCTCTCGCCGATCGAGGTCGAGCGACTGGCTGATCGCGTGCGGCTGCGCGTGTTCGAGTACACGCTGGCGAACAACGGCGGCTACTTGAGCCAGGCCTGCTCCTCGGCCGAGCTACTCGTCGGCTTGTACGGGCTGTTGATGCGGTTGGCGCCCAGCGTCGCTCCGTTGGTTCCGCCAGCGTTCTCCGGTGCGCCGAGCGCCGCGCAGGCACATCCTCAGCGTGGGGGAGATTACAACGGACCGCGCGCGCCGCACCTCGACCGCTTCTTCTTCTCGCCGGTCCACTACTCGCTGGTGCTCTACTCGGTGCTGATCGAGTTCGGCCGCCTCTCGGAGGGGGCGCTCGACCACTTCGACGAAGACGGCAGCACGGTCGAGATGATCGGAGCCGAGCACTCGCCGGGCATCGAGGTGACGGCGGGCTCGTTGGCCCAGACCCTCAGCCAGGCGATGGGCGTGGCGCTCGCGCGCAAGCTCAGAGGTGAGCCGGGGTTCGTGTGGGTGTTCATGAGCGACGGCGAGTTCCAGGAGGGGCAGACCTGGGAGGCCCTCGCCGCGCTCGCGTACCACGAGATCGACAACGTGAAGGTCGTGGTCGACGTCAACGGGCAGCAGTGTGACGGCCCGATGGACGGCGTGATGACCATCTCCCCCATCGTCGACCGTGCGCGCTCGTTCGGCGCGACGGCGTTGGAGATCGACGGCCACGACCTCGGCGCGCTCGTCGCCGCTGCAAACACGAGTCACCCGGGCGGGCCGCTCGTCATCTTCGCGCAGACCGACCCCTGCCGCGGCATCGAGGTGCTCCGCACGAGAGCGCCCCGGTTCCACTACGTGCGTTTCCGTAGCGACGCCGAGCGTGCGCTCTTCGAAGACGCCTATCGGGAGTTGGCTGCCGACTCCTGCGGCGGGACGGAGGCCGGGCGATGATCGAGGTCGTCAGACGCCCCCACGCCACGGGGTTCCCTGTCTGGGCAGCCGACAGGCCCGAGGTGGTCGTGCTCTCGGCCGACCTCACCTCGTCGTGCGAAGCGGACACGTTTCGGGACACCCATCGGGACCGCTTCTTCTCGATGGGCATGGCCGAGCAGAATATGATGGGTGTGGCGGGCGGTCTCGCTCGCGAGGGCTTCGTGCCCTTCGTGCACACATTCGGCGTGTTCGTCACCCGGCGCCCCTACGAGCAGGTCGCGATCTCCATCGCGTATCCGAACCTGAAGGTGAGACTCCTCGGGTTCCTGCCTGGCGTCACGACGCCGGGCGGGATCACGCACCAGGCGACCGACGATGTCGCGCTCATGAGGGCACTTCCAAACATGACCGTGCTCTCTTGCGCCGACGCGACCGACCTCGAGTCGATGCTCGATCCGATCGCCGCAGTAAACGGACCGGTCTACGTCCGCATGTTGCGAGGCGAGGTGCCGAGGCTATTCCCGGCTGACCAACCGTTGGTGATCGGCCAGGCGCGCCGCCTCTCGCGCGGCGACCAGATCACGATCGTGACCGAGGGAGTCTGCACCGAGGAGGCGCTCCGGGCGCTGCCGGTGCTCGAAGCGAACGGAATCAGCGTGCAGTTGCTCTCGGTCTCGACGCTCAAACCCTTCGACGACCCGCGGGTGATCGATGCCGTCTGTGGAGCCACCGAGGGTGTCGTTACCTTGGAGAACCACAGCGTGATCGGTGGGTTGGGCTCTGCGGTCGCCGAGGTGATGGCCGAGCGGGGTGCCCGCGCGCCGCTGCGTCGCCTCGGGCTGCAGGATCGATGGGCGCACGGAGCGAGCCGCCCCTACCTGCTGGCCGAATACGGTCTCGACGCAGCCGCCCTGATCGACGCGGTCGGTGCCCTGCTCGGCGAGCGGCTCAGCATCGACGAGGCGAGCATGGGCGAGGCCCACGCCGCCGCCATGCACAGCCTCGCCAAGCCCGAAGCACTCTAGGTCCTCGCGTGATCGCAAACAAACATCTGTCGCTCTCCGGTGATCGGATCCGCGCCACATACCAGCTCTCCTGTCCGGACGACGAGGTGGAGCCCAGGGCGCAGGCGATCGCGGTCGAGCAGACGGTCGAGTTCCCGTACGACCTGCTGCCCTCCGGGGACATCCCGGAGCAGATCGTCGGGCACGTCGAGCAGGTGCAGCGACTCGCCGCTGCGTCGCACGCCGTCGAGATCTCCTATGCGGTCGAGTGTGCCGGCGCCGAGCTGACCCAGCTCTTCAACCTGCTCTTCGGGAACGTCAGCCTTCAGCCCGGGGTTCGGCTGCTCGACTTCGAGCTTCCGTTCGGTCTGCTCGAGCACTTCCGCGGCCCGCGCTTTGGTGCGACGGGGCTGCGGACGCTGCTGGGACGGCCGGACCGCCCACTTCTGTGCAGCGCCCTCAAGCCGATGGGGCTGTCGGCTGACGAGCTTGCCTCGATCGCCTACGACCTCGCGATGGGCGGGGTCGACATGATCAAGGACGACCACGGAATCGCCGACCAGCGCTTCGCCGGGTTCGAGCGGCGGGTGAGGCTGTGCACAGAGGCGGTGCAGAGGGCGAACGCGCAGACCGGGGGGTGCACGCGGTACCTGCCGAACATCAGCGGGTCGGCCGACGGCACCTTCGGGCGGGCGAGGTTCGCTGCCGACGTCGGCGCCGGCGGGGTGTTGGTCGCGCCGGGCCTCGTGGGATTCGACACGATGCGTACGCTCGCCGACGACGACAGCCTGGCGCTGCCGATCATGGCGCATCCCGCCTTGCTCGGGAGCTTCGTCGTCTCGCCGACCGCGGGCATCGCCCACGGCGCCCTCTTCGGGAAGATAATGCGCCTCGCAGGGGCGGACACGGTGATCTTCCCCAACCACGGCGGGCGGTTTTCGTTCTCGCCGGCGCAATGCCGCTCGATCGCCGAGGGCTGTCGCGCCGAGCTCGGTGGCCTCGCCCCGGCGCTCCCGACGCCAGCGGGCGGCATGACCCTGGCCGCGGTCGGGTCGATGATCGACTTCTACGGCGCGGCGGTCGTCCTCCTGATCGGGGGCGATCTCCACCGCGGCGCCGAGGGTTTGCGTGCTCGGGTCGCCCGGGTCGTCGCGCTGGCGGGCGAAACCCGCGGAGCCGACGGATGATGTTTGCTCTCGGTCTCGGCCCGATGGGTCCGACGACTTCGCGGTCGGGCGAGTCCGAGAGCAAACATTCCGGGTAGCCACCAGGCCGCCCCGGTCGGCTTCGCCAGGCTCGTCTCGCAAGCGCAGCCCGGGTCCTGATAGTACACGACGAACGGCTGCCCCTCGGCCGACGTGTCGCCGGAACCCGGCGCATCCACCGCTTCGCCGTCGAGCGCACCGCCTTCCGTGTCGCTTACGGCGTCAGCACGCGTGTCATCGTCTGCGCCGTCGGCCGCGTCTGACGCGACATCGTCGACCCCATCGAGTGGCGGGGCGTCTGCGTCTGGGGGAGCGTCAGCGTCCTCGACAGCGTCGGGGGAGTCTGCGTCGGCGTCCGCCCCATCGTCGGGCAAGTCGTGCTCGGCGTCCGGCGGTGTGTCCGACGGCGGTGTGTCTGCCGAGTCGGTGGCCTCCGCGTCTGCCGGGTCGGTGACCTCTGCGTCTGCCGAGTCGGTGGCCTCTGCGTCTACCGTGTCGGTGACCTCTGCGTCTGCCGTGTCGGTGACCTCTGC
>CAZFPM010000196.1:6071-11678 GCA_964520965.1 uncultured Myxococcales bacterium
TGCGTCTGCCGTGTCGGTGACCTCTGCGTCTGCCGTGTCGGTGACCTCTGCGTCTACCGTGTCGGCGACCTCTGTGTCGAACGGATCGGGGACGTCCGCGTCGCCCGAGTCCGCGACTTCGAAGGGCTCCGCCACATCGCCTGGGTCCGGTTCGGCCGTGTCTGCCGCGTCGGCCGCGTCTCCGACATCGGGCACGGTCGCGTCGCCGCCGCTGTCGGGCGGGGTGTCGTCTACTACATCGGGCACGGTCGCGTCGCCGCCGCTGTCGGGCGGGGAGTCGGCTCCGACATCCCCGCCGTCCGCCGGGCCGACGTCCACATCTTCGGGCGGGTCGGTCACGACGCCGTGGACGATGCGCCCGCTGCGGCCGCCGTGTCCGTCGTATGCATAGACCACGGCGGTGTACGCTCCGAGCGGGGCGTCAGCCACCAGGAGCGGACCGGGCACGGGACCGACGTCGTTCACGCCGTCGTAGTCGGTGTCGATCACATATTCGATATCGTCACCGTCGGGGTCGGTCGTGCGGGAGGCGTCGATCACGATCCGATCGGAACCGACGGCGGTCAGGCGCAGGTTGGGGGGCGAGTTGTGGGTTCGAATCGTCGGGACGAGCGCGCCGAATAGCCGGAGCTTGCCCCAGCCGTAATCCGGGCTCGGCAAACCCAGCGCACCGAGGTCGCGCGAAGTGTGGTCGGTCAGGGCGGTCTCCAGCTCGTCGACCGACGCGGTCGGTCGGGCCTGCCGCAACAGCGCGAGCGCCCCGGCGACGTGCGGACCGGCGCCCGACGTGCCGCCGAAACGTCCGTACCAGCCGTAGGAACCATCCTCGAGATGGCCCGCGGGGGCCGGAGTCAACGGATCGTCCGGCGCCACGATGTCGATGCCATGCGCCCCGTCCATCCGCGGTCCCCTGGAGCTGTAATTCCTCAGCTCTCCGCGCAGGGATCCGGGCTCGTCCCAGGGCATGTCCGTCACGCCCCCGTATGCTCCGACCGTGAACCCGGCGTCGGCGGTGGAGGGCCAACACAGCGTGGTCGCCGGTTCCGGCCTGCCCACCGAGACCCCGTGGTCCCAACCCGACCAGTAGTCGTCGGCGTAGACGTGCATCTCGAACGCCCCGGCGGTCGCGGTGATGTCGAGGCGGTAGGTCCCGGCGCGCATCGAGCCGTAGCCGTCCTCGGTCCCGACGTAGATGAACCGCGTCGCCGTCCCCGCCGGTGTCACGTCTGGCATGTCGAAGACCGCATGTCGATCGAACCACCACGCCCCGTCGGCTGCGCTCCCGTCGAGCGTGAACCGATCTCCGCCGGGCGCCGTGATGACGATATGCGGTGCGGGTCCAGCCTCGGCGGCGTCCCAGTGCAGGGAGATCAGCATCGCGCCGACCGGCGTCCCGTCGCGTACCTCCTCGGGCACGGTGATCGTCATCGCCGTACCGGTCGCGAGGATCGTGTGGCGGGCGTGTTTCTCCGAGCGCGCGAGGTTGCCGGCTGGCGTGACCTGGTGCATGCCGCCGTCTCGCGCGGTCTGCATGGCGAGCTCGACGTTGCTGCTCCCATCCAACGGCACCCAGTCCCATCCGGAGTACTCGTGGAGCAGGATGTCGATGTCGAGCCTCTCGGCGGCATCGACCAACGCCAGGATCGGATCGCCATCGGCGTCGGTGGTGTGGACCAGCGCGACGAGCTCGGCGCCTGGCGCGACGCCGGCGAGGCGGCTGCGGGTGACCGACCCCGCGCCGAGGATTCCGGCGACGCCTGTCGCATGGCTGGTCGCCATCGGGCCGTCTCCGTCGCGGAGCTCTCCCCTCGTGTCTGCATGGATCAGGTCGATTCCCCGGACGTACGTCTCGTCGTCGACGACGACGGTGCTCACCCTCGACGTCGCCAGCGCGATGAACTTCTCGTCGCGGTCGACCCAGCCGTCGCCATCGACGTCGTTCGCGATGAAGATGGGTTCCCCGTAGCCGGGATCCCCCTCGGTGAATCCCGCTCCCGCCCCGTTGTCGCGCCGTCCATTGCCGTTTCTGTCGGCGAAGGCCCAGTCCTGGTCGGGCTGGAACACCCCGTCGCTGTTCTCCTCGTAGATCTCCGTCGCGTCCCACCAGAAGCGTGTGCCATCGAGCACGGTGATCCGCTCTCCGACGTCTACGGTGCCGTCGTCGTCGGCGTCGATGGCGTCCCCGGTGCCGAAGATCCCATCGCCGTCGATGTCGATCCACGGGACGAAGCCGCCATCGGCCCGAAGAAAGGCCGGGTGGAAGATGTCGATGGGCTGGTCGATGTTTCCGATCACCACTCCGTCGCCGGTCAGCCGGCCCACCGCGCTCTGCTCGTGCGCCTGGCGCCCGCCGATCTCGCCGACGGTCTCGTAGAGCGGTCTCCTGAGCAGGGGGATCCAGCCGGCCTCGACACGTTCGACGCCCGGTGCGTCGGCGAGCGACTCGATTGCACCGAAGGGCACGTACGCGCCGCAGACCCGCCCGACGCAGACCCGCTCGCCCTCACGGTAGTGCAGCTCGACTCCCGTGTTCTCGACGCCGGGTGCCCAGCGATCGATGTCGTCGGTAGCGAAGCGCACCGAGACCGCCAGCCCGACGTCGCCGACACTTCCGTCCATGATCGGGGCGAGCGGCCCGGCGCGTCCCCCGGAGGCGGCGATCAACCGGACGCGTGGGCCGATCACGTCGGTGACCTGCTGCCCGGCGGCGGGGGTCGACGGCAGCGCACACAACGCGACGATCACGAACCCCGCTGTCCGGATCGCGGCGTGTCGTCGCTCACTCGGGGTCTGCATCAGCGCCCTCGCCGGGTTGTGTCGTCACGGTCGGTGTGCGGCGCGGGCTGTCTCGTGGGGCGTGAGTCGGAACCCGTCGACGCCCGCCCGTCCGCACCCGTCGTGGAGCGGTAGTCCACGATGTGCCGGGGAGTACCCAACGTGCCGGAGCGACGGACTCGGGTCAACCGGAAGTTCGGGACGCGCGGGCTGGGGGACGAATCGGCGGCGTGATAGCCGTGATCAGGGGGCGCGCAGGAGCTCTTCCAGCGCGGAACGGCCTTCGGCCGGTTGGCGTGGCTCCTCGGCATCTCCGCCGGGGCGTGCTTGCAGCAGGGTTTCGAGTTCGGCCCTCGCGGCGTTCTCCTCGTCGTCGTCCCCGTCGTCGTCGTCTTCCCGATCGTCTCGGTCGTCCCGGTCGTCGTCGTCGCACTCCCCGTCGCGGGCCGTGCGGCAGGTATTGGTACACATCCCCCCACCTTCCGAGCCTCTGCCGCTCCCACCGTCGTCCGGCGAGAACTCGCCGCCGACCGAGAGGTTGAGGTCGAGGCCGAAGGACACCACACCGTAGAGGCCGCCGTGGGCCGGGTTCAGGCCGGCCTCCAATCGGTACCCCCACGCGGCTCCGTCCTCACTGAGCTCGGAGCGGTGCCGGCGGCTCGGCCAGGAGCGGGCCGAGGGTGCGGAGTCCGTCCTCGATGGGGAGGATGCGGACAGAGCCGAGTTGGAGGGGCCGGTCGCCGCCGTAGAGGAGGAGTGCGGTCGCCTGCGGGTAGTCGGCGCAGAACGCCTCGAGGCCCTTCAGGTCGCGGGAGCGGAGCTTCGCCGCGCGCTTCACCTCGATGGCCACCAGGCCGCGCGGGCCGTAGCAGACGAAGTCGACCTCGACGCCGTGGGACGTGCGCCAGAAGTAGAGGTCGTAGCCCAGCTCCAGGTAGTCGTTCAGGGCCCGCAGCTCCTGGTAGACCAGCGTCTCCAGCGCGATGCCCTCGATCTCCTCTGGCCGATCGAGCGGGCCGCGAGGACGAAGCGCTCGATAGACGCCGGCATCGAAGAACCAGAACTTCGGGCGCGCCGTCATCCGCCGCTTCGCGCGCTTCGTGAAGACCGGGAGCGTCGAGCCCAGCAGCAGGTCGTCCACGATCCCGAAGTACCCCTCCACCACCTTGCGGTGCACCCCCGCGTCTCGAGCGACCTCGGTCACGTTCAGCGGGCTGCCCTGCGAGAAGCTCGCCGCTTCGAGAAAGCGCGTGAAAGCGCCCAGGTTCCGGGTCAGCCCCTCGTGCATCACCTCTTCGCGCAGGTAGGTCTGCACGAAGGCCGCGAGATACCGGTCGGGCTCCTCGCCGGCGAGGGCCATCGGCAGATGACCCGTTCGCAGCGAGCGGGCGAGCGAGAAGTCGTCGCCCAGCTCCCTCACCGTCAGCGGGTGCATCGCCTTCGTCAGCGCGCGCCCCGCCAATAGGTTGACGCCCCCGCGGCGGAGCTTGCGCGCGCTCGATCCCGTCAGGACGAAGCGAAGGCCGCGGGACTCGATCAGGCGGTGCACCTCGTCGAGCAGCGCCGGCGCCTTCTGCACCTCGTCGATGACCACCCAGCCGTCGTGCTCCGCCGGAATCAGATCGCGGAGTCGATCCGGGGCAGCCGTCAGCGGGACCGTGAGCCGGGCATCCAGTAGGTCCAGGTAGACCGCGTCGGGGAACGTCGCGCGGACCCAGGTCGACTTGCCGGTCCCGCGAGGGCCGAACAGGAAGAAGCTACTCTGCGAAGACGCCTCGAGCAATCTGGTGTACATAACTCCATATTACACGGATAAATGGAGTTCGTCGAGCCGATTGCGCCAAGGCTCGGCGGCTCCGTGCCGAGGAGCTCGACACGCGGATGCGCGGCTTTGGCGGAACCGCCACCGCACCGGCCGCCGTCGGCTCAACGCGCCCCGCAATCCGCGCAATCCGTCCCATACGCGCAGATCCCGTAGATCGCCCCCGGACCGCCGTCGTCGCACTCCCCATCGCGCGCCGTGCGACACGTATTCGTACACATCCCGCTGCCGTCACCGCGGCCGCCGGAGTCGGCGCCTTCCGGCGACAATCCACCGCCGACCGAGAGGTTGAGGTCGAGGCCGAACGAGACGGCCACGTAGATACCGCCGTGCGCGGGGTTCAACCCGCCCTCCAACCGGTAGCCCCACGCCGCACCGTGGCCGTGGCCGCCCTCCAATCCGGCGCGGCCGCCGATGCCCCACGACTGCGCGCGGTCGGGGAGGTCGGCGCCATCGTAGCTCACGCTCGCCGCGACCAGGGCATCACCGAAGAACTCGTACCAGCCACGGTCTCGGCGCTCGCCGTAGCCCTCGAACTCGATGCGGCGGTTGGTCACGCGTCATCGCGTCGAAGCCGACGAAGGCCGTGATGCGGGTCGAGTCGTAGACGCACGGGTTGCGCGGGCAGTTGTCGGCCTGGCGAAATCTCGCCGGGATCTGGGCGTAGCGCGCGCCGAACCGACCGCCGATCGTCTTCCGCACCGTGCTGGGCACGTCGGTAGAGGTCGTCCACGTGCCGTCCTCGACCTCGGTCTGGCGCAAGACCATCGAGATGATCGCGGCCCGTTGCTCGTCGGCGTGCACGCGGATCATCGCCTCGCCGATCGCGAAGCGGCTCGGGCGGTCCGAGTCGGTGAAGTTGAAGTAGGGGTACGTGACGTTCGCCCGGACCGCGACCGTGCGGCTCAGCTCGTAGTCGGCCATGGCGTAGGCGCCGATGGAGTCCGCAGTGCCGATGTAGGCGTAGAACGGGTGCAGCGCGACCCGGAAGTTCACCGCATAGGGGTTGT
>CAZFPM010000197.1:0-11559 GCA_964520965.1 uncultured Myxococcales bacterium
CCACTCCACGGCGCTCGTGCCGGCCCAGAGGTGATAGGCGTCCATGTCGAACCACCGCCCCTCGTAGCGCTCGCCCACCCGCTCGTACTCGTGGAACATCGCGGTGTGCCGCCCGAAATCCCAGTAGACGTTCGGGCTGATCGTCCGGTCGACCACCTCGCCGTAGCCGTCGACGACCGCGCTCGCGAGCACGCCGGGGCTGATGTGTTGCAATCCCCGGCGGTCGCTCCGGTAGTAGTAGTCGAGCTTCAACGCTCCTGCGTGGAAGCCCACCCGGCGCACGAATCCGCTCTCCGCGCGAAACCCGTCGCTGATGGCGTCGTAGCGGGCGAACGTGCGCCACGTATCGGTGCGGTACTGGACGAACGCCTCGCCGGAGATCCCGTCGAGCTCCTCGCCGTCGAGCGAGCGCGAATGGCTCAGCGCAACGCTCGCCTCGGTCGACAGCCCATTGGCCGGCTCCGCATCCGCCTCGACCGCGACCACGTAGTTCGCCGCGGTGCGCTCTGGGTTTCCGACCCAGTTTCTGGTCACGCCGGACACGCCGAGCGTCAGGTCGTCGTGGGCGTCCCAGAGCGCCCGATTGACCGTCGTGACGGTCTCGAACGCGCCCGGGAACGCCGACGGGTCGAACCCGGGGTCCACCACGCTGTCCGGCGGGTCGATGTCGTACGCGACCAACGATCCGAAGCGCCCGTTCGGCAGCTGCCCGCTCACCTTCGTCGCGACGTGCGGCCGGTTGATCGAGCGTGTGTACACCGCGCTTCTCGGCGCCTCGAAGATGTCCCTGCCTTCGAGGAAGAAGGGGCGACGCTCGCCGAGAAAGAGCGGGAACCGATTGTTGAGGCGAAGCTGAGCCGGATCCGCCTCGACCTGTGAGAAGTCCGGGTTCCACACCACGTCGAGGGTCAGCCAGGGTGTCGCTCCCCACTTCAGCCCGACGCCGTAGTCCAGCTCGGTCGCACAACGCCCCGTCTCGAATACGTCGGCCTCGAACGCGCAGTCACGGGCCGCTTCGGGGTCGCCATCGCGGGTCGAGGCCACGGTGAGCGACGGCAGGATCTCGACAGCGCGACCCGGCACGTTGCCCGCCATGCCCGTCAGTGTTCCGGCCTGCGCCAGTCGATTCTGTCGCTCGCGATCGATCGGCGCCCAGCTCACGCTCTGCTCGGCCCACCATCCGTGCACGAAGACGTGCACGCCCCAGCTGTCCTGGGCGGCATCGAAGCGCAGGCTCTGGAAGGGCACGCGGATCTCGGCGGCCCATCCATCTGGACCGATCGATGTCCGGGCGTCGAAGAGCGAGTCCCATGCTGCGTCGTAGCCGCCACGGTCTCGGAGGATCCCGTCGCTGAGCACGCCGGCAGCGTTGACCTCGAAGCCGTAGCCCCGGATTCCCCGGTCATACGGGTCGATCCGGACTTCGACAGAGTCTCCGGGTGGGAACGAGTCGCGCTGCCCGAGCGGGGCGTGCACGGCGTCTTCGGCAACGCCGATCTCCACGAAGAAGTAGAGCGCGTCGGTGCGGGAGAGCACCCGAGCCGACGCCTCGAAGGTCTGCTCGATGCCCGTGTCCGGCTGGTAGACCGTGAACCCGACGAGCTCGCCCGCGCGACTCCATGCCTCCTCGTCGGCGACGCCGTCGACCTCGATCGCCTGCACCACCCGAGGCACGGCGACGACGGGCTCGGCCGCGTGTACGGCCGTAGCGAAGAGCTGAAGAGCCAGGACGAGAGTTGGCGAACGCACGGCACCGGAGCTGCGGGTCGTTCAGCTCCCTAGCCGGTCGCTGTGCCGGAGTCACGACACAGCGCAGCCCACGGCCGCGACACACGGCCCCGGGGCGCCGCGGGCCGGCACCCAGGGGGATCGCAGAGTCGAGGGTCTTGGCCGCCTCAGGGGTGTAGACCGGCTCTGCGAGCCGGGGGCGAGATAGGATCTCGCCCTTGATGGCGGATGGCCCGGACTTTGCGACCGCCCCGGGCCGGCACCCGACCTCGTTGAAGGGGGCGCGACGCACCGCTAGAGTTCCCGAGTTCTCCATCGCCCCCCGCCTCCGACCGGCATCGTGTCCAGCAAGCAACTCCAAGTGCTCGTGACGGGCGGCGCCGGCTACATCGGTTCACACACCGCGCGGCAGCTCGTCGACGCCGGCCACTCGGTCACCGTGGTCGACAACCTCTACAGCGGCCACCGGTGGGCGGTGCCGCCCGAGGCGACGTTCCACGAATTCGACGTCGGCGACCTCGAGGCGTTCTCCCGCGTGCTCGCCGCTACCAGCTTCGACGCCATCGTTCACTTCGCGGGCCACATCGTCGTTCCGGAGTCGGTGCGCGACCCGTTGAAGTACTACCGCAACAACGTCGTCGCCTCCGCCACGCTCGTCGGCGCCTGCCAGGAGGCCGGCGTTCCCCACTTCATCTTCTCGTCCAGCGCGGCCGTCTACGGCAGCCCGGACATCGTCCCCATCCGCGAGGACTCCCCGACGGAGCCGATCAATCCTTACGGCCGCACCAAGCTGATCACCGAGTGGACCCTCGCCGACGCCGCGGCCTCATCGTCGTCGAACCCGCTCCGCTACGTGGCACTGCGCTACTTCAACGTCGCCGGAGCGCGTCTCGACGGCACGCTCGGTCAGGCCACCGCCGAGGCGACCCACCTGATCAAGGTGGCCGCCGAAGCTGCCTGCGGCCTCCGCGAACGGATGTCGATCTTCGGAACCGACTACGACACCCACGACGGCACGTGCATCCGCGACTACATCCACGTCGAAGACCTGGCCACCGCGCACCTCGCCGCTCTCGATTACCTGACCTCTGGCGGCGAGTCCCGCGTCCTCAACTGCGGCTACGGACATGGCTTCAGCGTTCGTGAGGTGCTCGACACCGTGCGGCGGGTGAGCGGCCTGGACTTTCCCATCGACCTGGCGCCTCGACGCGCGGGTGACCCGGCGTGTCTCGTCGCCGACACCACGGCGATCCAGGAGACCCTCGACTGGACCCCGAGATACGACGACCTCGACCTGATCTGCTCCACCGCTCTCCGCTGGGAGCAGAACGGCAGCCGCCCGCCAGGCTAGCGCCGCGACCACGAGCCGGCGCGCGCCGCCGCTTCGCCTTCCGTGACGGCGGGGTCTGCGCTATGGACCCGGTCCAGGCGAGGTGACCAAGACGTCCAGGTAGGACCTATGAGACGAATACCAGTGTGGCTGTTGGCGGCGGCTGTCGTCGCGGCGTGTTCCGGGGAGGCGCCGGAGTTCGACGCCGAAGCCGAGACGATCACGAGTCGGGTGACGACCGAGCTCACGTACCTGCGCGATGCGGAGGGGCGTTATGTGACGGTCCATGGCATCAACGTCAGCGGGTCGTCGAAGTTCCCACCGACGGAGGTCTTCGGGTCGACGAACGACGACGTCTCCTACGTCGGTTCGCCCTTCCCGCTCGAAGACGCGGATCGATGGTTCGGCCAGCTCCGTGACCTCGGCTTCGATACGATCCGCCTGATCATGATGTGGGAGGCGATCGAGCCGGATGAGCGCGGGGTCTACGACGAGGAGTACCTCGACTATATCGAGGCCATCGTCGAGAAGGCCGAGGAGTACGGCATCTACGTCCTGATGGACATGCATCAGGACATGCTGAGCCGGCACATCTACGTGAAGTTCAACCGCGAGAACGCCTACGGCTTCCCCTCGGACAGCCTCGAGGGTCAGCTGCTCGGCCTGCTGCCGAACGAGGCCGGGGAGTACACCGACTGGCTGCGCGGTGACGGCATGCCGCGGTGGGCCACCGAGCTCTGCCTGCCGGAGAAGCAGTTCGACTCCCCCAATTGGGGCCTCGCGCGAATCCTCGGCGGCCTGACGCCGGCCAGTCTCGGCGCCGTCGGCCGAATCTACGCCGAGTTCTTCCCGGACGACACCGACGAGCTTCCGGAGTGGGCGTTGGAGTACTTCAACTACTCGCTGCACCACGACCCCTTCGGCATCGAGGAGACGACCGACCTGCTCCCGTGGACGAACTGGGGGACGAACCACGCGCTCTCGTCCGACGTCGAACGCCTCTACGCGTGCATGATGGCCGGCGAGACGGTGTACCCGGACCTGATGGTCGACGGAGTGAACGTCGAGGAGGTCCTCCAGACCGCCTACGCAGACGCCTTCGTGCAGGTGGCGCGGCGGGTCGCCGATCAGGACAACGTCATCGGCTACGAGCTGATGAACGAGCCGGGCGGGACCTTCATCATGATGAGCGTCCTGTCGGTCTTCTTCTCGACGGGCCTGACGGATGGAATCCTCCCGCTCCTGCAGGATCTGTTGGGCGAGGAGACGGGCGACCATCTGTGGAACGTCATCGTCGCGTTCAACCTGCTGCCGGGGGACACCGAGCCGGAGACGGTCGCCCGTTGGGGCTACGAGGGGGTCGACATGGGCTCGGTCATCGGCCTGAACATCGGCTTCGAGACGAACCACCTGCAACCCTTCTACGAGCGGGTCGGGCAGGCGATCCAGGCCGAGGATCCGAACGCGATCATCTGGTTCGAGTCGCCGGCCGGGCCCGAGGTGGTGCTCGGCGGCGGCGGGTACGGGATCTTCGAACAACTGATGACGCCCCTCGCCGGCATCGATCAGCAGGTCTATGCGCCGCACTGGTACCCGGACATCTACCCGATGATCGGCCTGAACCAGTCGCCGCGAGAATTCTCGGCCGAGCAGGTCCGCTACCGCGACTACAGCGGGCCTCTCGAGGAACGGATGTGGCGAGCCGAGTATACCCTCGGCAACATCCCGGTCGTCTACGGCGAGTTCGGCACCTACTACAACTTCAGCGGCATCGAGACCTCGATCGCCGACGACTACCTCGTCTCCGCACACATCCTCGATAACTACTACGAGGCGTTCGAGGAGATGGGTGTCGGCCACATGCAGTGGTGCTTCTCGCCGATCAACGATCACCGCTACGGCGACGGCTGGAACGCCGAAGACTTCTCCGTCGTCGACCCCGACGGCGTCCCGCGGGGCGAGGCGGCGTACGCACGGCCCCATGCAAGGGCGCTCGCCGGCCAGCCGATCGAGAGCCACTTCTACTCCGACCTGCACTACTTCGACCCGGACAAGGGCGAAGTGCCTCCGCTGCACGAGTTCCTGGTGCGTTACGAATCGCGCGAAACCGAGGCGCCGACGATCGTGTTCACGGCCGAGCAGGTCCAATACCCGGAGGGCTTCTACGTCTGGCTCTCCGACGGCTACGCCTACTACGACGCCGAACGGCAGCTTCTCTACCACTACCCGACCAACGACACGCCGGACGCCGAGCACAGCGTGAGATTCCTGCCGCCGCTCGAAGAGGTGTTGCAGGAGGACTGGGACTACTTCATCCAGAACGATCGGGTCGTCGACGGCCCGGGGCGGGACCGATGAGACACTCCACCAAAAAGGCCCTGCCCCCCACCCGTACGGGCGAGCCCCCGGCTCGCCCCTGGCTCGCAGAGCCAGCCCAAACCAAGGCTCGCCCCCGGCGTTCCGGCCTTGCGCTCACACTCACCCTCGCCCTGGCGCCCCTCCTTTGCCCCGCCGCCGCGCTGGCCGACGATGACGCCCACCACGCCGCCCGTGAGCCAGGCATCTTCGCCCACGCCACGATCCAGAACCTGCTGGTCTACCAGAACGACCGCGACTTCGATCGCTCCGAGGCGCTCTACGAGCCCGACGGTCAGTCCGTCGGCGCGCTGACCACCACCCTCGAGCCGGGCGTCGTCTGGCAGGTCAGTCCGGACGTCGGCATCGTCTACGAGGCCGAGCTCGGCGTGAACGTCTGGTCGAACCACGATCCCGACCAGGAGGACACGACCCAGACGGACGCCCTCGTCCTCCGGCACCGGGAGCTGTTCACCGAGGGACACATCCCCCGTCTCGGGCTCGGCTTCAAGGTCGGATACCAGCGCCTGAGCGACGCCACCGAGCTCTTCGTCGGCCATTACGTCGGCGCGGCCCGTCTCTCTCTCGACATCGGCAACCGGGCCGACATCACGGTCGCGGTGGCGCAGTCGCCCGATCCGACCTACGAGAGCGTCCACTTCGGGGAGACGAACTTCGTCAACGATACGATGATCTACGGCCTGGAGGGGGCGTGTCACCTCGACGACATCGACCTCACCGTCGGCGTCTGGACCCTCGACGACAATCACGAGGTCGGCCGCGAGAACCTCGTCGTGAACCCACTGGTCGCCCTCGACGCCGACCTCGATCCGGTGAACATCGACTTCGGCGCCGCATTGCAGGTCGGCCGATTCACGGGCAACGCGCTCGGCGGCAACGACCAGTCACACCTCGCCTGGGCCACCCAGCTCGGTGTCGGCCTGGAGATCTCCTCGCTCACGCTGCGACTCGGCCTGCTCGCGCTCAGCCCGGACGACGATTCCTCGGCGAACGACAACTTCGCGTTCACCTACTCGGGCCGCTCGGCCAGCCCGACCCGGACGCTGACAGAAGACGAGCTTCGTGATCGGCACCACGCCCTCGACGAGCGGGTCGGCGTGAATCTCGGCGGCTTCTTCCTGGCCCGACCCGGGCTGTTGGTGACGGATCTCTCGGCAACGATCGAGGCGACGGAGTGGTTCGAACCGATGGTCGTGGTCGCGTACGGCCGCGTGCTGGAGCCCGCGAATACGCTGGACGAAGCCACGCTGGGCGTCGAGGCCCTCGTCGACCTGACCTTCGACTACGACGACCTCGTCTTCTTCGACCTCGTCGGCGGTGTGTTCGCACCCGGCGGGGCGGCGGCGGCCGTGGCCAACGAGATCGACCGCACCGCGACGGAGACCCAGCTCCTGGTCGAGGCCGCCTTGACCGTCTCCTACTGAGCCGCCGCCGAACGTTCGAGCGGCCGCTGCCTCATCGGCCGCCCGACGGCGCTGGAGCGACGCAATGACCGAATCGCTGCCCCCGGGACCGCACCGCCGCTACAACCCGCTCGTCGAGCAGTGGGTGCTCGTCTCTCCCCACCGGACCCAGCGTCCGTGGCAGGGACAGGTCGAGAAACTGCCACCCCAGGAGCGGCCGACCTACGACCCGGGCTGCTACCTCTGCCCCGGGAACTCGCGGGCCGGCGGGGTGAGCAACCCCGACTACGCGGACACCTTCGTCTTCGACAACGACTTCCCCGCCTTGCTCCCCGAGTCCGACGCGGCGGCGGTCGACGGTCCGCCTTGGATGCGCGCCGAGCCCGAGACCGGCACGTGCCGCGTCGTCTGTTTCTCGCCGCGGCACGACCTCTCCCTGGGCTCGCTCGACACGGGCGCGGTCCGCCGGGTGATCGACACCTGGGCCGACGAGGTGGCCACGCTGACGGCCCGCGAAGACATCGGCTACGTGCAGGTCTTCGAGAACCGGGGCGCGATGATGGGGTGCTCGAACCCGCACCCCCACGGCCAGATCTGGGCCACGCGAAACCCGCCGAACGAGGTCGCTGCCGAGGACACCGCGCAGGCCCGATACCGGGCGGAGCACGGCGAGCCCCTGCTCGGCGCGGTGCTTCGGGGCGAGCTGGCGGCGGGTGGCCGGGTGCTCTTCGACGGCGGCGAGTGGGTCGCGCTGGTTCCCTTCTGGGCGGTCTGGCCCTTCGAGGCGTTGCTCCTCCCCAAGCGGCAGACAGCCTGCCTGACCGAGCTCGACGCCGACCAGCGCGACGACCTCGCCGAAGCCTGGCCGCGGCTGGTGCGCTGCTACGATGCCCTCTTCGGTGTCGAGATGCCGATGAGCAGCGGCTGGCACGGCGCACCGGAGCGCTCCGCCGACCGCGACGCCTGGTGGCTCCACGCCCACTTCTATCCGCCGCTCCTCCGCTCGGCGACGGTCAAGAAGTTCATGGTGGGCTACGAGATGCTCGGCGGCCCGCAGCGCGACATCACGGCCGAAGCGGCAGCCGACCGACTGCGTGCCGTGCTCTCGGACGAAGCCACCGGCGCCGCGGATACGAGCGGGCGCTGAGCAGGTCGGGCGCTCGACTCAGGGCACCGTAGACGGATTCAGCGACTCGGCGGGCACGATGATCGTGACCCGCATCGTGTCGAGCACGGTCACGCCGTCTCCCCTCACGTCGATGTGGGCGGTGAAGGCCTGCGGCAGGTCGGTCTGCTCGACACAGTCGGCGTTGTCGGCGGTGACGAGGAAGAAGAGCGCCGTGCCCGGCGTCACGCTGATGTAGGAGTCGTCGATGCCGTCCGTCGGGTTGATGTCGGCGATCGTCGGCGTCGAGGCGCACGATCCGGCGGGCATCTCGAAGTGGTCCGGCACGATCGATTGGATGAAGCAGCTCGTGTCGACGCCCGTCGCTTCGAACTCCTCTTCGTCGCGGCGCAGATCCGTCGTCACCTCGAACCGGGTCGTGTTCGCCAGCGCCTGGATCGCCGTGATTGCGGCCGAGCCGAGGCCGGCCCCGCTCTCGTCGATGTCGAACACGAGCGGGCACGCCCCCCCCCCGTCGGTCGGCACGCCGGCGCCGTCCATCGCGGTGCAACACTCATCGTCGGCACAGCCGTCGGGGCGATCGCCGTCCCAAGCACAGGGCGGGACCCGGCCTCCGGTCTGCTGGGCCACGTATTCCAGCTGATCGCGGGGCAGTGGCCCGGACGCGACGCCGATGAAACGAATCTGGCCGTTCCTGAGCGCTGCGACGGCCTCGTCGCGGCTCGCGGCGAAGGTGCCGTACGCATCCTCGTCGTGCGATGGCGCGTCGGTGACGTGCACGACGATCGGGAACGAACCTACGCGGAATCCAACCCCGCCGAGCGGGCCATCGGCCACGCCCTCCACGTATTGGCGCTCCATGTCGAACGCGGGCACGGATGCCCCGCATCCCGAGACCCCCAACCCCGTCGCCGTCTGGTACATCGACTCGTAACCCGACTCCGGGTGGTCGCCTCCGGAGTGCAGCGGAAGCGCGGCGATCGCCGCCTGGACGCGCGTCTCGTCCAACGTGATGCGCTGGCGCAGGATGAAGGGCTGGTCGACCCCGCGACCGTGGCCGTCACACAGGAAGTCGTCGAACGTCGTGCTGCCGAAGGCCGCGTTCGGGATCAGCTCGGAGATGGTCGGGACGATGCTCGACGAGAACGCGTCTCGGAGGTTCGCCATCTCGCCCCCCATCGATGCGGTCGTATCCATCGCCAGCGAGATGTCTGCCTGGACGATATTCGAGGAGAACTCCAGCGGCGCCTCCTCGGGATCGGCGCCGGACGGCAAGATGAAGAAGAAGTCGGTGAACTCGGCGAAGGCCTCGTCACTGGTCTCGGCACACGGGTCGGAGCCGACCAGGACCTCGGCGAGATCCGAGAACCCATCGTCGTCCGAATCCGGATCCAGGCGCTCCGGCCCATCGTCGGCGCACCCTCCCTCGGTCCCGTCGGGGAGACCGTCGCCGTCCGAGTCGAGGTCGATGTAGTCGGGGCGGCCGTCACCGTCGGAGTCGACCGGATATGTCGCGAGCTCGTCGTCGCCGGCCTCGTCGGAGTCGGGGATGCCGTCGTCGTCCGAGTCGGCGTCGAGTCGATTCGGCACCCCGTCGATGTCGGAGTCGGCAAAGAGTTCGTGCTCGTCGAGGATCGTGTCGTTGTCGGAGTCGATGTCGACGTAGTCGGGCGTCGAGTCGCCGTCGGAGTCCCGGGTCGTCTCGGTGATGTCCGGAATGTAGTCGCCGTCGGAGTCGGTGTCGGCGAAGTTACCGAACCCGTCGTCGTCGGGATCGCCGGCGCCTTCGACGGCATCGGGGATCGCGTCGCTGTCGGAGTCGAGGTCGCGGTAGTCCGGCACCCCATCGTCGTCGGTGTCGAAGGGGAAGGAGTCGAGGTCGGTGTCGCCGGCCTCGACGGCGTCGGGGATGCCGTCGTCGTCCGAGTCGAGGTCGAGGTCGTCGGTGGTACCGTCGTCATCGGTATCGACCGTGCCGCCGCCTTCGTCGATGTCGGCGATGCCATCACCGTCGGCGTCGTCGGCGATGACGATCTCGCGCTGGCACGTCGAAGAGCAGCCATCGCCGTTGATGGCGTTGCCGTCGTCGCAGTGCTCGCCGGGGTCGACGACGCCGTTGCCGCACCCGACCTCGACCCGGCAGACCTCGTCGCAGCCGTCGCCCGCGGTGATGTTGCCGTCGTCGCAGCTCTCCGTCGGGTCGACGATCGAGTTCCCGCAGGACTCGTCCGAGAGGCAGGTCGGACTGCAGCCGTCGCCGGGAAAGTTGTTGCCGTCGTCGCAGATCTCGCCGCCTTCGAGCTCTCCATTGCCACAGATCGGGCCGATATCGATGTCCGCCTGCGTATCGATGTCGGTGTCGACCGGCTCGACGTCCGGATCGCCGCCCGAATCGACGCCGGTATCTTCCGCGTCACTGTCCGAAGCGACATCGACCGTGTCGGCCGTGTCGCCGTCGGGCGCGGCGACGTCTGCCGTGTCGACGTCGGCGTCGGCGACGACGTCCGCGTCCGGGGCGCCCACGTCGTCGGGCGACGAGCCATCCTCCGACGAGCAGCCCGCGACGGTCGCGAGGGTAATCGACGCCAACAATAGGGTGCGGACGGTCCGTGTCATCGTTCGCTGGACGTGTGAGGCGGGTCCGCACGGGAAACGTACGGATGGCGGCTGACGCTACTGGAGCATATAGCACGGGTAAAGACGGGCGAGGGGGTGTGGCTGCGGAAACCAGCCGTCTTTTCGGTCCGAGTCGGCCCACGCCGTGAGCCATCGTGACCCTGGAAGTCGGCGTCTCACCGCGATAGATTGGCACCTCACCTGAGTCCGATTCTACGGGAACCGACCGCAAAACAACGCGCCGCTGCGTCGTCACGGACGCATCGGCGCGCGAGGCGGATCGACGGTTCCTGCAACCAGACGCGCCGCTACCCCACCGACGATCGGCGGTGCGATGCCCCGCGACCCGGGAGGTCACGATGAGACGAAAGATCCTTCTCCAACTCGCCGTCATGGCGCTCGTCCTCGCCGCCGGCAGCGTCGTCTTCGCCCAGGAGGGCCCGCCGCCCGTGGCCGCCATCGACTCCGGCGAGTCGATGCCCGACGGCTGCACGAGCTGCCACATGCCCGTCGTCCCCGGGCCCGACGGACCGATGGACGTACGCCTCAGCGTCGTCATTCCGCAGCTCTATCCCGACCACCCCGACCTCACCGAGCGGGTGGCCGAGGGCGAGATCCCCGGACTCTGCAACCGTTGCCACAACGGCCGCATGTAGCCCGAGCTGGGCCCGATCGTCCACCGGGTGCACTTCCAGACCCACGAGGACCGAGACAACCACTTCCAGTCGATGTTCGGCGGCCAGTGCCTGATGTGCCACACGCTCGATGTCGAGACGGGTGAAATGGGCGTGAAGAACGGTACGGAGGTCGCCGCGGAAGCCGCAGATGCCGCACCCGAAGCACCGGCGGAAGAAGCGACGGAGTAGCCCCCATATCCGAGGGCGCTCCGGAGTCCTCGAGCGCCCCCCTCATACGGGCCTTCATCGAGACGGATCGCTCGATGGCGCCGAACGAATTGTCGCCGGCAAGGCGTGAACGAG
>CAZFPM010000198.1:0-655 GCA_964520965.1 uncultured Myxococcales bacterium
GTCACCGGCCACGTCCGCCACGTTCCCGCGCGGATCGACCAACCGTAACGAGAACGCGGCGTTGTGCAGATTCAAGCGCAGGAAGCGGGGGTCGTTCGCCATATTCATCACGAAGTCCGCCCCCTCGAAGGCGTGCGGCTGGTCCTGCGGGTCGAGGTCCTGGAAGGGCTCGAGGTTGTGATCGAGGATGAGGAAATGCTCGTAAGGCCCTATAATCGTTCCCGGATATATCCCGACTATGAAGTCAGAGGGGCTCGCGACCGTCCACATCGAGAGGTCGATGGGCTGATCGGTCGTGTTCAGCAGCTCGATGAACTCGTCGTTGTAGACATCGTCACCGCCGAAGTCGCTCGGGTCGTTGAGTCCGTTCCATCCATCCCAGTGGATCTCATTGAAGACCAGGTCGCCGGGCCGCACGCCGCCGCCCTCTTCGAGGTGGGCGTTCCCGATCCGCTGACCGCGGGTCCAGAGCTCCTCGAACTGCTCCATGAACTCGTCGGCGATGCGCTCGCCGTGGAGCACGACCAGGGTCTCGTCGTTGGCGACGGTCGCGCTCGACGACCAGTTGAAGGAGCCGGTCAGAACCCGCGCGTACGGAGTGCCGGCGTCGATGACCATCGTCTTCCCGTTCGGGAATCGCAGGAAGGCACCGTCT
>CAZFPM010000198.1:665-11535 GCA_964520965.1 uncultured Myxococcales bacterium
GCTGGCGTCCACCGCCGGCCTGGTAATCGCCGGCCTGGTAGCTGTCGTTGTTCCCGTCCATTCGGACCGGGACACCCCACGTGAGCAGGCGATAGGCCTCGTGGTAGGGCCCGTTCGAGTGAAGCTGCGAGCGGTCGATGACGCCGCGCACCCCGCGCTCGACGAAGGGCTCCTCGCAGGTCCAGAGCGCGCACTCGGCCGCCGACGCCGTGTCGATGTCGGCCCGCGACGCCGGATCGCAGCACCGATTGTACGAGGAAAACTCCAGGTGCTTGTCGATGAATCCCGACCCGACCTCGTCCTTGGTGAAGGCGAAGATCCAGAAGTCGATCGAGTAGCGGGCCTGGCCGATGTACTCCAGGATCCGGCCCATCGCCGGCTCCTGCGGCGAGAAGAAGACCTCGACCGTCGTGTCGCCGACGACGTAGGTGTTTCCGTTCTCGATCGGCTGCTTCGCCGAGCCGAAGCGGCCGGCGAAGAGCTGCTCGAACTCGTCGGTAAAGTCGGCGACCACGTGCGGCGAGTCGATGACGACCCAGTTGTTGTCGTTCCGTTCGAAGCCGGTCGGCGTGATGTTGCCCGTCCCCGTGACGACGAAGCGGCTGTCGATCACGAAGAACTTGTTGTGCATGATGTGGTACTGGTTCCCGGTAATCGACGGAATGCCCAGCTCCTCGAGGCGCACGTACCCCTGGGTCCCGCGGCCCAGATACTCGGAGTCGCCGACGAAGCGGACGGCGACGCCCCGGTGATGCGCGCGCTCGACCGCGTCGATCACCTCGGTGCGCGAGAAGCCCATGACGCAGACGTCGAGGGTGGCCGTCGCCCGGTCCAGGAGCTGGATCAGGATGTCGTCCGCCAGGGCGTCCTGCCCCCTGCCCTGCCGCGGCCCGGGGTGGTTGTAGAACATCCGGACCGTGCCGGCGGTCATCCCTTCGAGATCGCCGGGCTCCAGCGAGGTCTTGCACGACGCGGCGCCGAGGCCCGCGAGGAGCACGGCGACTGCCACGAGGCGTCCGAGAGCCATCATCGGGCACCTCCGTCGAAGTGGGCGCGGACGGCGCGCACCGCGGCGTCCATCGAGAAAGGCGTCTCGAGCGGCGCGTGGGCGATGGAGAACATGTTGGCGTCGGTGAACGCATCCGCGGCCCGCGCGGTCGAAACCTGCCCCTCGACGAACGAGGTCGCCGCCAGCAGGGGCTCACTGAGGAAGATCGCGCGGCGCGTATACTGGCGCCCGTCGACGAACGAGCGGTCGGCGTCGATCAAGACCGCGTTGGTTCCCAGCTCATCGGCGTAGGCGACCGACGCGTTGTCCAGCCCGGCGAACGTGTCCTCCAGGAGATCGGCTCGGCTAGACGGCACGTCGCGCCCGGCGGACGAGATGACCACGTGCACCTCGAAGCCCGCCTCGGCCTTGTACCGGAGCGCGGAGGCCAGCGGCAGGTTCGTGAACTCCTCGGTCACGATGTGGACGGACGCACGGGCCCCGTACACGTCGTCGACCACCCGCTTCACCAGCCGCTCCTGGGGGCCGAAGTGGATCCGCAGGGGGCCGTTGTCGCTCGGGTAGAACTCCCGGCCGTTGTTGTCCGACTTCAGCGGGCCGTTGTACGTGCTGAGCGTCGACGCGAACATGCCGCCGAAGAGCTGCTGGAACTCGTCGACGTAGTCGCGGCCCACGTATTGCGACGTCACGTCGATACCGACCTGGTGCAGCGGTGCATCGACGAAGCCGCCGGTCACGGTCAGGACTCGGCGCTCGTCGGCGACGACGAAGTTGTGGGTCATCCGGTTGTGGTCCCCCTCGCGGAAGACCTCGTCGACGAGCTGTGGGTTGTAGACGAGAGGGCCGTCGCCGAGGCGGATCGGCACGACCCCGTCGACCGGCTGCAGCCGTTGCTGGAGCCGCTGGAAGCCCACCTGGTCGCGGCGATCGACGTCGCCGACGACGCGCACGTCGACGCCGCGCGCCTGAGCGGCGACGATCGCGTCGGCGATCGGCTGGTGGTCGAAATCCTCGGCCGCGAACCGAAGCGAGGTCTCCGCGGCCTGGATGATGTCGAGGGCGCGCTGGTTCACGTCGCTCGCCGAGGGCGTCGCGACGACCAACTCCCAGGTCGTGTAGAGCTCGCCGAGATCGGGCTCCGCGGGCGCGCAGCCCGCGAGGTACGCGACGGCGAGAAGCGGCAGCAGTCTCCGGCGCATCATTCGAAGCTCCCGGCGGACGTGTTGCCGCTGAAGTCCGGTGAGTTCGCCCGGCCCGGCGACGCGAACGTGCGCGCGCGGAACGGCTCGGCGATGCGGTCCCGGAGGGTGGCGTGGAGCCCCCCGTCCCAGCCGTTCAACCCGTAGCTGTGCCACGAGGCCTGGGAGTCACCGTTGTTGGAGAAGATCAGCTGCACGCGCTCCATCGAGCGGGCGGTGACCAGGTCCCAGGCGCCGGCGAAGATCTCGGTCTCGTAGTCCCCGACACCCTCGATCAGGCGGTGGTCGAGGTCGCGGAGCGTGATCTCGAAGCGATCCCGGGGGATGTGCAGGTCTTCGATGAAGTAGTCGGCGTCGGCGAACGCGCCGTCGCGACGGCGGGCGATGACGACGTACTCGTTCGGCTCGATCGGCTCGGCGTTTTCGCGCGCCGGCATGACGTAGGTGACGATCGGGCGATGGTTGCGCTCGTACTCCTCGTCGTGCGCGCCGGTCCCCGCTCGGACGATCAGCTGCCAGCCGGTGATGTGCACCGGCCGGGTGTACTTGTTCTGGATCTCGAGGAAGATGTCGTCCGGGTCGTGGACGAAGCCGTCCCCGACCTGCTCGACACTGCCAGCCCAGCCGATCTCGGAGATCTGGACGCTGCCGCGTTCTCCGTTCGAGAGGTAGTCGTCGTCGACGGTCCCGCTGCGGTAGCCGGTGCTCTGGCGACGCTCGTCGTAGATACGCTCGTCACCGCAGCCGCCGGACGCCAGCACGGCGCCGACGAGCGCGACCGCGACTGTCACCCGGGCGATCACTGCCGCGCCCTCCGCATGCCGAGCGATACGTCGGCGCCGGCGCGGATCGCCCAGAGCGTCTCCTGACCGCCGAGGCGGGGCACGTCGGCGTCGTAGGCGGCGACGCGGCTGACCTCGATCGCGTAGTAGTCGCCCGGCATGAAGAGACCGTACTCACCGAAGATGGAGAAGAAGTCCCCGAAGGCCTGCGCGAGGCGGACGTCGATCTCCGTCCCGAGCCCCAGTCCCGTGCGGCGCTGGGCAGCGAACTCCTCGCGGGAGTAGCCGAAGGGCGGGTCGATCTGGTCGATGCGGGACTGGTCGAAGTTCGAGGTCCGCGTGTCGGTGTAGGTCCAGAAGTCGAAGGTCAGCGACGTGTCCCACAGGTCGAGCGACAGGCCCGCGTGGATCGAGTCGGTGCCCGCGGCCCGCGAGATGTCGTCGGGGGCCTGTCGCACGCCGCTGTACTCGAGCACGGCCGACGGGCGCCAGTTGGACAGTCGCGCCGACGCGAGGCCACCGATCCGGGCGCCGCCGAAGCTGACGAAGCCGTGGCGGAACTGTGGCCCGCCGACGCTGTACTCTGCCCCGTCGAAGCGGTGCCAGTCGGCCAGGAGGCCGAATCCGACATCGTCGTTCAGCTCCAGGTCCAGTTCGACACCACCGCCGAACGCGTTGCCGGCGGCGTCGACGTCGGGGACGACCGGCTCCTTACGATCGATGCCCTCCGTGCGCGCGAACTCGGCCCACGGCCGGACGTAGCCGATCTCACCGATGTCGATGCGGTGCCCGACCCGGGCGCCGAAGAGTTGCAGGTAATCGCGGTCGCGGAAGTTGCCGACGCCGCCGATCGGGCCGCCCTCGCTGATGTCGGAGCCCGTCGTCTCGTGGCCGCCGCCGCCGATCGACGCGTAGAAGTAGAAGGCCTTCAGGGTCAGCCCGTCGACGAGGGCGTCGACGTTCTCGTAGACGAGGCCGCTCCGGTACGTGTTGGTCTCGCCGCGCTGGCCGAAGGCCGGCTCCAGCCCGTCCTCGTAACGGAAATAGCCGTTCTCCGGCATCGTCGACGCCGAGTAGAGGTCGAGGACCAGCCCCCGCACGGCGCCGCCGACGCCGAAGTCGATGGTCCCGGTGATCGCGTCGGCGAGGCCGGCGAGCACGAAGTCGTCGGGCACGCCGCCGATCTCGAAGTACTGGCGGCCGAACCGGAGCGAGACGTCGACGCTCTCGGTGTCGACCAGGGCGTAGCCAGCGTTCAACAACACGATGTCGATGTCGCCGGCACCGCCGGACGTCCGCCCCACCGGCTCCTCTCCCCAAAGCAGGTCGGCGTCGAAGCCGAGCTCGAGCTCGAGCGCCTCGACGGGCTTCAGCTCGATGGCGGCGAAGATCCCACTGTGGCCCAGGGTCGTCCGGTCGTCGGAGTCGATGATCGACTGGGTGTCGCTCTCGTCCAGCGCCCGCAGGTCGACGTTATCGAACGAGTCGACCTCGGACGAGAGGTCGATCTCGACCGTCACCGACGCGTCGTCGTCGTCGTCCTCGCCCGGCGCGTACATCTCCATGCCGCCGGAGCGGTCGACGTCGATGTCCACGACACCGACGACGTCGATCTCGGCGGGCTGCGCGGGGTATTGCGCGAAGAGCGCACCCGGCGCCACCAGGGCGCCGATCCCGACTGCTGAAAGCACGAAGCGTCTCACCATCCCATCGCTCTCTGCGAGGCGGCCGCAGCGGCGGCCACCGGGTTCAATCGAGGAACTCAACCTGGCCGGGGCTCAGGACCCACATCTGGACGTCGAAACTGTTCACCACGGGTCCGCGGATGCGCAGGTGTGTCCCGTACGCCGGCGCGAAGCCCCGGCGCCCGAGCTCGGCGGAGATCCCGACGCTCCAGCACGCCGGGAGCGACGCCTCGTCGAACTCGGCGCCGCCGGCCACGCACGCGTCCGGGCAGATGTCAGCGCACGCCTCGAGCGACGGGCACCCCTCGGCGCACCGGACCTCGCACGAGCGGACGCATTGGAGCATCGCGCCGGTGAACTGCTCGCTGCCGGCGCCGGCCGTCACCCGCCGCTCCGTCACGATCATCGTGTTGAAGTTCAGGCTCGTCGGCACGCCGTGCACCCAGCCCTCGATCTGCCGCACCAGACCGGCGTCGGCAGCGCTGAAGGGCTCGGTGGTCGTCGAGTAGAGGATGGCGTCCCGCCCCGGGATCTGGTCGATGTCGGCAACCAGGATCGCCCGCGTGTCGAGCTCGGGACCGAAGGTCAGCGTGACCGCGTGCACGGTCAGGCGAACCCGGTCGCCGTACGTGTACGGGGCGACCCGCGAATCGCGGAGCACGACGATTCCGCCGGTGTCGTCCTCCACCGTGAAGGTCCCGTAGTGACGCTCGTCCTGCCCGCAGACCGTCACCTTCATGTACTGGCGCGGGTAGAGCGTGACGACCGCCTCGATCGTCATAGGGAGCTCGGTCACCACGGCCGGGGAGCCCCCACGACACTGGTCGCCCGGGAAGGAGAGATCCGGTGACGCGAAGATGTCCGGATCGTCGCGCCGGGGCGGCTCGTCGGGGAAGAGCGCGATCAGGTCGGCGATACCCGACTCTCCGGCGCGCGGAAGGCCATAGGCGTTGCCGGCTGCGCGGTCGGCGTACTCGATCGCCTCGTCGACCTGGTCCTCGACCGGGGGCTCGGGCCACATCTCGTCGACCGAGACCGGCCCGTCACGCAGGTCGTCGCCGCACGCGAAGGTGACGATGGCCGCCACCAGCGCGAGGGTTGGCAGAGGCCACCGCACCGTCCGGCTCACTCCGCGTCGTAGGTCCAGATCCAATCGAAGTTGATCGTATCGAACTGGGGCGTGTTGTCGAAGAGACGAACTGGTCCGACGTACGTCAGGCATGTGCCGACATCGACGAACTCGCTGGAGGTTCGGAATACGATCGGTGCCGTGGCGCCGTAGTCGAGCTCGTAGCAGGTGGAACCACCGCAGTCGGGGTTCTGGATGCCGGTGAGCGACCCGGTCGCGCGCACGATGTGGTTCGCGTCGGCCGGAGTCAGGTCCACGCCGTTGATGTCCCGGATGTAGACCGGGTTGTCCTCCCTCTCCAGCGCCCAGTCGGACGCGCCCTGGATCTGCGGCATACCCTGGAAGTTCCCGACGGTGGTGACCGTACCGGAGATCCGCTGTCCGACCTTGATGGCGAACGCCGGCTGGCTGACCTCGTCCTCGGCCAAGAAGTAGACCGCCAGCGTGGCGTTGCCGTCGGCCAGCCAGAACCGGTACTGCGCGCGCTGGGCCGAGTCGTTGTTGTACGACGTCGCGACGACCGTGGCGTTGGTGACGATCAGGTCGACGTCGGCGGTCTCGTCGTGGGTGGCCGGAACCGCGTCGAGCACGGCCTGGAGCCCGGCGTCGTAGTCCGCGCCGTAGGGCTCGAACGTGGGCACACCGCCGTTGGGCGACGTCGGGTCGGGATCGTCGGGCGTGAAGACCTGGCCGGTGAACACGACATCGTCGACGCAGGTGCCCGGCGTGGGCGTCGTGTCGGTCGTGCCGCCGGTGTCGGGCGTGGGCGTCGTGTCTTCGGTGCCGCCGGCGTCCGGCGTGCCCCCCGTGTCGTCGACCGGGCGCCCGGTGTCCCCACGGGAGCCGCCGGTGTCCGAGTCCTCGACGAGCGGGTCGCTGGAGTCCGAGCAGGCCGAGGCCGCCCAGGCCATCGAGAGAACGACGAACACACGCAGTGACTTACCCAACATCGCAACCTCTTGGGGTGGGAAACGCAGGACTGAGGCGGGTCGTTAGCGGGTTGGACCGGCCAAGTCAAACCAGTCCGCGCACCGAAGATGGCGCGCGGAACGGGCCGGCGCCCACCGGTCATCGATTGACGGAACAGCCATGATCGAGGCACGGTGCGACCGCACCCGCCGGCCCCCCCGAGCATGAATCGAACCTCCGCTCTCCTTCTCGTCGCCCTCCTCCACGCCGGTTGCGCCGACGAGACCGTGTCACGGCTTCCCGTCACTGACACGGGCCCCACGGATGTCGGCGAAACCCCGACGACCGACGGCGGGGAGATCGGCCGGGACGGCGAGGAGCCCGACGAAGGCCCGGCCGACGACACGAGCGCCAGCGGAGATACCGCGCCCAGGACAACCGTCGCGATCGCGACCTTCAACGTCAGTCGCTTCTTCGACACCGTCTGCCACACGAACGACTGCGACGGCGGCTTCGAGAGCGCCCCCTCGCAGGCGGCGTTCGAGTTCAAGGCGAGCCTGATCGCGGGTGTGATCGAGTCGATGGACCTCGATATCGCGCTCCTGCAGGAGGTCGAGACCCTCGACTGCCTCGAAGAGCTCGAGCGCCAGCTGCCCGAGGAGTACGAGACAACCGTGTTCGCGGAGACGGGATTCGCCGGATCCCTCGACGTAGCCGTGGTCGCCAGAGGCCGGCTGTTGCGCGTGCGGGAATATCGGAACTCCAATCCGCTCCGACGACCGGACGGGAGCCGGACGTCGTTCGCGCGCGAGTTCCTCGAGGTCCACGTCGAGACCCCGGGCGGCCGCGCGATCGTCTTCGACAGCCACTTCAAGTCACGGAACAACGACGACGACGGGCGCCGGCTGGCCGAAGCCCAGGCGGCGCGCGAGATCGTGCTCGAAGTCGCCGCCGAGTACCCGGACGCCCTCGTCGTCCTCGGAGGCGACCTGAACGATACCCCCGGGACCGACGCGATCGACGCGCTGGAAGGCGACGGCGGGCTCTTCCGGGTCGCGTCGACACTGCCCGAGGGTGAAGACGGCACGCACGAATACCGCGGGGTCCGCAACGCGCTCGACCACCTCTATCTCGCCACCGATGCGGCCGGCGGAGCGGTCCCGGACACGGTCGCCGTCGTTCGCGACGCGAGCGGTGGGCTCGGAGGCTCGGACCACGCAGCCCTGCGTGCCGAATTCGAATTCTGAGGCAACGATGACCGGAAACCTCCCACGATACCTGGCATGGGCCCTGGCAATCCTCTTCCTGGCCGCGGTGGCCTGGTGGGTCGCCGGCGGGAGCTCTCCCGGCGCGGATTCCAACGCGGCCGAGGGGCCCGCGGCCGCCGAGGCCCGACTCGACTTTCCCCCGTTCGAACTCGCGATCGACGCCCTGGAGCCGATCTGGGCCGAGGAGCGCGCCCTGCCGCGCCCATCGGGTCCGGAGACCGACGATGTGATCGACGCCTGGCACCGCGCGAACTTCGTCACGGCGATGGTGGAGCTGGACCGATTCGACGGTGATCACCAAGCGGTCATCGACGACTGGAAGGCGCAGCTGCGGGCGTGGATGGATCTCCGCGATCCCGCGGAATACAAGGCATTGAGCTGGATTGCCTGGGAGAGCTTCGAGCGCGCCTTCCAGGAGATCCTCCGGCGGGCGAGCGTGACGGACACGCGCCTGGAGGACCTCTTGAACGACCCGCTCGACCCCGACGTGCACCTCCAATTCGAGGCGTGCGGGGGATTCCTCGGGCACGCGTTGCGACTCGGGCTCGTCGGCGAGCGAGGCGAGCTGGCCGTGCGTCCGGAGCTCGTACTCGTTCTGTTTCGGGCGAAGTGGTTCCGCGACATCGACGACCTCCACGCGATGGAACGAACGATGCCCGGGCCGGAGCTCCGGGAGTATCGACGCTGGCTGATCGAAGACGCCGGGCTGCCCTTCGACGCCCGGCTGCGGGCGATCGACGACTTCGAGGCGACCTTCGGGTTCCGCCGGTTCCCCGTCGCGTTCGCCCAGGCCGTGGCCCATCACGACGCCGGAGACCTGGAAGCCGCCGTAGCGGCGTTGGCGGAGGCCGATCGCGTGGCGCCGGACAATCCGATCGTAACGGCGGGGATAGCCGCGTTGGCGGCACCCTGACCGGGGCTCGCCGCCCGCGGTTTCGGAGTTGACAGCCGATCTGGGGCCATGCTAGTTCGGCCCGCCCGTTCGCTACGGCGGACGTCACTCCCGGGGCCATAGCTCAGCTGGGAGAGCGCTACACTGGCAGTGTAGAGGTCAGGGGTTCGAGCCCCCTTGGCTCCACTTCGAGGCCCGACGCGATGTCGGGCCTCGCGGTCTTTTTGGCCCGGTTGGTGGGTGAGCGCTTGAGTCGATCGGCGGGTTCGATTAGGGTCCGCCCCGCCACGACCCAGAACAGCAGGTAAGCGCATGCGTTCGTTGATGATTTCCGCTCTTGTTCTCATCCTCGTGCCCTTCGCCGGATGCACCGACGAGGAGCATCCCTTCCTGGGGGGCGGAAGCTGCGTCAATTCGCGCGATTGCCCAGACGGTCAGACGTGCGACAACGGCACATGCGTCGCCACGAGTGACCGTGACGGTCGAGGTGACGGAACGGGCGGCACCGGCGACGGAACGAACCCGGGTGCCGACGCGGGCACCACGCCGACAGCCGACGCGGGCGGCAACCCGGCGCTCGACGTGTCTGTCCAAGATGGCGGATCGTGCACGCCGAATTGCGCCGGCCGCACCTGCGGCGACGACGGTTGCGGCGGCAGCTGCGGTGACTGCGGCATCGGCCAGAGCTGCGTCGCCGGCGTGTGCCAGGGCGGCGGCAGCTCGACCGGGCTCGACTGCGTGGGGATCATCGAGTGCTACAACACCTGCACCGACCAGGCGTGCGTCGACGGCTGCATCGGACAGGGCACGCCCGAGGCACAAAGCCTGTTCAACGCGATCATCGAGTGCATCCAGACCCATTGCGGGGACATCCCGCCAGGGGACGACGCCGCTTTCGCCGAGTGCCAGAACAACTCATGCGGCGACGAACTCTCGGCCTGCAACGGCGGCCCGACGGGCATGGGTGACGCGAGCTGCTCCGAGGTCGTCGAGTGCCTGCTCGGCTGCCCCGACCAGGAGTGCGGGAACGCCTGCATCGGAACCGGGACCGCCGCCGCCCAGGGTGCCGCCATCGACTTCTACAATTGCGGAGTCGAAAACTGCGCCGACGCGACCAGCGTCGACCAGTTCATGTCCTGCGCCCAGTCGGCATGCTCCGCAGAATACGCGGCCTGCGGATTCTGACCGCCGTGGTTCAGGCAGCGCGACGAGGCCGGCCGAGTGCCGGCCTTCGTGCTTTTCGGACCGAACGACTGGCCACCGGACAGCGCTTCGTGTGGAATACCGCACGATCATTGCTCGTTGGCCGGGCAGGTGACCCGTGAAACTCAAGGTCCAGTACAACTCTCCCGTCATCCTGACCTTCGCACTCGTCGCGACGGCCGTGCTGGTCCTCGACCGCCTGATGCTGGGCCAGGTGATGCCGCTCTTCGCCGTCGGCGGCACCATGGACCCGGCCAACCCCTTCGATTGGTTCCGACTGTTCAGCCACGTGCTCGGTCACGCTGGCGCCGGCCACTTGCTCGCGAACCTGATGCTGATCCTGTTGATCGGCCCGGTGTTGGAGGAGAAGTACGGCGCCCGCACGATGGTCGTGATGATCCTGGTGACCGCCGGAGTGACCGGGTTGCTCAACGTGGCGCTCTTCTCGAGCGGGCTGTTCGGCGCCAGCGGCGTCGTGTTCATGCTGATCATCCTCAGCTCGTTCACGAACCTGAGAGACGGGCACATCCCGCTGACCTTCGTCCTCGTCGTGTCGCTCTACCTCGGCCAGGAGATCGTGCACGCGCTCGGCAGCGACAACGTGTCGCAGTTCGCCCACGTGCTCGGCGGCGCGTGCGGTAGCGCGTTCGGTTTCCTCGGGGGCCCCAGCCGCCGCTGACCCGCACCGAGCGGGCGCGAGCGCAGGGACACGATGCCTGCGGAGCGGCCGTGCAGGCCGCAGGGGGATCGCAAAGTCGAGGGTCTTGGCCGCCTCAGGGGTGTAGACCGGCTCT
>CAZFPM010000199.1:0-11519 GCA_964520965.1 uncultured Myxococcales bacterium
TTGAGGATCGACTTGCGTCGCCGCTTCGCTCGCCGGCTGTGGTTGGTGAAGTCGAGCTCCACGTATCGACGCCCGCGCTCGAGCCCGAGAGCGCGCTCACGACTGCACTCTCCCGGTCCTACGCCGACCCGGCTCCGGACGCCTACTTCTTCCGCGCGGAGCTCCTCGCCCACTTCGGCGCGCTCCTCGATGAGCGTGAGCGCGACCCGGATTTCATGGGAAATCCGTACTGGGTGTACGGCGGGCGTCCGTTGCAGACGCGCTCGCACGGTGAGGCGTTCCTCGCCGTCATCGAGAATCGGCTGGGAGGGGGCCTCTACTTCGTGGATGAGCCCGAGTCGGCGCTCTCTCCCCAGCGACAACTCCACCTGCTGGCCCACATGGCCGACCTCGTCCGTCAGGGCGACACCCTGCTGTCGTTCGACGACGACGAGGCCAAGGTCCTCGAACTCGAAGACACCGCGCACTTCCAACTCACCCGCGACACTCTCGCTCGCCCCCAGCTCTACTGGCGGCGCCTGGCTCCCGACTGGTACGACTGAACGGGCGAAGGCCCCTCCCCCGAACCGGGCTCTCCCGGCATCATCGCGGGATCGGCTTGGGGTGAAATGGTGCACGGCGAGGTCCGGCAGCGAGGTTCCTTCGACGAAGCGACAGAAACGGTCTGGCCGGCCAGGAAGGTCGTGCCCACGCGTGCGGAGACCTGCTAGGTTGCACCCATGAACGACGCTCGACGAACTCGCGCCGCAGCCCGCCGCGACTGGCCGGTCTCTGCGCACCAGCTGGAGGAGTCGCAGCCTGCCCATGTAGAAGGTGCGAGTGCCCGCGTCGCGTCGGTGTGGCGCATCACTCTCGACACGTGGGCGTTGAGTGGACGCTCCCTGCCCGAGTACGAGCGCGCGGAGATGCCGGTTCAGATTCGGCAACTGATCGATGGGTGAGCCCGAACTCAACGACGACTTTCGCGACATGCTCCAGGCGCTGGTCGATCACGGCGCCGAGTTCGTCATCGTGGGCGCGCATGCGATGGCAGTGCACGGTGTGGCGCGCGCGACAGGCGACATCGACATCCTGATCCGCGGGACCCTCGAGAACGCTTCGCGAATCGTCGCAGCACTCCGCGACTTCGGAGCGCCGCTCGGAACCCACGGGACGTCGGCCGCCGACTTCACCCGGCCTGGCTGGGTCTACCAGATGGGACTCCCGCCGCGGCGAATCGACCTCCTGACCTCGATCACGGGCGTCAGTTTCGACGACGCGTGGCGGGGCCGGCGAACCGTCGAGGTCGGTGGCCTGCAGCTCCCGTTCCTCGGGCTGCCGGCTCTTCGAGCGAACAAGCAGGCGACCGGGCGCCCCAAGGACCCCGCCGACATCGCGCTCCTCGATGAATTCGAGGAGCCGGAGTGACGAGGCGGTCCTCGCTCCGCAGCAGTCGCGGAACCGGGTACGAAGCCGGCTACAGCGCGTGATCCGGCGAGCCCATCCCCAACAGCGGCGGGCGGTTACGCCACGACTTCCTGTTCAACGTCTGAACGCGAGTACTGGATAGGCGAAGTTCAAGGGGGTAGAGGGCCTGCGACCGAAGCGGTACTTCTCTGCATCGGAGAATCCCGTCGAGACAGGCCCGAGAAAGGGGAGCGTCCGAGAAGAGCGGGGGCGGCAGCGGCCACATGGTTCAGGAAGTGGCGTCATTGCAGTGACTTACAAAAGGCGTCACACTCCGGTGTCTTCCGAGCCGGGCGGGATGAGCTCATGCCGCGCGTCGTCTGTTTCGGTGAGAGTCCTGCGCATATGGCCGCTACGAAGAACAGGGTGCCCTCCTTCGAGACCGAGCGGCTCGTGCTCAGTCCGGTGACCATGGCCGATGTGGAGGCCTATGAAAGACACTTCGTCGACTACCAGCACGAAGTGTGGCAGTTGAGCAAAACGGATTGGCGGCGTACCCGTGAACGCTCTCGTGGCGGATGAGACCCGTTCTTGACCGTGCGCAGGCCCGCAGCTCGGGCGATCAGCCCTGCGCACGGACGTCGGCCGGCTACTCGAAAGGCCAACTGAGGACGGGTGCACCCTCGCTTCCGTCCCCATGGCATGCTGCGCAGACCCCAGCCGCGGTACCCTCTCGCGGGTCTTGCGCACCCAGGAACAGCTCGCCGTCGAGGCGCTGAGCTGGCCCCAGAACCGGTCGAACTCATCGCCGACATCGTCGATCCGCAAGAGGATGTCGTACGCGGAGGGCTCGATTGCTCCCCCCTCGGGAACGTTGCCCCACACCGCCACAGTCGACCGTCCAATCGACCGGAAGATGGTCCAACGCGTTGTCGATGACGGTGCGGAACCCCTCCGGTGAGCGCTGGGTCCCGTCCGGCATCCGATCGAGGGGACTCGGGTTCGTGACGAACCCGCCGAGAAAGCGCGTGGCCCGGCGCCAGACTCGCACTCGAGTTCGCGCTTCGGGCGGGGTTGACTCCTGGAAACTGTCCGTTCAGCATCTCCGACACGCACCGGACGCACGCTCGCAAGGGCGAGACATGACTGCCGGTGTTCGCGGACTCGCAGCACGCACCCCGAGTGGAGTCCGGAATGCAGCTGCTCTCGGCCGGTGCCCCATTGACCCCCCTGTCGCGTTGAAACGACCCGCTCAGCCTGCCAAATGGGAGCGGTTGCACCGGCCCGACGAACCGCCTCGACCCGCGGTCCGGGACGTGTTCTCTACCGGACACGAAGAGGGCCCGTTGATGTGGCTCGAGGTCGTGACGGCGATCGTCGGATTACCGCTGCTCTTGCTTTCCGCGACCGGTACTGCGCTCTTCGCCGGGAGTATCGTGATGGCCCTCGGGCTCGCGGTTCTCACGTTTCCGGTTCTGTTGCTCCTCATCTTCCGGATCGCGCTCCACGTCACGGGCAAGCTGTTGGTGATCTCGTTCGTGTGCTTCGTCGTGAATCGGATTCTCCGCCGCCGCGGGCTCCAGCTCGCGGCGATGAGGCGCGCGGGAAGTCCGTGAGCCAAGACCGACTGCTCGCGCCGACCCCTCGATCGAATCGGGGCATCGGGGCACGCATCGGTGGTGACCTGAGCGGCGCGTCCGCCGCGAGACCCACGTCTGCGGAGATGCGCGGCTCCACTTGACGCGATTCCGGCGGATCTCGATAATTCGGGGATGAGCACGTGTCGCGATCCCGCAATATACGCCGGTGTGTTCGCGGTCCTCGTGCTCGCCGCCTCGGCTTGCAGCTCGGTGGTCGAGGAGACCGAGGAGACCGAGGAAGTCATCCCGGGCAGGTCGTGTATCGGCAGCGCGCGGTGGACGGATGTCACCGCCGCAATCGGATTACCTCCGCGCTGGTCCGCCACCGCCTCTTGGGGGGACGTCGATGCCGACCACGCGCCAGACCTGTACGTGCCCCCGGGGATCGGGGTCGACCCAGGCTCCCACGTCTTCTACCTCAACCGAGGAGGCGTCTTCGAACGCGCCGATCCGGGTCGTCATGTCCGGTCGATGCCCTACTTGGCGGCGTCGGCGCTCGCCGATCTCGACGGGGACGGCCTGCTCGACGTCCTCTCTGCTTCGCCCAATCGCCTCGCGGTGTCCTACAATCGCGGCGACCTGGACTTCTCTCCCGCGGAGGAGCTCTGGACTACCGACCAACCCGGCACGTCGATCGCGTCGATTGGGGTGTTCGACCTCGACGGTGATCTGGCCGCCGACCTGTATCTGTCGCGGACGGGTGCGGTTTTTGGTGGGCATCGCGACCCCCTAGCGTTCAACGTGATCCTCCACAATCGGCAGGGGGTCTTCGACGACGCCTCGCGTGCCGATCCCGACCTGCTCGCGGCCGGCGAGTACCCGACGTTCGCCTCGATGTTCGCTTCACGCCTGGCGTTCGGGGACGATCCGCTCCTCTTCATCGGCAACGACCAGCCTCGGAACTACGCGTTCGTGCATCGCGACCGGCGGGATTACGAGCCCTTTGACCTTCCGCACTTCACCGCGGATCGGGCAACGATGGGTGTCGATCACAGCTACGAGAACGACACCGGTGACCTGCGCATCGCCATCAGCGATATCGGCGCTCTTCCGTTGTTCCGCGTGGACCGCGCCGGCAGGGTTCATGACGAGACCTCTACTGTGGGCTGGGACGGGGGGAACGCGTTCGGCTGGGGGATCGTGTTCGGCGATTTCGACAACGACGGCGTCGAGGACCTCGTGCTCGCCGCTGGCATGAAGGAGAACTACCTCGGCGGCGGCAACGTGGAGGAACCGGTCTTCGACAACCACATGTTCTTCTTCCGCGACGCCCGCGCAGACGGTGTGGGAATGCCCAACTGCTCCTTCATCGCCGGCGCGCGGTTCGACGGAACGGACTTCGGAGACTACTACTGCGTCGCGACCGCGGATTACGACCTCGACGGCTGTCTCGACCTGCTGGCCACGCCGATCCAGACCGCCGTCGAGAACTCGGCCACGGGAAGGAACTTCTCCGTCAGCGTTACCGTGTTGCACAACGACTGCCACTACGCCGGCCACTGGATCGGATTGCGGGTGCCCGATCGCGTCGGCACCATGGTCGCGATCACTTCCGACGGCGTGACGCGCTATCGCGAGGTCAAAGGCGCTCAGGGGGTGGCTTGCCGAGGCGACGCGGGCGGACTGCACTTCGGCCTCGGTGCGTCATCGACCTTGGAATCGGTCTCGGTCTACTGGCCGGACGGTGCTCGCGCGGAGCTCGATGTGAGCGTGCTCGAGGTCGACGCGTGGAACGTGATCGAGTCGCCTGCCGGCGAGTAGCGACGGGACGCTCTGCCCGCCGGTGCACGCCCGGAAGCGACCGCTATTCGGGTCGACGGACTACCGACAACCCGTAGTCGCCGGCCGCGTCCACCGTCGCAACGAGGACTCGGCCGTCGCCGACCGGGAACGTCCGCAGGTCGGCCGGGCCGTCGAGAACGACGTCGTGGGTCTCGGCCGCCGTGGGGGTCCACACGATCAGCTCACCGCCTGGGGTGTCGACCGTCGCGCGGACGTCGAGCCGGCCGGTCTCCGGGTCGCTCTCCAGCGACTGGAGCCGGCCTGGCGCCGCGCGCGGATACCCACGGGAGAACACGCGGAACAAGGGTTCGGTGGGGCCGAGGTCGATGTCTCCGGGGCAGGCCAACGAGTTGAGATGCACGACGGTGTGCTCTCCGGTCGGGCCGACGGAGTGGGGGTCGCCGCAGGGCTGTCGCCACTGCCACCATGCACCGGCGAGAAGGTGGCGATCCTCGTCCGCGGCGTACCGGTCGAGCTTCTCCAACGTCGACTCCGAGGTGCTCCAGAATCCGTACTCGCCGATCCACGTCGGGACGCCGAGGGCACGCGCCGCCGACAGGTAGAGTTCGTTGGCGAGCTCGAACGTCAGTCCGGGGCCGGCGACCGGGATCGTCTCGGCGTAGTTGTGAGGAGAGAAGACGACGTTCGACGGCGCCGCGCCCACGCGTGACGGGTTCGGGAACACCAGCCCGAATGCCTGGTTGCCGGCAGGGATCGCCGTCTCGATGAACGCGAGGTGCTCGAAGGGGGCGTCCGACTCCGCGGCGCGAATCGCGTCGATCACGTCGACCATGAGCTGGTCGTAGAGGGGGGTCAGCTCTGGCGCCGGCCGTGACACGTCGGGTTCGTTGAGGAGATCGTATCCGGCGACCTCGGGCCGACCGGCGAAGTAGGCGGCCACGGCGGCCCACGACGCTACGAATCGGTCCTGGATCCCGTCGGTGTTGTCGTAGAAGTGGTTCCACGCGTTCTGGATCGCCGGCGAGCCGTTGCGGTCGCCGGGCGTGCACGTGGAGGCGCCGTCGGTGAACACCGCCCAGGCGGGTGCGCCGTCCCAGCCCTTGGCCGGCCGGGTTCCCTCGGGGCACTCCTCGTGCTCCGGGGTCCAGACCGTCGCCGTGTAGGCGTCCTGGTGCATGTCGATGACCGTGTAGATGCCGCGGTCGGCGGCGGCGGTGACGTAGGTGTCGATCTGCGCCAGGTAGCCCTCGTCGACGCGTTCGCGCTCGGGCTCGATCAGCGACCAGTGCACGACGAGGCGGATCACCGAGACGCCGGCCGCCGCCATCGCGTCCCAGTCGTCGTCGGTCGTCGGAAGGGTCGGCGGTTGGGTCGGGTCGCCCTGCCAGTAGTCCCCCAGCGAGGTCACGTTCACTCCGCGCAGGAGCACGTCGCGTCCGAGGTCGTCGACGATGCGGCGGTCGTCGGACGCCGACAGTGGACGCAGGGCGGTCGGCCAGCTCTCGGTTCGTGGGGGGCCGGCGTCGGTCTCCGCGGGGGGCGTGTCCTCGACGTCCGTCGCCGTGTCCGCGCCAGCGTCCTCGGGCGCACCGGCGTCCTCGAGTGCATCGGTTGGCGTCTCGCCGCCGTCGCGCTCGGAATCCACCGCTGCGTCGACCGGGGCGTCATCGGTCGGCGGCGATGCGTCGGTGCAGGCGACGAGGCCGATCGCGATCGAAAACAAGACCGCGGTTGCGACGCGCGACGGCACGGCGGCCGGCGCCGGCGCGCTGCTCCGCGTCGCGTCGGTCGTCACGCCGTCGCGGCTCGGAACCTGCGGGGAAGGGCGTTCGGGCGATGGGGGGCGCGGCATGTTCGGGCGGTGTTTCGTCATGGTCGCCCCACTCTAACCGCGTGGCGCGGCCGGAAGTAGTGCGCGTCCGCGAGCCAGCCCGGGCGCTGCTGGATCCTCGGTTCCGAACGCAACGGCCATGTCGCAACGCGCCACAGAAGGGCATTTCCTTCTGGGGACGGCTCGCCTAGGCTCCCCGCGTGGTTGAAACCAGCTCGCGTGCGTGCGCGCCAGGCACGTGATCCCTCACGGACGATTGCCGACCATGGCCGATCGATCGAAAGACGGCGTCTCGTCGGTCGCGTGGGAGTCGGGTCTCGAGATCGAGCCCGTCTACACCCCCGACAATGTGGAGCGAAGCGGCGGTACCGGCGATATCGGTGCGCCCGGCGAGTTCCCCTACACCCGAGGCATCCACCCGAAGATGTACCGGACACGGCCGTGGACCATGCGGCAGTACTCCGGTTTCGGTACGGCGGCCGAGACCCACGAGCGATTCCTCTGGCTGATCGAGAAGGGCCAGACCGGGCTCAACGTGGCGTTCGACCTGCCGACCCAGTGCGGGCTCGACTCGGACGACCCGATGGCGTCCGGCGAGGTCGGCCGGGTCGGCATGGCGGTCGACACGCTGGCCGACATGGACGAGGCGTTCGCGGACATCGATCTGAACAAGATCACCGTCTCGCTGACCATCAACGGGGCTGCGGCGCCGATCATGGCGATGTACTTCGCCATGGCCCGCAAGCGCGGCTTCGAGCTGAGCTCGCTGCGCGGCACGGCCCAGAACGACATTCTCAAGGAGTTCGTCGGCCGGGGAACGTGGATCTTCCCGGTCGAGCCGTCGTTGCGCCTCGTCGGAGACACGATCGAGTTCTGTGCCCGCAACGTGCCTCGCTACAGCGCGGTCAGCGTCTGCGGCTATCACATCAGGGAGTCCGGAGCGACGCCGGCACAGGAGATGGCCTACGGCCTGGCGATCGCTGCCGCGTACGTCGAGCACGTGCTGGCTCGCGGCCTCGACGTGGACGAGTTCGCCCGCGGGCTCTCGTTCAACTTCGACATCCACGGCAACCTCTGGGAGCAGGTGTCGAAGTTCCGCGCCGGCCGGCGGCTGTGGGCGAAGATCATGCGCGACCGCTTCGGGGCCGAGCACCCGCGGTCGATGCAGATGCGGATGATCGCGGGCGGCGGCGGCGGCGGACTGACGATCCAGCAGCCCGAGAACAACATCGTGCGCGGGGCGTACTACGCCCTGATCAGCGCGCTCTCCGGCACCCAGACGATGGCCCTGTGCTCGTACGACGAGGCCTACACCATCCCCAGTGAGCACGCCGCGAAGCTCTCCCTGCGGACGATGCAGATCCTCATGCACGAGATGGGGCTCTGCGACACGGCCGATCCGCTCGCCGGTTCGTGGTTCGTCGAGACGACGACCAACGAGATGGAGCAGCGCATCGCCGAGATGATCGCCGAGATCGACGCCGACGGCGGAATCGTACGGGCGATCGCCGACGGGCAGGTGCAGGCCGCGGTCAACCGGCAGGCCTACGAGCACGAGAGGAAGGTCCGCGCCGGCGAGATCCCGAAGGTCGGTGTCAACCGCTTCGTCGAGGCCGAGGAGGACCCGGACGTCGAGATGCATCCCTACCGCGAAGACCAGGCGTGGGCACAGATCGAGCGCCTGGAGCGCGTCAAGGCGCAGCGGGACGCCGACCGGGTCACGGCGACGCTCGCAGCGGTCGGCGACGCCGCGCGCGAGGGACGCAACGTCGTGCCGTCGATCATGGACGCGGTCGAGGCGTGGGCCACCGTGGGTGAGGTGTGCGGAGTGCTGAAGGAGGTCTTCGGCACCTACGACGAACCCATCCGTTTCTGAGGAGCTGCCAGCCCGATGAGTCCAGTGTCACCACCCGCGAACGGAGAGCGCCGGCGGCCGGTCGTGCTCAGCGTCGAACAGGCGCTCAGCATGTCGTACGCCACGCTGCGCATGGTGCACCTGGGCTATCGCGTGATCCGCGTGGAGCAGACGCCGGTGGACGGCCGGGCGTCGCGCGGAGACCCGAATCGCTCGATCGGTCGCCCGGTCGCCGGCGCCGATCGCCACAGCTACTTCGTCGCGCCCAACGCGGGCAAGGAGGCGATCTCCCTCAACCTGAAGGAGGAAGAGGGACGCGCGCTGCTCCGGCGCCTGATCCGCGAGCTCGAGGTCGACATCTTCTGCACCAACACCTTGCCGATGCGTCACCACGCGCTCGGCATGGATTACGAGACGCTCAGTGCCGAGCGCCCGGAGCTCATCTGGTGCGGCATCTCGGCGATGGGTCTCGATCATCCGAAGGTCCCCGGGTACGACCCGGTGCTGCAGGCGCTCTGCGGCTACATGGACTTGACCGGCGACGCAGACGGACCGCCGCAACAATGCGGGCTCCCGATCGTCGATCTGAAGGCGGGTGACGAAGCGTTCACGCAGGTCATGATCGCACTGATGGAGCGCGCAGAGACGGGGCGCGGGAAGGCGATCGACATTTCGATGGCTCGCGTCGCGGTCTCGTGGCTGCACACATTCCTGCCCATGTTGGACATGGGGAGCCCGCCCGACGAGCTGCGCCGCAGTGGGAACGAGCATCGCCAGTTCATCCCGGTCAACGCATATCCGTCGAGCGACGGGTTCGTGTACGTGGCGATCGGGAGCGATGCGCAGTGGGCGCGCCTCGTGCGCGAGCCAGTGTTTGCTTCGCTCGACCAGGAACGCTTCGCCGGAAACGAGGGGCGCCGCACACACAAGGTCGAGCTTCATTCGCTGATCGGATCGATCACCGCTCGCCACACCGCTGCCGCGTCGGCCGCCGTGTTCCGGCGCTCGGCGATCCCCCACGCTCCCATCACGCCGGTCGAGGGCGTCATGACCCTACCTTTCGTTCGAGACTCTCTCCTGCGCACGGTGGCGCCGGACGGGCAGACCGTTCGACTTCCGCCGGCCGCCGTCTCTACGCCTCACCTGGAGTCGATCGACGGCTGCTTGCCGTTTTCCCCGGACTACGGCGAGCACACCGCGGCTGTGCTGGGCGAGGCCGGTCTCGACGTCGCGACTTCCGCCGACCTCCGACAGCGGGGGATCGTCTGCTGATGGACTACTTCCGCCCCACCAGTCTGAACGACGCGCTGCGCCTCAAGGGCGACGGCAACCGCCGGTATATCGCCGGCGGCACCGACCTGCTCGTCCAGCTCAAGAGTGGTCGTGTGCCCCCGCCAGAAGGTCTGATCTCGTTGCGCAGGATCCCGGAGCTCAACGCGATCGACGTCGGGCCGGTCACCCGCATCGGTGCGCTCACGCCGATCACCGACATCGTCGAGCACGTGACCGTCGCCGAGCGTTTTCCGGTCCTGGTTCAGGCGCTGGCCCGCCTGGGCAGCGTGCAGGTGCGCAACACGGCGACCATGGGCGGCAACCTCTGCAACGCCTCGCCCTGCGCCAACAGCGCCCCGCCCCTGCTCGTTCTCGGCGCTCGCGTCGAGTCGGTTGGCAGGGAGGGCGTCCGGGAGTTTCCCCTCGACCAGATGCTGGTCGGACCGGGCGAGACCTGTCTGGCGCCCGACGAGATCCTCACGGCGATCCTCCTCGACACGCCATCTCCGGAGACCCGCGGCATCTTCCTGTGGAAGGACCGGGTCAAGGTGGACATCGCGCTCGCCAGCGTCGCTGTCGCCATCGAGCTCGAGGACGACGGTCTGACGTGTCGGTCGGCGCGGATCGCGGCCGGAGCGGTAGGGCCGGTGCCGATGCGCCTGCCCGACGCCGAGGCAGAGGTCGTGGGCCACGCGCTCACCGACGACCGCATCGCACGCTGCGCCGAGCGAGCGCGCGAGGGTGTGGCGCCGATCTGCGACGTGCGTGCGGGCGACGAATACCGCCGGCACCTGGTCGGCGTTTTCGTGCGCCGCGGGTTGAGTGCGCTCCGGGAAGGGAGGGCGCGATGAAGACCGAGATCACCTTCACCCTGAACGGGGCCGAGGTCGTCGCGGAGGTCGAGGGCGCCGGCCTCCTGCTCGACGTGCTCCGCGAGACCCTGGGCCAGACCGGCACCAAAGAGGCGTGCGGCCAGGGGGAGTGCGGCGCTTGCACCGTGATCGTCGACGGTCGCGCGGTCAACGCGTGCCTCTACCCGGCGCTCGAAGCCGACGGGCGCGCGGTCACGACGATCGAGGGCCTGATGCGGCCCGGCAGCGTGCTGTCTCCCGTGCAACAGGCATTCGTCGACCACGGCGGCATCCAGTGCGGCTTCTGTTCGCCGGGGATGATCATGGCCGCGCACGCGCTCCTGACCCGAAACGCCGAGCCGAGCGACGGAGAGATACGCGACGCCCTGGCCGGCAACCTCTGTCGATGCACCGGCTATGTGCAGATCGTCGATTCGGTGCGAGCCGCCGCCACCGCGATGCGCGAGGAGGGACGGTCATGAGCGCCTTCCGACACATCGGGCGTTCCGCTCCTCGACCCGACGCTCCGCTCAAGGCGGCGGGGAGGGCGGAGTATATCCACGACATCGTGCGGCCCGGCATGCTGCACGGTCGCATCAAGTTCAGCGAGCACGCCCACGCGCGGATTCTGCGCATCGACACGTCGAAGGCGGAGAAACTCCGCGGTGTTCGCGCGGTGATCACCGCGTACGACACGCCGGAGGTGCGCATCGGGTTCCTGCGCGACAACTTCGCGCTCAAGCGGGACCGGGTGCGTCAATACCGAGACGAGGTGGCCGCTGTCGCGGCGATCAGCCCGGAGATCGCCGCCGAGGCCGTCGACCTGATCGAGGTCGAGTACGAGCCGCTGCCTGCGGTGTTCGACCCGATCGAGGCGCTCCGCGACGATGCGCCGCTGGTGCACGAATTCGACGTGCGCGGCGAACCGGTCACCACCAATC
>CAZFPM010000200.1:0-11382 GCA_964520965.1 uncultured Myxococcales bacterium
ATCGGAGGCGGAGACCGGCCGAGAGCAGGGCGTTGGCGATGTCGCCGAGCCCCCAGGACCACTCGCGCGTGGCGTTCGCCTCGGTCCGTCGCTGCGGATCCGCGTAACTGCCACCTTCTTCGAAGCGGGCTGCCTCTCCTTGAGTTAGGTAGGGGTGCCCCAGCCGCACCACGTCTCCGTCCACCGCCCGCTCCTCGGCGAACGCCCAGGTCAGCGGATGCATCTCGGCGATGTAGAAGCGCCCACCCGGCCGGAGGCTCGCGACGATCTGACGCGCCCAGAGCTCGAGGTCCGGAAGCCACGACAGGACCCCGGACGACGTGAACACCAGGTCGAACGACTCCGGGAATCGGTTCCCGAACTCGGCGATCTCCGCCTGCTCGAAGCGCGCGGCGATCCCGAGCTCCCGGGACAGCGCGCGCGCACGATCGATCGCCACCGACGAGAAGTCGACGCCGACGGCCCGCGCCCCGAGCCGCGCCAGAGACAGCGTGTCGGTGCCCACGTGGCATTGCAGGTGCGCGACATCGAGACCCGTGATGTCCCCCAGCTCGCGGACCTCGAGGGGGAGAAGCGCGACACCACCGGCGCGGAGTCGGTCGACGTGTTTCTGGTAGAACGCCGTCTCCAGGTGGAAGGCGGCTCGCTCGTCCCACCACGCACGGTTCACTTCTTGTTGTTCTCGTCGGTCGGCCATCGTCTCGCCTCGCGTCGCGCCGGCCACAAATCGAGCCTCGGCGTGCCCTCCAGCGCCGTCTGCCGGCAGCCGACCGCGGCCGCGCTGACCTCGTCCACGTTGCGCAACGTGGAGTGCCCGACCATCGCGGACCACCGCCCGTGCTATGCGGCCGGTGACGTCAGTTCCTCGAGAGTCTGCCGAACCAGGTCCGGGTCTCTCTCGATGACCGCGAGCAGCAGACGGGCGGCACGCTCCGGACGCCGAATGCCCTGTTCCCAATTCCGCACCGAACCGACGCTGAATCCGAACGTCCCTGCGAATTCCTCTTGCGTCATCCCCAAGCGGGTGCGCAGGGCGCGGACATCAATCGTCGGAACCTCGTAGATGGTCAATCGCGCCCGGGTCGTGTCCCCTTTCGCGAAGGCGATCGCGTCCTCGAGCCCCTCGATGATGTCTTTGCCAATACTCATTTGTCAGTCTTCGGTTTGAATTCGGCCACCAGCGAGGGGGACTCATTGTCGCTGGGAAGCCCCCTCATGTGGCCACGCCGAGCCCGGCGAGCCCGGCACGCGTCGCATCGGGCAACATCGCCCAGCCGGCACCAGCCGCTGAGATCCATCCTTTGCCGCGCCGCTTCAATTCTTCCCACGCCGGCGGGAGATCTCCCGGCCGAAGCTCGACGAGGGCGTCGAGAAGTTGGGCCGCTTGGGCCACGTCCTTGACCCGCTTGTTGTGTTCCACGACGGGCCGTTCTTGCGACACGATGAGCTTGTGAAAGGCGAATCGCGCCGGGGCAGGTATCGAAACCAGGAGGCCGCGGCGGCACGGGAGAGCGACCCGCATCGGATCGTCGATCAGGTAGTCCAGAAAACGCAGCGGGGTGCCGCACACGTTGAGGCCGGGCACGCGAATAGGGCCCTTGCTCGGTTTCCCGACCAGCGGGACCAGGACGTCAACGCGGAGGTCTTTGCGACGAACCTTGAACGACGTAGACGGTGTCTTGGGATTCAGCGACGGTATCTCGTCGAACGGCAGCCCCGTGGCGTCGAGCGCGCTCAGCAGGTCGACCGGCGACGCGAGGGCCACGTTGATCTCCGATGCGATGTCGATATCGGCTGTGCGCGCGGCAGAAGACCATCGCACGCCAAGCGCGCCCTGATAGGCAAGAAAAGCGTTTGTCCCGACGAGGGTGACACCGGCGTCGAAGACGCCCTGTTCGTCGAGGACGTCGAGGACGCGAGCCGTCGCACCGTCGAACGGGACGATTGCCCGAGGCAAGAAGCCCTGCTGCGAGGCGAGACGAGCTCACCCGGGCGGCCTTCTGTTCGCTCCAGATCGCTTGTAGAAGCTCTCTGCGCTTCTGCGTCTCCGCGTTGTCCGGGCCGAGGTACACCTGCCGCCGCCTGGTCAGCTCGACATACTGCACGTACCAGTGCCTGGCCCCATCAATGGTCTTGGCCGTTGGCGTCCCGGGAGGCAACTCCGGCCGGTGCATCGCCCTTTGTTCCCCGAGCGCCGTGTAGAGGTCGCTGTATTGAGCGGCAAACGTCGCTGGAAGAAAGTCGATCGTCATCGTGGACCAGAACGCGAGGGCTGCGGCTGACTATACACGGATTACATGAATCAGCGTATCTCGAGCCGCGGCGTGCCCTCCAGCGCCGTCTGCCAGAAGCCGACCGCGGCTGCGCTGACCTCGTCCACGTTGCGCAGGGTGTAGTGCCCGGTCGTCGCGGATAGATACGACGCGAGGGTGAGCGGCGTGCCGTCCGGCGACTCGCGGTTGCCGGAGATGGGTGGCGGCTCCTCATCGCGATCCCAGACGCCCCACGGATCGACGTCCCAACCGGCCGGAAAGACCGGCGCCAGGTCGCCGGAGATGGTCAGGGCGTTCATGCTCCGCGGGAACGTCGTCGGGTCGTTCATGCCGTTGACCATGAACAGGTGCGTGCCGCCCAGATTCGCCGCGTGTCCCGACCATCGGGGCGCGTAGTTGTGCGGGTCGACCACGTCGGCGCCGAGCTGGGCGATCTGGACGATCGGATGATGGGTGTCGATGTCGCGCCGCAGGGCGAAGAGCTCGCGGACGAGGGCCTGGATGTCGATCGGGTCCACGCGCTCCTCGATCGTCACCGAGGTGTAGCTGCCGGCGCCGTTGATCACGTACGCCACGAACTCCGTCTCGACGCCGGCGATCAGGGTGCCGACCAGCGCGCCCTGGCTGTGTCCGCCATAGAGAAGGCGGGACACGTCGAGCTCCGGTAACCCATCGCGGAGCGCCACCGCTTCGCGGAGGACCCGAACGAAGTAACTCGTGTCCAACGCTTGCTGGCGGAAGACGGCCCGCCCCGAGATCGGGTTGGTGTAGTTGAAGCCGTGGGCGACCGGGTCGGAGCCCGGAACCGCGCGGGTGTCGTGGAATTGGGGGGCGAACGTGGCGACCGCGATGCCGGCCTCGAGCAGGTCTCGCGTGGGGTTGCGACGCAGGTGCGAGCGCAGGCTGGCGCCGGTGCCGTCGAGCCAGACGACGACGGGATGGGGACCCTCGATGTGCGCGGGGTAGGTGACCAGCATCGGCACCGTCTCCCAGCGCTGGATCGCCGGTTCGCCGCTCTCGTCGGCCGTCAGCGCACCACCCACGCCATAGGGCGATGCACCCTCCTGGTAGATGGGCGTCTCGTACGTGCCCATGTAGGTGGTCCACAATCCCTCGGGGCTCTGGTCCGGATCGACGACGAGCTCGGAGAGCGCCGGCGCTGGCGTGCGCTCCGGGTCGACGACGGCGTCGCGAAAGCGCTGGAGCTCGGAGACCGGATCCTGGGTCGTGAACACCGCCGCCACTCCGACGGCGTCGAGGCTCAACGCGTCGTCGGCGAGACATCGTCGGAGCGGTTCCAGGGAAGCCGCGGCCGGGTGGTCGGACTCTCCGACCAGCGCCTCTTCGAACGCGGCCGGCGGGACGAGCGGCCGCCCGATCTCGAACCCGAACTCCCGCCGCACGACGAAGGCGTACGTCGTCGCCGGATCCAGCACGAACCCGGGCACCGGCGAGGCGCTCAGCACGCCCGGCGGACGGTAGTCATCGCCCTCGGCGTCGTGTTGCAGGATCACCGGCACACGGCGGCCGCAGCCTTCCTCGCTGACGTCGATCAGCTGTGCGATCGCCCCGGGGCGGAGGGTCACTGCGGGGTCCGGGAGGGGGACATCGTCGATCGGGGTCGTGAACGGCACGTAGACGACGGGCATCGTCGAGAACCCGTCGATCACGCCCTCGATCGCCGCGCGGAAGACGACCATGATCCCGGTGTCTCCGTGCGGAAAATCAGCCAGGTCCGGCGTTCCGTCAGGGTGCAGCCGATGGTCCGACGGCCAGGGCGAACGGAAGAACCCACCCGCGGCCTCGAAGCGCGGCACGAGGGCGTTTTCCGGCACTGTGACGGCATCGGCATCGGAGTCCGGAACATCAGGCGCGATGTCCGAGTCTGCCGATGCGCTCGGATCGACCAGGACGTCGCCGGAATCCGCCCCGGCATCGACGTCGCTCACGGCGTCGAGAGCGCCGTCGAGGTCGTCGAACAGAGCGAGGTCGTCACAGGCTGCGAGTGCACACGACAAGACCAGAAGCGTCGCGAGACCGAGCCGACATCCGAACATGGCGTCATCCGAGTGCAGGTCGACGAACGCGCCGGACTCTAGTGCTCCTGCTCCGAAATAGCGACCCACCCCACTTCGCCCGGAACTCCGCTGCCGTTGTCGCGCCTCGGGGCAGTGGGCCCACCACAGCCCGCTCGTTGCTCCGTGGCAGCGAGGCCCTGGGCTTCCTGGGGTGGGTCACCAATTCCGGGCAGGAGCACCAGCACCGTTCGGGGAGACTCTCCCGTCGCCTGTCGGTCCGAGAGCGCCTCTGTCGTCGTCGCTCCTCCAAGCGTGGGACCTATCAAGGCCCTGCTCGAACGCCGCGGCCTCCGCGAGGCCTGGTTCTCCTACGAAGATGCGGCCATCACGGCGGCCTTCGACGAATGGCGGGAGTCGGCCGGAGTCGTCCTGGTGGATCGAGACCGCTGAGCGCCGGACCTCATCGCTCGAAGAGCGCCGGCCCGGCCGCGACGATCGCCGCGCAGTCCGTGTCGTTGCGCACCCGCGTCGTGCGGAAGTGGTTCTGCGCCGGGTCCGTGGTCGCCGCGGACTCTCGCTGGTTGCGAAGCATGCGGCTCGTCGCACCGAGCACGGCGCGCTCGAAGCCCCAGCGGATCACGCCGTCGATCGTCGTCGGCGTCACCGACCGGCTCTCGAGCTCGCGCCAGGCACGTTGCACGAGGAACATCCTTCCGCCGGACAGCCCCGTCACCTCGATCGTGACGCCCGGGTCACCGTCGCCGTCGCTGTCGACGACCCGCGGATCCGCCGGGTCCGTAGGGAGCGGATCGTCCGGGCCGGTGAGGTTGGCGCCGAGGACCTCGTGGGCAGGCTGCTGCAGGAACCGATAACCGCCGGGCGCGGTTTCGACCGGCGAGGTCTCGATGCGATCCTCGGGCGAGGTCTCGACAGCGTCGGGCACGGCCTCGAACCGAGCGGGCGCCTCTCGCGGCGGCATCGCCCGGACGAATGCGTCGGGCACGACGGTGTCGGCCAGGGCGCTTCCGCTCTCGATGTGCAGGTCGCAGATGTGACCCACGACCGTCGCGTCGGCGCCGTCTTGGGTCACCTTCAACAGAAGCAGCGTCGTGCTGGTCGCCCGGACCGTGCCGGTCAACGGCACACGGGTCTCCGTGGTCACGACCTGCCGTTGGGCCCAGGTGCCGGCGATGCTGGTCGGGTCTACCACCTCCTCGTTCATCAGCCGGATCGCCGGCCAGCCTTCCGGAGGTGTCGGCACGACCGATCGGCCGCCGCACGCGCTGGCGACAAGGGCCAGCGATGCGAAGAGCACGAGCGGCGTGCCGCGCCGGCGCGCCGTGAGTTGGCGGCCGGCGCTCACGCGGGGTGCCACTTGATGTTGCAGCCGGCACTCGGGATCTGCGGCTCCGGCGGGGCCGCGCCGGCGACTACGGCGTCGAGGGCCACGCGCAGGTCTCGGCCGTCTGGCTCGCCCATGCCCGGCCGGGAGTCGTCGAGCTGGCCGCGATAGAAGAGCTCGTGGCTCGCGTCGTAGACGAAGAAGTCCGGGGTGCACGCCGCGGCGTAGGCGTGCGCGACGGCCTGGTCTTCGTCGAAGAGGAACGGAAACCGCCAGCCCTGGTCACTCGCGAGCTCCGCCATGTGCGGCGGCCCATCCTGCGGGTGGGTGGCGATGCTGTTCGAGTTGATCGCGACGATGGCGACCCGATCCCCGTAATCGGCGTCGAGCCGCCGGAGCTCCGACTGCACGTGGATGACATAGGGACAGTGGTTGCAGATGAACATCACCAGCAGCGGCCGACCGGCGAAGTCGCCAAGCCGCACCGTGCCCTCCGTGCGAGGCTCCGGAAGCGCGAAATCCGGGGCCGGAGTGCCGAGGGGGACCATCGTCGAAGGCGTGAGGGCCATGCGTTGTGTGGGCTGGAGTCGGGAGGAGCATCGGACATCGGCGGTCATCGGACCTATCCATTGCGGTTTGTGTCGCTCGGCGCAAGCGCCCCCGCTGTCGCCGCGACGCGCGGGTGGCGACCGCTTCTTCGACGAACGCAGGAAACCCTTGCCCCGAAGGCGCGAGGTTTCGAGAATGCGTGCGCCGTCCCTCGCCGGAGCTCCCGATGCCCGCAAGATGCACCGCCTGCCTTCTCGTCCTCCTTCTCGCCGCCTGCGGGGCCGAGGAGACCGACAGCACCACCGACGCAGACGCAGCCGACGTGACCGGCGGCACAGACGCAGACGCCTCGGACGACGCCTCGGACGACGCCTCGGACGACGCCCCTCGCACCGACGCCGCCCCTGCGACGGACCCCCCGACCCGACCAGCGCACACCGTCGAGGAGCTGCTGCCGGATCATGGCGCACTCGCTGGAGAAGAGCAGATCGGCGTCATCGGCCACGGCTATGCGCGCGATTGTTCGGTCTGGTTCGGCGTCAACGAGGCCCTCTCGGTGGCCTTCGTCAACGACCGCGCCCTCGATGCGCGCACGCCGCCGGGAGACTCGCCGGGGCCGGTCGACGTGACCGTCGTCTGCGGACCGAACTCGGCGACGCTCGCAGACGGGTTCACCTACGAGGTCGAGCTCGTGGCCGAGGTCGATGGTTTCGAGCCCCTCTTCGGGCAAGCTGCGGGAGGTGACCTGGTGACGTTCACCGGCCGGAATCTCATCGCCGGGGAGCGAAACCTCGTTCGATTCGGCGGGGACTTCGGGAGCGGGCTCGAGTTCGTCGACACCGAGACACTGACGGTGGTCACACCCGAAGTGCCCGCCGGCCGGGCGTCGGTGTCGGTCGAGCTGGGCGAACAGCGGATCGACCTCGACGAGCCCTACGTCTTTCTCGACCCCCTGCGGATCGCGGGACACGAGCCTTTCGCGCTCGATCGCGCCGGCGGAACGGTGGTGACCTTCCACGGAAGCGGTCTGGTCGACTTCGCCGGCATCAATGTCCGCTTCGAGGGCGAGCACGCCGACCCCGAGACCTTCGAGTTCGCCGACGACGGTACGTCGATGACGCTGGTCGCGCCCCCGTCGGAGGCACGCGGACCCATCGTCGTGCAGGTCGGGAGCCTGCTCGAAGGCACAGCGATCGCCGACGGGTTCGCGTACGTCGACCCGGTGACTGTCACGGGCATCGAGCCCGACGCGGTCCCGACCGTCGGGGTCAATCGTGTCACCATCCTCGGCAGCAGTTTCGACGGGGCGATAGAGCCCCAGCAGGTCTTCGTCGGAGACGAGGAAGCCTTTGACGTCTCGTTCGACTCCGACACCGAAATCTCCTTCCTCTCGCCACCGATCGATGCCGGCCGCCACGAGGTGACCCTCATGCACGGGTTCGAGTTCGTCGCCGTACCCGAGCCGCTCGACGTCTTCGATCCGATCTCGGTCGAGGAGCTGTCCGTCGACCGCGGTCCGGAAGCCGGCGGAACCCGTGTCGACGTGACCGGTTCCGGCTTCGTCGACGGGGTGATCGTCCGCTTCGGCACCGAGCTCGGGCTCGACGTCGCGGTCGACGGATCCGGCGCGTTGCTGTCGGTCACGACACCCGCCGTCGCCGCGGACACCGGCACCGTGGACGTGACGGTACAGTCCCCCTTCTCGGCGGCGACGCTCGAGGGCGCGTTCACGTTCGAACCCTGAGCACGCCGGCCGATGACAGGCCCCTTCGGGCCTGATCGTGCGCGCGGACGTTGACCCGAACGGCGGTAGAGGTACGCTGTCGTGGACGCTTCCCTCACGCCCCGACAGGCAACATGCGCGGTGTCTCACGGCCGATCGCCCAATTCGGCTTCGTACTTCTCGCCTTCGCATGGGGGATGTTCGTCGTCGGGTGCGGCGAAGGATCCGGTGTTGCGCTGGAGCCCGGATTCGACGTCTTCGACACCGGCGGGGGGGGCGCAGATGGGTTCGACATCGGTGTGCTCCCAGACACGACGGACGCCCCGGTCATCGGCTACTGCGGCGACGGCTTCGTCAGTGACACCGAGGAGTGTGACGACGGAAACGAAGAGAACGGCGACGGGTGCGAACGCGACTGCACGCTGACGCCGTGCGGCGACGAGGACGACGACGAGGTATGCGACGAGGACGACGCGTGCCCCGGTGAGGACGACCGGCTGGACACCGACGGAGACGGCATCCCGAACGGGTGCGATGACTGCAACGACAACGGCCTGGACACCGATCGCGACGGCGTCCCGGACGATTGTGATCCCTGTCCGTTCGCTCCGGCCGACGACTCCGACGGCGACGGGGTCTGCGACGGCGAAGACCTGTGCGCCGGCGGCGACGACAGCGCGGACGACGACAACGACGACGTGCCCGACGACTGCGACGACTGCGACGGGTTCGACGACCACGCGGACGACGACGACGATGGGGTTCCAGACGGATGTGATCGCTGTGACGTCGGTGACGACAGCCGCGATGTCGATGAAGACGGGACGCCAGATGCCTGCGACGCGTGCGAGGGATTCGACGACTCGCTCGACGAGGATCGGGACGGGCAGCCGGACGACTGTGATTGCGACACCGACGTCTGCTCCGAGAACGCGAGCTGCACCGAGAGTCGGCGCGGCACGGTCTGCGCCTGTCTGGCCGGTTTCGCTGGCGACGGTCTGGAGTGCGACGACATCGACGAGTGCCTGTCGGGCAACGGCGGCTGTCACCCGTTGACCGTTTGCAACAACCTCCCGGGAGGCAGGGAGTGCGGTCCGTGTCCGGAGGGCTACGATGGCAGCGGCGAGGTCGGGTGCAGCGATATCGACGAGTGCGCCATCGAAAACGGCGGATGCAGCGATCGGCGGCGCTGCCGCAACACCCCTGGCGGGCGCTCGTGCGACCCGTGCCCCGACGGGTGGGAAGACGACGGCGAGACCGAGTGCACCGATGTCGACGAGTGCCTGATCGAAAACGGCGGATGCGATCTCCTCACCACCTGTACCAACAGCCTGGGCGGGCGCCTGTGCGGCCCCTGTCCCATCGGCTACGACGGCAGCGGGGAGACCCTCTGTGTCGACATCGATGAGTGCCTCGTCCGAAACGGGGGCTGCGACGCCCGCGTCACGTGCACGAACCGTCCCGGTACGTGGGAGTGCGGAAGTTGTCCTCTCGGCTATACCGGCCACGGCGACACCGAGTGCATCGACATCGACGAGTGCCTCGCTGACCACGGCGGATGCGACCCGCTCACGCGCTGCATCAACCAGGCGGGCAGCAGCGATTGTGGCCCGTGTCCGGACGGCTACTCGGGCACCGGGCAGACCGGTTGCGTCGACATCAACGAGTGTCTCATCGGCAACGGCGGGTGCGACCCGCTGACGAGCTGTACCAACCTCGCCGGGGGGCGACGCTGCGGCATCTGCCCGTTCGGGTACGAGGGCGACGGAGACACGGGCTGCGTCGACGTCAACGAGTGCCTGGTCGGCAACGGCGGTTGCGATCCGCTGACGACCTGCACCAACATCCCCGGTGGCCGGCGTTGCGGGGGGTGCCCGTTCGGATACACCGGAGACGGGGATTCGGGCTGCTTCGACGTCGACGAGTGCCTCACCGCAAACGGCGGATGCGACATCTTGACCCGGTGCCAGAATACCGTCGGCAGTCGTACCTGCACGACCTGCCCCAGTGGGTATATCGGCAGCGGCGAGACCGGCTGTATCGACATCAACGAGTGCCTCACCGCAAACGGCGGGTGTGACCCGAGGACCGCGTGCACGAACATCGGCGGCGGACGGACCTGCGGCTCCTGTCCCGCGGGGTTCACGGGCAACGGCGAGACCGGCTGCATCGACGTCGACGAGTGTCTGATCGACAACGGCGGATGCGACCCACTGACCCGCTGCATCAACACCGAGGGCGGGCGCGCATGCGGCGCTTGCCCGGACGGCTACGATGGCACCGGCTACACCGGATGTTCCGACATCAACGAATGCCTGATCGACAACGGTGGATGCGACCTCCTCAGCACGTGCACCAACATCGCGGGCAGCCGCACCTGCGGTCCGTGTCCGGCCGGCTACACCGGAACAGGCTCCACCGGGTGCACCGACATCAACGAGTGCATGGACGACAACGGCGGATGCGACCCACTGACGTCGTGCGCGAACACGCCCGGCGGGCGCCTCTGCGGAAACTGCCCGGATGGCTACACCGGAATAGGCTCCACCGGATGCACAGACGTCAACGAGTGCCTCGCCGACAACGGCGGATGCGACCCACTGACGTCGTGCACCAACTTTCCCGGCGGCCGCACCTGTGGTTCGTGTCCGGCCGGCTACACCGGAACAGGCTCCTCCGGATGCACGGACATCGACGAATGCGTGGTCGACAACGGCGGATGTGACCCCCTCACCGCCTGCACCAACACACCCGGTGGACGGGTCTGTGGTGCCTGCCCCGATGGCTACACCGGAACCGGGGAGACCGGGTGCACCGACATCGACGAGTGCCTCACCGACAACGGCGGCTGTGACCCGCTCGTCACCTGCACGAACACGCCCGGCGGCCACACGTGCGGTGCGTGTCCGTCGGGATACGAGGGCGACGGCGACACCGGGTGCACCGACATCGACGAGTGCCTCGCTGACCACGGCGGATGCGACCCGCTCGTCACCTGCACGAATACCATCGGCGGGCGGATCTGCGGCGAGTGCCCGCCGTTCCACTCGGGAAGCGGCGACACGGAGTGCGTCCCGATCCCATGCGACGGCACGCGCACGTACGAGTACACGGGCACGGTGCAGCCTTTTACGATCCCCTCTTGCACCGACACCGTCACGATCGAGGCGTACGGCGCCCAGGGCAACGCGGGAGCCGGAGGCGAAGGCGGCAACGGCGGGCTGGGTGGCTACGCGCGAGGCACGTACACCGCAGGCCCCGGCGAGGTGCTCTACGTCTTCGTCGGCAACCAGTCCGGCTACAACGGCGGCGCGGGGGCGGGAACCGGAGGTCCGAACACCGGCGGCGACGGCGGCAGTGCGTCCGACATCCGCCACGGCGGCTCGGGGCTGGCCTTCCGCATCCTCGTGGCCGGCGGCGGCGGCGGCGGCGGCGGCGGTGCCCAGGGGGTCTGCATCAGCGGCCCCGGGGGTGTCG
>CAZFPM010000201.1:0-11371 GCA_964520965.1 uncultured Myxococcales bacterium
GATCGCCTTGTCGGGCAGGAAGCGGTCGCTGATGTACCGATGGGAGAGATGCGCGGCGGCCACCAGGGCCGAGTCGGCGATTCGGATTCCGTGATGCACCTCGTACTTGTCGCGGAGGCCTCGCAGGATCGTGACCGTGTCTTCGACCGACGGCTCGCCGATGTAGACCGGCTGGAAGCGGCGCTCGAGGGCCGCGTCCTTCTCGATGTGCTTGTGGTACTCCTTTAGCGTCGTCGCGCCGATCGCGCGGAGCTCGCCGCGCGCGAGGGCGGGCTTGAGCAGGTTGCTCGCGTCGACCGCACCCTCGGCGGCACCGGCGCCGACGAGGGTATGCAGCTCGTCGATGAAGAGCATGACGCGGCCCTCGGCGGCCTCGACCTCCGCGAGGAGCGCCTTGAGCCGATCCTCGAACTCCCCGCGGTACTTCGCGCCGGCGATCATCGCACCGATGTCGAGCGCGAACACGCTCTGGTCCTGGAGACTCTCCGGCACGTCGCCGGACGCGATGCGCAGCGCGATCCCCTCGGCGATCGCGGTCTTGCCGACGCCGGGCTCCCCGATCAGGACGGGGTTGTTCTTGGTCCGTCGGGAGAGCACGTGGAGGGTGCGTCGGATCTCGTCGTCGCGACCGATCACCGGATCGAGCTTGCCGATCCGCGCGAGCTCGGTGAGGTCGCGCGCATAGCGCCGGAGCGCGTCGTACTTGGACTCCGGTTCGTCGTCGGTGACGCGGTGGGTGCCGCGGACCTCTTCGAGGCTCGCCAGGACGGCTTCGTGGGTGACGCCGTTGCTGGCGAGCGTACGGCCGGCATCGCCACCACCCTCGACGAGGGCGAGGAGGATGTGCTCGGTCGAGACGTAGGCGTCCTGCATCTCGTCCGCCTGCTTCTGAGCGCGGGCGAAGAGCTTCTCGACCTCGTTGGCATAGGTGAGGTTCGTGTCGCCGGTGACGGTCGGCAGCTTGCCGAGTCGCGTCTCCAGGTCGGTCTCGATCGTGGGCAGCGGGGCCCCGAGGCGGCCGAGGAGTCTCGGTACGATCCCGTCCTTCTGCCGCAGGATGGCGGCGAGCAGGTGCAGGCAGGTGACCTGTGGGTGTCCGCACTCGAGGGCCATCGACTGGGCATCGATGATTGCCTCGCGCGACTTCACGGTCAGCTTCTCGTGTCGGATCATGGTCGGTCTCGTGGTGGGATCGTCCGCCCTGTGTCCCACGCGGGCCGGTGGCGTCGAAGCGTCGGGGTCACGGAGCCGGGCGGACGCTCGTCATAGGCGAGCGCAAGTTACGCACGACGCGGGAGCCGGCAAACGGGAGGACGCTTCGGCGGAGACGAACGGGATCGTCAATCCTCGAAGAGGATCGCGGTCTCCTCGAGGCCGACCCTGTCGATCCAGAAGCGCTTGAAGCGCTCCTTGACCACTTTCTCGACCTGGCGGATCCGTTCCCGGGACACCGAGAATTCGTCGCCGAGATCCTGCAGGCTGGCCGGCTCGTCGGCGGTGACGCGTTTGTCCCAGATCGCCAGCTCGCGGGTGTCGTCGATGCCGGCGCGGAAGGCCTTGAGGGCGTTTCGAATGCGCGTCTGCAGGTCGCGGGCCTCCACGGCCTCGTCTGGTGTCGTCGCGTTCGGGTCGGCGATGACGTTCGAGAGCGTGGTGGACTCGAAGCCCGGAGCGGGTGCATCGAGTGACAGAGCGGGCGCGTCCAGGATGCGAGAGACCTGGATGACGTCGCGCTCCTTGACGCCGAGGTGGTCGGCGAGCTGCCGCGTGGTCGGCTGCAGAAAGCCCTGCTGCACGAGCTCGTCGCGGGCCTTCGAGAGGTTGTAGAAGAGCCGCCGCCCGGAGCGCGTATTGCCGACCTTCACGAGCTGGAGGACGTTCATCAGGTAGTTCAGGATCATCGCCCGGATCCAGTATTGGGCGTATGACGTGAACTTGACGCCGCGGTAGGGATCGTAGCGTCGGATCGCCTCGGCGAGCCCGACGTTGCCCTCCTGCACGAGCTCCATCAGGTTGACGCGGCGACGGTGGTACTCGCGGGCGATCTTCACGACCAGCCGCAGGTTGCTCATGATCAGCTGCTTGGCCGCCTCGACGTCACCGTCCTCGACGTATCGCTCGGCGAGGCTCTGCTGGTCCTCGGCCGGCAGCGGCGCGAGGTGGCGGAGCTGAGCGAGGTACGTGGCGAGGGGGTCGTAGGTGACGACGGCGTCCGGCGCGATGTCCGGCAGCGTGTAGTGCGGGATCTCGCGTTTGATCTCGTCGTCGGGCAGCGGGACCGCGTCGATCGGCCCGTCATCGACCAGGAGCTCGGCGCCACCCTCGCCCTCGACCACCTTGGCGCTGTCGACCAGGACCTCGGCATCGCCGGCTGCATCGGCGTCGAACTCGGCTGCGAATTCGTCGTCGCCCTTTTCCGGGCCGAGGACTTCGGGCTCTACGGGCTTCTCACCCATCGGGGACTCGTAGCGGGGGGCGTCTCGTTATGGAGCGGGGCGTCGACGCAACGCCCGACGTAGCCGACTCGACGCGGCACGGCAACGCCAAGGATACCACGTCCGAAACCGGCTCGTCGGGCGTTCGCATTCCCCTCGGATCGGGCCGGTGAGGGCGGCACCCACCTTTACCCGTGGCAGCAGCTCTGTTAGCTTAACATCCCGCGAACGCGCGTCAATCGCGCGCACACATCCCACGCGAACCGGCGATGAAAAGGACCCCGAACCTCCTTGTGTTGGCGTGCCTGCCCCTCGCACTGCTTTTCGGATGCTCAGCGGACAGCGTGTCCAGCGTCGGTTCCGTCGGATTCGACGGAGGCGGCACTGGCGACGGCACCGGTGCCAATCCGGACGGTGGAGGCGGAGACGACGGCGTCGGTGACGGCGGCAGCCCCGGAGTCGACGCAGGCGGCGGCGACGGCGGCAACCCGGACGGCAGTGGGGGCGACGGCACGGGCTCCGACGGGTCGACCGACGGCGGCGCGGATATCCCGGGCGGTCCGGTCTGCGGCAACGGTCGCGTCGAGGCGGGCGAGGAGTGCGACGACGGCAACAACTTCCCGGGCGACGGCTGCAATGCGACGTGCACGTCGGACGAGAGCTGCGGCAACGGCATCGTCGATCCGGCGGAGAGCTGCGACGATGGCAACCTCGTGCCCGGTGACGGCTGCGACCAGATCTGCCGCCGCGAGGAAGGCTGCGGCAACGGCATCGTCGAGGTCGGCGAGCAATGCGACGACGGCAACGCCACCAACGGAGACGGCTGCTCCGCGGAGTGCCTGCGCGAGGTCTTCATCGCCGAGGATTCGGACGGCGACGGAATCGCCGACTTCGACGAGGGTAACGGCGCGATCGACACCGACGGAGACGGCATCACCGACGACCTCGACACCGACTCCGACAACGACGGAATCCCCGACTCGGTCGAGGCGGGCGACTCGGACATGAGCAGCGAGCCGGTCGACACCGACGGAGACGGGCGACCGGATTTCCGCGATCTCGACTCGGACTCCGACACGATCTCCGACCAGATCGAGGGCTTCGAGGATCCCGACGAAGACGGCTTCGGGAACTACGCCGACACCGACTCCGACGGCGACTACGTGCCCGACATCGTCGAGACGACCCGGGACTCCGACGGAGACGGCACCCCCGACTACCTGGACGAAGACTCCGACAACGACAGCATTCTCGACGAGCACGAGCTCTTCGCCGACTCGGACCTCGACGGCGTCCCGAACCGGCTCGACCTCGACTCGGACGACGACGGGATCGCCGACGCGACCGAAGCCGGAGACGGCGACCTGGCGACCTACCCGGTCGACATCGATGGCGACGGCCAACCCGACTACATCGATGTCGACTCCGACGGCGACGGGCTCCCCGACGGCAGCGAACCCGGCTGCGCGTTCGGCGGTCCCAACCGCCACCAGCACGACTCCGACGGCGATGGTTACTCGGATCTCGCCGAGGTGCTCGTCGGCTCCGATCCGTGCACGTCGACCGCTCCCTCGGAGTTCCGGGAGTTCACGGACTTCTTCTTCATCCTGCCCGCAGGCGCCCCGCCGGAGAACGCTCCCCTCGAGTTCTCCTCGAACATCGTCCAGGCCGACGTATCGATGGCGATGGACACCACCGGTTCGATGGGCGGCGAGATCGGCAACCTGCGCGCGAGGTTCTCGTCGTTCATCTTCCCCCAGATCCGAGCCCAGATCCCGAACGTGGCCTTCGGCGTATCGACCTTCGACGACTTCCCGTGCAGCGGCCACGGCTCCGGCGCTGACCAACCGTTCATTCTGCGGCACCGCGTCACCACCAACCTCGGCAACGCCCAGTCGGCGATCAACTCGATCCCCCTGCATTCGGGAGCCGACTACTTCGAGTCGGGCTACGAGTCGATGTTCCAGACTGCCACCGGCGCTGGCGTGAGCGGTTGTGGGGCCAGCGTGCCCGCATTCGACCCCGGCCGCGGCCGTGTCCCCGGAGAGGCAGACGGCACCATCGGCGGCGTCGGATTCCGCGATGGCTCGTTCCCCATCGTGATCCACATCACCGACGCGCCTGCTCACGACGAAGGTGCGTACGGCGGCTTCGCGGCAAGTCGCGACGAGGCGGTCAACGCACTGCGCGCGCGGCAGATACGCCTGGTCGGCGTGGTCTCCGGGTCGGATCCACGCGGCCAGCTGGAGTACGTGGCGCGTGAGACCGGCGCCGTCGTACCGACCTGCGCCTGGGACGGCGCCCGTCCGGGCGGATGCGGCGGTGGTCAGTGCTGCACCGGCCATGGCGGGGCCGGCCGCGGCGCCGACGGCGGTGGAACATGCCCGCTCGTCTTCGACATCGACTCCGGCGGCAACGGACTGGACATCGCGGCGGTCACGGCGATCCGAGCCCTCGTCAACACGACGACCTTCGAGGTCACCACGAACCTGCGACGCGACGATGACGAGTTCATCCTCACCGGCGTCGACACCCGGTGCTTCATCCAGTCGATCGTGCCCGATCACTTCGAGGCGCCGCCCGGCTCCTGCTCGACCACGCCGAGCGTGGCTGACATCAACCCGCCCGACGGCGTGAACGACTCCTATCGAAACGTCACGCCCGGCACGCAGCTCTTCTTCAACGTGACCGCGCAGAACGCGGGCTGCGTCGCCGAGACCGACATGCCGCAGGCCTTCACGGCGTTCATCGACGTCGTCGGCGACGGGCTGACCGTCCTCGACACGCAGCGGGTCACCATCATCGTCCCGGCCGCATCGAGCAACCCGTCGACCGTGCCCTGAGGTCGAGGCCACGGGCACGGATCAGCCAGCCGGGTCTCGGGCATCGCGGTGACGGTCGCGGCGTCAGTCGTGGATGATCTCTTCCGGAATCGGCACACGTACCTCCAACAGGAGGCGGTCGTCGAGCACGTGAAGCTCCCGCCCATCGTACAAGACGTCACGGGCATGTAGCCGAACCCGCCGGATCGGCGACGAACCCGGCAGCAGCGCACCGCCAACCGATGCGAACGTGCGGGGAGGCGCGCGCAGGCTCGACGGGACGACGGCACTCCGACCCCGCGCCGCGTTCCAACTGGCGAAGTAACGTCGCAGGAACTCGGCGAACTCGTCGGTCTGCACGCGGTCGAACGCGGGGGCTCCGTATTGGCCGCGGAGCGCCTCGATATCGTCGGAGGTGCCGGCCTCTTGCAGTAGCCGGAAGAGGGCCCGCTGGGTGGTACGCCCATGGGCGTCGACGGGGAGCCGCAGCGTCGGGTCGGCGAACTCGAGGTGGTTGGCCAGCAGGGCGGCGTCGAAGGGCTCGACGGCCCGTCGATCCAATTCGTAACGTGTCCTGGTCGCATCCTCGACTTCGAGGTCGTAGGCCACGTAGAGACGTGAGGCGAACCCCTCGCTCCCGGGCGGGCCGAAGATCGGAAGGCCGCACACGATCACGGCCGCCGACCACATCCGGTTGCGGCGTGTGAACAGCCCGGCGACCGGGCCCTTCGACCACGTGGCGTACAACAGCCCGCAGAGGGCGGCGCTCGGGAACACCATCGGCCAATCCACGACCCCGGTCAGCGAGAACGTGAGCGCCTCCCCGAACAACGCACCGCATGCGAGGGCAAGCGCCACGCGTCGATGGAAGAGCACGGCGCAGGCTCCGATGCCGAAGGCGAGCACCACGAGCTGCGCCACCGGCGCGACCGCGTCGAGTGTGCGGGCCGCGTCGAGGAGCTTGGCTGTCGGCGTGTCGTGCATCCAGCCGTTGAGGTGGGCCCCGATCAGCCGATTCCCCGGCCGATTGTTCAGCGCCCACATCGTCGGGCTCAACCCGATGCCGATCCGGTGAAACGCCGGCCAGGCGATGAACGCGGCCCACTGCATCAGGACAACGGCGGGCAAGACCCAGACCCGGGTCTCGATCACGCGAGACAGCAGGAAGGCGACCCAGAAGAGGAGCAGCAGCCCGAACGTGAACGCGAACTCGTCGCCAGGCATGGCCAGGCACGCCGGGTGGGCGAACTGGCTCGCCAGCATCGCCGCCAGGGCGAGAAAGAGCGGGACGAACGCCGGGTTGAGCAGGATGCCGGCCCAGCAGAGCACGAGCGCGATGCGGTCGAGGGAGTGCGCCTGGTCGAGGAAGAGGTTCAGGTCGTACGTGCTCAGCTGCCACATCACGGGCAGGGTGGCGACGAAGAGCAACGGGCGCACGCCCGAAGCGACGCCATCACCCCACGAGATCCGGCCGCGCCAGCGGTTCCAGGACGACGGCAATGAGTTGAGCGCCAGGGCCACGAAGGCGCTGACGACGAGGATGGCGACGCCGGGCCGGGTGATCGCCTCGGCCAGGATGCCCGGACCCCGGTACTGATCGACCGCCAGAACCCAGGGATCGGGCAGAAGAGCGGGCGGGAACAACAGGAAGCGCGCGGCGGCGAATGCCCCCAACACGGCGAGGAACGGCACCGCGAGCGCGCCGGGCGACTCGACCAACTCCGCGGCGATGCTCTTCGACCGCCCCACCCCTTCGGTCCAGTCTTCCTGAGACGGACCGGTACGGGTCCGGGTCGGTGGGATCGGTCATGGGGCCGTCGCCGCCAATGCGGTGTCTGTCGCGCGCCGCGGGAGCGCGCGGGCGCGGTCGGAGCGCTAACGGATGTTGAGCACGAAACTCCCGCTGGAGCCGCTGCCGAACCCATCGACGATGATCACGACGATCTGCCCGGCGGTGACCGAGTACGTGATCGACGATTGGAAACCGTCGCCACCGTCGTCGTCGCAGGCGAGCTCAGGCCCGGTGCAGTCCGCGTCGTGGAGATGCAACACCGTGTCGTACGACGAGCCGTTCAGGTCGAACGTGAAGCTGCCGGTGCGCGGAGCCACCCAGCCCACGGTCACATCGGGGCCCCCGGCACTGAGGCCGCAGGTCCCTGCATAGGTGCTCGCGGAGCCGGACGTCGAACCGGTGAGCACCGAGGCGCCGGTCGCCGAGCCGATATTGTGATCGACGCAGGGCGACACCGTGGCGATGCACTCGCTGGTGCAGCCGTCGCCCTCGTCGTCGTTGCCGTCATCGCACTCCTCGGTCAGCTGTCGGATTCCGTCGCCACAATAGGCTTCCCGACACTCGTTCGAGCAGGCGTCGTCGTCGACGCGGTTGTCGTCGTCACACTCCTCGTCGGTGTCGACGATGCCGTCTCCACAGCGGGGCAGCGTGCAGTCGGTGCGGCAGGCGTCAGCTTCGTCGGCGTTGTCTCGCCCCTCGTCGCACTCTTCGCCGGTGAGCCCTTCGCAGGTGATCCGGTCGAGCATCTCCCACTCGAAGCACGGGTTCGTGTCACCGGCGTAGTCGCCCTCTCGGCAAAACCAGTCGAAGCACCACCAATCGAGGACACGCACGACAGGGGTCACCTCGGTATTGGCCTCGGAGCTCGTCCAGAGGACGTCGGTGGCGAACTCGAAGCCGAGAGCCTGGCAGATGCCGTGCTCCGGCGCTCGATCGTCTTCGCGAACGTTGCAGCCGGTGTCGGTCGGGCAGGTCGCGCCGTCGTCGCACACCCGCCCGGTCTGACCGGAGAGATTCGTCACGACCGGGTCCACGAAGATCTCTGCGCCGAAGGTGACGTTGACGATGCCGTCGCCGCAAACCGCGGTGCGGCAGATGTTGGTGCACTCGTCCGTGTCGAGCTCGTTGCCGTCGTCGCACTCTTCGCCGGGATCGACCGTGCCGTTACCGCAGTTCGGCGGCCGCTCGATCACCTCGGACTCGACGTCGGGCGCGACCTCTTCGAGCGTGTCCGCATCGGTGGTCTCGGCGGTGTCGACGTCCGCGTCGGCGTCGCCCGCCTCGTCGACCGTGTCGGCCGGGTCGGTGCTGGCGTCGTCTTCGAGGTCGGGAGAATCGATGTCCTGCCCGGTGTCGGGATCGGCGTCCTCGCCCGCGGCATCCTCGTCCGGCTCGCCGATGTCGTCGAAGCCGAGGTCGCGGCCCCCGGAACCCGGACCCGTCTGGCCGCGGTCAGCATCGGGCTCGACCGTATAGGGAACCACCGTGGCGGTCTGCCCGCAGGCGGCGAGGAGCAACGAGCAGGCGAGTATCGAGAGGACGCGTGTCATGGCCACGTGGGGTTGGTCGATTGCGACGCAGAGACTAGCGGCGGTCGGCACTCGCGCACAAGGCGGAGTCGTCATTGCCGGCGTCGTTCGCGATCGGGATTCGGCGCGCATGCACGCCGCGGTCAGCCCTTCTTCTTGAGCAGGTCTGCGAACGTACCGAAACCTCGCCCGTCGTCCGACGCGGTCGATTGCGACTGGTATTCGTCGTAGGCAGCGCGAGCCTCGGCGTCGGTGTCCTTTCGGCGCGACAGCGTCAGGCGATGGCGCTCGGGCTCGACGGCGATCACCCGAGCCTCGACCTCGGTGCCGGGCCGGAACCGGTTGTGCACGTTTCGCTGCTCGTCGTCCTCGAGGTGGCTCATCGGGATCAGGCCGCTGATCCCGGACGACAGCTCGACGAAGACCCCGAAGCTCTGGATCGAGTCGACGTGACCCTGAATGGTGGTTCCTACCCGGTACTGGGAGGCCGCGGCCAACCAGGGATCGTCCATGAGCGCCTGGATCGACAGCGCGATCTGGCGCTTCTGCGGATCGACCCGCAACACCTGCACGTGCACCGGGTCGCCGACCGTGAGCACCTCCTTCGGGTGGTGGATCCGCCGCCCCCGGCTGACCTCGGAGACGTGGACGAGGCCGTCGACCCCGGGGGCGATCTCCACGAACGCGCCGTAGCGTTCCAGGCGCACCACCGTTCCGGGCATCGCGTCGCCCGGATGTAGGGTGCGCACGGTGGCGACCCACGGATCCTCGGCGAGCGCTTTCATCGACAGGCTGATCCGACGACGCGCCGGGTCATCGAGGTCGGAAACGCCGAGCACCGCGACGCGAACCCGGTCCCCGACCGAGACGACCTCGTTCGGATCTTCCACGCGCGACCATCCGAGCTGCGACACGTGCACGAGGCCGTCGACACCCCCGATGTCGACGAAGGCACCGAACTCCGCGATGCGGGTGACGAGGCCGTCGAGCTCGTCTCCGATCTTCAGGTCCCGGAGTATATCGGCGGCGGCGGCCTCCCGTTCGGCTCGGATCAGCGCGGCCCTCGACAACACGACGTTGCGGCCGCCCTCCTCCGCACGCGTGATGAGGAAGCGGTAGGTTTCCCCGACATAGGCTTCGGGATCGCGGCCGCTCTCGATGTCGATCTGCGAAAACGGACAGAATCCCCGCGAACCGAGCACCGCGACGTCGTACCCGCCCTTGTTCGTGCCGGTGACGCGACCCTCGACCGGGATCTGTTGCTGGCAGGCGTCTTCGAGCATCGCGGAGTCGGCCGAGCCGTGGCCGAGCGCGACCGACAGACGGATGCTACCGCCCCGGGACGACACCACGTAGGCCTCGACCTCGTCGCCGACCCCGACGGTCAGCTCGCCTTCGTCGTCGAGGAACTCGGCCCGCGAGATCACACCCTCGGACTTGCCGCCCAGGGACGCGAAGAGCGTGTCGTCCCCGACGACGACGATGCGAGCCGTGACCTTGTCGCCGACGCTGAACCGCGCGATCTGCAGAGGTGCGTCGCCGAGCATCGCAGCGAAGTCGTCGGTCGTCGGCATCGGCTCGTTGCTGAGCTCGCGGACCGGGGCCTCGTCGGCCGGCTCGGGAGCCGCACCGGGAGGCGGAACACGGTCGGACCGCCAGACGCGATCGCTCTTGCGACCGCCGGCGGCGGGCGCGCGAACGGCCGGCTGCGCCGACCCTTCGTCTGCGGCCGACGATGTGTCGGTGCGCGTTGGCAATGCGGGCGCGCTCTCGCTGACGGGGGCGGCGGCGTTCGGGGTCACCACCTCGGCCTCACCCGCGGACTCGCCGTCGTTGGCTTCGGCCGGCGCCTCTTCGGTGGCCGCGGGGGTGTCGACCTTGCGGCGGATCCGCAACCCTGGCCTGGTCTCGTCGGTCATTTCAACAGCTCCATCACGAGGTTCTTCACCTCGCCTCCTGGGAAGCGTCCACGCAGGCGCGGCATCGCTGCACCCATCACCTTGCCCATCTCCTTCATCGACGTGGCTCCGGTCTCCTCGATCACGGCGCGGAGGATGTCGCGAACCTCGTCGACGTCGAGTTGCTCGGGGAGATAGCGCTCGATGACCGCGAGATCGGTCCGCTCGACCTGCGCGAGATCCTCGCGCTCGGCCTTCTCGTACGCGGCAATGCTCTCCCGTCGGCGCTTCGCCTGGGTGGAGAGAAAAGCGATCGCCTCCTGGTCGTCGAGGTCGCGCCCCCGGTCGATCCGGATATTCTTGAGGTCGGAGATCAGCATCCGAACGGTGGACAAGGTCGCGCTGTCCCTTGCCTTCATTGCGGCCTTCATGTCAGACGTGAGCTGGTCGAGCAGCGGCATGTCGAACCTCCTCAAGTGCAGATTTCGTCGATGAAACCAGCGTTCCGGGCGGCCCTAACCATCATGTTTTTCGTAGCGCTGCAAGCCTGCGGATCGGAGATGGCGACCGATCCTACGGTCCCAGCCGACGCCGGCACCACCTTGTGCCCAGCGACGCCTTGCCCCGACGGACTCGACTGCGTCGCCGCACGGTGCGTCGAGCCGGCCGAGATCTGCGTCGACGCCGACGGCGACGGCTTCGGTACCTTCTGCGAGGGGGGCGACGACTGCGACGACGACGATGCCGCTGTCTTCCCGGGCGCGCGGGAGACCTGTGACGAGGTCGACAACGACTGCGACTACTACATCGACGAAGACGACGTCTGCGTCCCCTGCAGCCCGACATGCACGCCCGGCGAGTCCCTCTGCTCCGGCGAGCGAATCGTCCGCTGCGA
>CAZFPM010000202.1:0-11342 GCA_964520965.1 uncultured Myxococcales bacterium
AGTCCCGATGACCCCTCCGCGACAGATCCTACCCGATCAGAACTTCGAGATCTGCGGGTCCGACCTGCCCGAAGGTGATTTCGTCGCAACGTTGACCGCCGGTCATCCGACCACTCTGGGAGCATGGTCCAACCACTCCAGGAGTCCCGATGACCCCTCCGCGACAGATCCTACCCGATCAGAACTTCGAGATCTGCACCCGTACCATCGGACGCATCCTCGCTCTGTCGCCCATTCCCGCCGTTCGCCAGCTCTTCCTCTACGTCCTCGGCGTCGCCTCACAGCGCTATGCCATCTCGCTTCATCTGCTCGTCGTCATGGCGAACCACTACCACCTCGCCGGGCGAGACAACGACGGGCGACTGCCCGACTTCATGACCTACGTCAACTCCACGCTCGCCCGCGCGCTGAACTGCCTGCACGGACGCGACGACAAGTTCTGGTCCGGCGATGGCTACCACCTGCTTCGACCCCAGACGGCGAACGACCTCCTCGCTCGGGCGGATTACATCCTCGGTAACCCCATGACCGCCGACCTCGTCGCGCGCCTCGACGACTACCCGGGGCTGGTAATCCGGCCCGAGGACGTCGGGCGAGACATCGAGGTGCGGCGGCCGGACTTCTTCTTCCGCGAAGAGGGCAACATGCCCGAGACGGTCACGGTGCGCTTCGACGTTCCGCCAGAGCTCGCGCACCTCGGCCAAGACGGGTACGTCGCGCTGCTGAAGGAGCGGCTGGAGGAGCGGGAGCGAGAGCTTCGCGCCGAGCGCAAAGCGGAAGGGCGGACGGTATTGGGCGCCAAGCGCCTGCGGCGGGTGCGCCCGGACGAGCGGGCGAAGTCGTGGGAGAAGTGGTTCCGGATGCGGCCGACCATCGCCGCGAAGTCGCGCGAGGTCCGCGTGGCGGCGATTCGGGCGATCCAGGACTTCACCGAAGCGTACCGCGAGGCGTGGCGGCGGTTCAGCGAGGGCGAGTACGATGTCGTCTTCCCAGCCGGAACCTGGTGGGTCTGCCGGTACGCGAGCGCAGTGGCGGCGAGCCCGCCCTGAGCGGGCGCAGACACCGAGAAGCCATCATTGGGGGTCAATGGGGGCGCGCGACGCCCGACGGACACGTGCGCTCGGAGCGAGAGCCAATCTGGCCAACGAGGCGGCACGGAGCTGCCGGCGGGCAAGGCCGGCGCTCCGACGGGCGGGAAAGACCCGGCTCGCTGCGGGCGGACGGCACGCCACGGCCAGCCCTCACGCGAGTACCTTCGGGCGGGCTGGCGAAATCACTCCGGATCTGTATTCCGGGGTGGGAACCCGCTAGGAGTCGTCGTCGGTGTCATGGGGCAGATGGACCGTGAACTGGGCCCCCTCGCCGCTGTGGCTGTCCAGGTGGATCCAACCGCCGTGTCCTTCGACGATGCGACGGGTGATCGCCAGACCGAGCCCGGTGCTGGACTCGCCACCGGTGGGAGCGGCGTCGGTCACCTGGAATGGTTCGAAGACGCGCTCGTGGTCGGCCGACGCGATCCCGGGCCCCCGGTCCTTCACCGAGACGCTGACCGTCGCGTCGTCGGCATTGACGGCGACGTCGATCGGCGTGCCGGCTTCCACGTATTTGACCGCATTGTTCAGCAGGTTGTGGAGCACCTGCTCGATCTTGCCCGGGTCGACGTTCACCATCGGGGTCCGGCCGGTCGTGTGCAGCCGGATCGTGATGTCCTTGTGGTCGGCGATCATGCGCTGCAGCGTCAGGACCTCCTGCACGAGCCGCTCGATATCGGTCGGGCGGCGGTCCAGCCGGAGCTTCCCGGATTCGATGGCCGCGACATCGAGCAACTCCGACACCATCGTCAGCATCGAGCGGGCGGTGACCAGGGATTTGTCGAGCATCAGGCGCTGCTCTTCGCCGACGGCGCCGGCCGCGCCTTCGAGCAAGGCTTCCATGTACCCGACGATCACTCCCAGCGGATTGCGCAGATCGTGCGCGGCCATGCCGACGAACTGGTTCTTCCGCTCGTTCAACCGGGCGAGCTCGTCGTTCTTCTGAACGAGCTCCTCTTGGATATCGCGCAGCCGCGTGATGTCCCGCGCGACGACCAACGTGTGTCGGCCCTCGGGCGCCTCTACCGGGGCGAGCATGATGTCGAGCGGGATGATCCGACCGTCGGCGTCGACCCCCTCGATCTGCATCGGCGCGCCCATCGGGCGCGACCCCGCGGTGTCGTGAAACCGCTTGCGTTGCTCCGGATGACCTGCACGGCGGTCGGGGGGCACCAGGAGCTCGACCGAGCTGCCCGTGAGGGAGTCCGAGTCGTATCCGAAGAGTCGGCTCGCAGCATCGTTCGCGTCCACGATGACGCCTTCGCCGTCGACGACGAGCATCGCGTCCGGCACGAGATTGATGATGCGCTCGAACACGTCAGCGTCGAGGGTCTGCATCGAAGGAACTGGATCGGGTGGGTCGGGTGGAAGCTAAGGATGCGGTCACGCGTTCGCAAGCGGTCGCGTTCGAGCCTGACAAGACCGCGCACCCACGCTATGTTCGTGCGCGATGGTCCTCCCCCTCCCCGGCGGATGATGCGCAAGCCGTCGAGATTGCCGCTCGTGCTCGCGCTCGTGCTGGGGGCCTGCAACGAGGTCGGCCCGCGCGATGGCGCCGGATTCGACAGCGCTGTCGAATCCGGAGCAGACGGGGTCGATGCGAGCGGCGGAGCGACCACCGGGTCGGACGCGTCGACGGACGACGTCGGTGGCGGCCGAGACGACGCAACGACGGGGGACGACGCATCGACCGGGGGAGACGACACGACGACGACCGACGGCGCGGCGCGAGACACGACACGGCCCCCGCGCCCGGGCGGCGGCCCGTGCGAGGAAGACGACGACTGCGGCACGTTCCAATACTGCGAGATCCGGTTCGGGGACGGCTACTGCCACCCGGGCCTCGGCTCCGACGGCAGCGCGTGTACGACGAACGAGGGCTGCAACTTCGCCGACTCCGACGACCTCTTCTGCTGCACGAATATCGGCTACGAGCAGCGCCTCTGCATGCGCATGGAGGACGCCGACGAAACCACCACCTGCGGGCCGGGGACCGGACGCCAGGGCGATTCGTGCGTAGAGGGGGGACACACCGATTGCGACAACGACGGTTTCTTCTGCATCTTCGAAGGCAGCGATTACGCGTTCTGCGCCGAGTTCTGCGGTCCGAGCATCGGGACTTGTGATCCAGGTACGTACTGCCTCTCCCCGAACGGGCCGTGGGGGGTCTGCTTCCCGCCGCCGGGTGACATCGAAGAGGGTGATCGTTGCATGGACGACCCGTTCGGGTGCGACGAGGATCTGCTCTGCCTGACGGGCGGCGAGGCCGACGAGCCCTACGCCTGGTGCGCGGAGCTGTGCCGACGCGAGCGCGACTGCTCGCAGGGCGAGACGTGCAACCCGTTTGGCATCTGCGAGCCCCAGGGCGAGGCGGACTTTGGGGATCCGTGCGTCGAAGATCGCTTCGAGTGCGACGAAGGGCTCGCCTGCGCATTCGCCGGGACCCGGGCCGCGGAATGCACCGATGTCTGCGAAGAAGAGGAAGACTGCGGCGACGGGTTCTTCTGCTTCATCTACGACGGGCACAACGGGGTCTGCCGAGGCCGGGGCGACCTCGAAAACGGCGAGTTCTGCGGCGACGATCCCAGCGCGTGCGGCGGGATCTGCACCGGGGGCTACTTCCGCTTCGACCCCGGCGGTTATTGCCTCGAACGTTGCGCCACCGACGAAGACTGCGGCGAGAGCGGTTATTGCGAGGAGTTCGAGGACATCGGCGGCTACTGCCTCCCGGACGGCGAAGCAGGACACCTCGAGGAGTGCATCTTCGACGCCTTCGTCTGCGCCCGCGGCCACGTGTGCGTCGACTTCGGCAACGTCAACGCGTTCTGTGCCGCCCGCTGTGACACGACCGACGATTGCCCGGCCGGATCGTGGTGCACCGCGATCGACGAGGATGATTTCGGCATCTGTTACCCGGGCGGCGGAGTCGAGGCCGGAGCCCCGTGCGAGATCGGCGCGTACGATTGCGCCAACCACAGCGTTTGCGCCGGGGACATCGAGACGCGCTGCTTCGCCCTCTGCAACGACGACCCCGAGGGTTGCCCCGAAGGCCATCGCTGCCTCGAGGAGAACGAAGGCGGCCTGCGCTGGTGCTTCCCGAACGGAGACACCGCCTACGGAGAGTCCTGCGTGGACGACGTCTACGGTTGTGCCGAGCCCTACTTCTGCGGCGACGCCTGGAGTGACCAGGCCCGCTGCACGGCGCAGTGCATGGTCGACGACGACTGTCCCGGGGCCGACTGGTGTTTCCGCAGCAGGGCCGGCGGCTGGTGTCGCCCCGGGGGCGGCACGCTCGAGTCCGGGGAGTCGTGCGAAGGAGACATCCACGCCTGCGCAGAGGGCCTCTTCTGCATCCTCGGCGGGGCCAACGGGGCGTTCTGCGCCGCAGATTGCACCGGATTTGCCGCTGAATGTGCCCCGACCGAGGTCTGCCGATTCGTCGGCTGGGGCTTGAACTTCTGCGTCCAAAACGGCGACCGGGTCCATGGCGAGTCTTGCGTCGACAACCAGTTCGCATGCGACGCGGACCACTGGTGTGTGAACGCCGCCACCGATGACGCCGTGTGCATTCGCACCTGCTCGTTCGACCGATCCGCCTGCCCCGACGGCACCCGGTGCCAATACCTCGCCGGCGGGTTCGGCGTCTGCATCAGCGCGGGACTCTCGCCCTCCGACCCGCTGAATCCGGGCGGCGTTCCGCTCTGAGCGCGCGGCGTTCCGCTCTGAGCGCGCGGCGTTCCGCTCTGAGCGCGCTGCGCTTGCCAAGTCGGGAACGGGGCCAATAGAGTCCGCGCCGGCTACGCCACCGACTCAAAGGAGCCACCGTGAGCCGATTCCTTTCGCGGACCCTGATTCTCGTCGCCCTGGCTTCGCTCTTCGCGTGCAACAGCGAGCAGGCCGCCCCCGAAGAGGCTGCCGAGGCACCGGCGGCCCCCGAAGAGGGCGCCCCGACGGCCGGGGAGCCCGAGACCGCCCCCGCGGAACCCGAGCTGCCCGAGGCCCCCCACGGCCAGCCGCTCCCCCCGGGCGAGGGTCCGGATCTCCCCCGAGCCGCCGCGCTCGGACAGCCGTTCACCGGCTCGATCGTCGACACCATGGACTCCGCCGGTTACACCTACATGCTCGTCGACACCGGCGAGGCCCAGGTTTGGGTTGCGGCGGGGCAGATCAGCGTCGCAGTCGGCGACGAGGTCAACGTCGGCAGCGGCACGCTGATGCGGTCGTTCTACAGTCGAACCCTCGACCGCACCTTCGAGGCGATCGTCTTCGCGTCGGAGGTCAGCGGTGGAAGCGACGCGTCGGCGCTCCCCGAAGGCCACCCGGTCCCGTCGCCGGTCGTGCCCGAGGGGCAGACCGGGCACGACGCTCCGACCACCCTGCCGAGCGGGCATCCCCCGATCGGCGGTGAGGCGCCTGCCGAGGGCGCCACGACGGAGTGACCCCGCCGATCGGCGCCGAGGCGGGCGGCCTTGTCGACGTCAGGTCGCGACGCTGTGGGCATCAGCACGCGCAACCGGTTGCCGGATCTCCTCGGCAGGCCAGTGCAGGCTCAACGAGGACTCTCCGGACCGAACCAGAGGTCCAGGGGGAGCACGAACTGCCGGGTCCTGACGCTGCGGCAGGTCACTCGCATGTCGCACGCAGGCGCCGAATGCCCCGGCTCGGCAAGCTGCCGTCGGTCTCTACCTCGACCCGCACGGGCCCGTCGACCGAGCCACGGACCGGGCCGGCGCCGGAGTAGGGACGCCCGTCGATGCGGATGAAGTCGTATCCGTCCTCGGTCTGGATCCGGCCGCGGTACCGGAACGCGCCCCCGTCGCATGGGTCCCACACCACCGACTCGGCAGCGTCGTCGGGCAGGGGGTTCACGGTGCGGCAGCGATCACCCTCGCAGTCCAGTAGTTCGCCGCGCACCATCGGCTCGCAGGTCGCGACCAGGTGACGGATGCCGGCGCTGCCGGCGCGGCCGTCGGTGCGGACGAACACCTGCGCCGGGCCGACCGAGCCGCCGGTCACGCGGGCCTCCTCGCCGACATACACCACCCCGTCGACCACCAGCTCGTCGCAGCACGGCGCGAAGTCGATCTCTCCGCTGAACGTGAACGGCCGCCCGTCGCACGGGTCCCACACCAGGAGCTCGCGGACACCGGCCCCGTCCGGCGAGGACTTCCCGCGGCACTCCATGCCCGTGCAGATCGTCCCGACCGGCTCCGGGAGGTCTGCGTTGCAGGTCGCCACGAGGCTGCGCACGCCTCCGCTCTCGACACTGCCGTCTGTGCGGATAGAGACCCGCGTCGGACCGAGCGCCATTCCCTCGACGACGGCCTGCTCGCCGGTGTGTGAGAGCGGGCCGACCCGCACGTGGTCGCAGCACGACTCGAAGTCGATCTCCGCCCGGTAGGTAAACGGGCCGCCGTCGCAGGGATCCCAGAGGGTCCACACGTCGAGGTCGTCGGGCAGAGGCGACACCGTCTCGCATCTGGTGCCGTCGCAGCTGATGGAATCTCCGGCGGCGCCGGGTTGGCAGGGAGCGACGTCCCACCACCAGCCGTCGAACCGGAAGGAGGCGCTCGACAGGGTCCAGACCCCGTGCCGCAGAGACGCCTGGTAGCGGAATCGGGCGCGCCGCTCGTCCCCGCGCACGGGGATCGTCGCGTCGGAGTAGGCGCTACGCGAGCCCCCACATCCGCTGCCCTCGTAGCTGCCGCATGACCAGCCGATCGGGCTGTGACGAATGTTGTCGCCGAGCGCCGCCGTCGCCGTCGGGCACTCGTTGATCGCCTGCATCGCCGCCTCGTGCCCGCCGCACTGCGTGCAGGCGAAGCCGAGGAGTTGAATGCCGAAGACGAAGATGCCGAGGGTGACCGAGGCCGTAGGGCGCGGCGCGAAGCGCGCTGCGGGTGGACACCGGCGCCGTGACGTCCGGCCGTTTCGCGAGGGGTGCAGGCCCTTTGCGGACGAGCGCCCGCGTCGGTTCGATGGGCTCCGGTGGCGCCCGAAGCTCGTCGATGCGCTCGATCACCGCCTGCGCAGACTCCGGCCGGTCCTGGGCGATCGGCGCGAGCAGCTCGGCGAGCAGCTCGACGAACCCGTCGGAGATCCGTGCGCGGCCCTCGAACTGGATGCGCGAACGTTCGACCGGCAGGTCGGCCGGATGCACCCGGGTGAGCAGGTGCACGACGGTCGCCGCCAGTGCGTAGAGGTCGGTGCGCGGCTCAGCGCGCCCCATGAACTGCTCGATCGGCATGTACCCGCTCGTGCCGACGATCGTGGATCCGCCGGTCAGGTCGGGCGACACCGTCGACACGGCGCCGAAATCGATCAGCGCGAGCGACCCGTCCGGCCGCTGGATCAGGTTCGACGGCTTGATGTCGCGGTGCACGACCGGGGGCGACAGGCCGTGCAGGTACGAGAGGATGCCCAACGCATCCCGGAGCAGGCCGAGCAGGTCGTCCTCCTTCCAGTGGCGCCCGTCGATGTCGGCGTCCAGCGGCGTGCCCTCGACGAAGTCCTGCACGAGGAAGAAGCGGACCTCGCCGTCGGACTCGCGATGGAACGCGTCGACGTAGTGGGGGATCGCCGGGTGGTCGAGGTTCCGGAGCACCTCGGTCTCGCGCTCGAAGAGCTCGACCGACTTCCAGTCGAGCGCCTGGCCGATGGCGAGCTCCTTGACGGCCACCGTGCGGTCGTCGCGCAGGTCGTTGGCCAGCCAGGTGCGACCTTGACCGCCCACGCCGAGCAGGCCGGTGATCTCGTAGCGCTCTTCGAGCAGCCCGTCGGGCGCGACCGCGTCGGCGACGACCCCTTCTTCTCGGCGAACGCCGTGCGCCACCTCGACGGCGACGATGCGCTCGACGAGGGCCCCATTCGTCAGCGTCGAGGTGTCCGGAACGATCGACATCGTAGCGCGCGAGGAGGGCCGGGCGAGCGCGCAACTCATCCAGCCGCCGGGCGATCTCGGCCGCTACATCGATGGACATCCGGGCATCTCTGCGTGACGCCGGCTCGCGCCTTCTACTCCTCGCAGGCCGAGTCCTGGTCGACGATGTGGAACTCGACCCGGCGATTGACCGCCCGGCCGGCTCGCGTGCCGTTGTCAGCGATCGGGCGGGCCTCTCCGAGTCCCTCGCCGACGAGGCGGCTCGTGTGGACGCCAGCGGCCATGAGATACGCGACCACCGCGTCGGCGCGACGCTGAGACAGGTCGAGGTTGTAATCGTCCTCGCCGTCGGCGTCGGTGTGCCCTTCGACGCGGACGCGCCGAATGTAGCTGGCAGACCGCAACACGGCGGCTACCTGGTCGAGCAGCTCGTGGCTCCGCTCCTGGATCGCGTCCGATGCGGAGTCGAAGTGCACGCGATCCTCGATCACGATCTGTTCGCACGTCACCTCGACGAGGCCAGCGCCCTCCTCCGGGCACCCGTCCTCGTCCTCGAATCCGTCGAAGTCCTCGGGCTCGTTGGGGCACTCGTCGTCGGCGTCGAGCAGACCGTCGCGGTCGTTGTCCGGGTCGGGACAGCCGTCGACGTCCTCGAACGCGTCGAAGTCCTCGGGCTCGTTCGGGCACTCATCGTCGACGTCGAACCAGTCGTCGCCGTCGTTGTCGATGTCGGGACACCCGTCCTCGTCTTCGAAGTCGTCGCGATCCTCGCGCTCGATCGGGCAGACGTCGTCGACATCGAGGATGCCGTCCTCGTCGTTGTCCGGCTCGGCGCATCCGTCACCGTCTTCGAACTCGTCGATATCCTCCGGGTCGTTCGGGCAGTCGTCGGCGATGTCGGGGACCCGATCACCGTCGTTGTCCGCATCGGGACAGCCGTCTGGATCCTCGAAGCCGTCGAAGTCCTCGGGCTCGTTCGGGCACCCGTCGTCCGCATTCGCGTACCCGTCGCCGTCCTTGTCGTCGTCGCGCGGCGAGAAGGTGACGCCGGCGAAGAGACGCCAGTCGGGAACGCCGTATCCCTGCACGGCGCCCATCCCGAGGCCGGCGTCGATCGTCACCAGGTTCCCGGGGAGGACGCGGCCCGCCAGCCTGAGCTCGGTCGGCGACTCCTCGGGTCCGCGGTCGTTCGTGGTCGCGGAGAGCTCGCCCACCAGCTCGGGGATGATGTGGAAGAGCCCGTCCGGGTCGACCGGGATGTCCGCCGCGATGGCCCAGGTGAAGTGGTCGCGCACCTCGAGATTCTCGGTCACGGTATCCCGACGCACGGCGTAGCCGATGTTCACGCCGATGCGGGGGCGGCCGACGCGGATGTCGAGCGCGAGCTTCGGCTCCGCCCGGAACGGCTCGCCCTGGAAGGCGGCGTCGTCGCCGGTCGGGAGCGCGAGGTCGACGAGCAACGACAGGTCGATGCCCGGGTCCTCGCCCGCAGACACGAGCAGAACCTGGGGCACCAGGCGCAGATTGCCGACACCGCCGCCGCTCGGCGCGTCGACCGGCAGACCATCGTCGCCACTCTGCGCCAACACGAAGGGCAGCGCGACACCGAATTGGAGTCGATCCAACAGGCCGATGCTCGCGACAAGATCGGCCCCGAGCTGCGAATGGATGACGCTGCCGAGCCGGTCGCCATCGTCGTCCACGAGCACGAGCGGATCGTCTGCGTAGTGGAGCATCAGCCCGACTTCCCAGGTCCGATCGGGGAGCACGGCGCCACCCGCGGTCGAGAGATAGCCGGTGGTCCGGGCAACGGCCGGATTGAACTGTTGGGCGTCGAAGCCCTGCGCCCGGCCGTCGGTCGGCACCGCGGCGACGCCGAACGCGACGATCACGACGGCCAGCAGGGCCTTGCGCCGTCGCAGGGCCAGCCCGAGGCCGAACATCAGCAACAGGCCGAAGGCCCCCGCCGCACCACCGCTCGGCGCGGTCGCACAGCCGAACGCCTTGCCGCCGGTGAACCGATATCCGATCTCGACATCGTCGTCCGGGTCGTTGGGATCGGTCTCCCCGGCATCGATCGCGCCGTTGCCGTTCGCGTCTTCGTCGCCATCCCAGACCGTGCCGCCGTCGGTGTCCGGCTCCAGCGGATCGGTCGTCGTCGACGGATCCTCGTCCGGGATGAAGGCGGCCCCGGTGTCCGGACCGACGTCGTCGGCGACGAGCCCGAGCTCGGTGCCGTCCTGCAGCCCGTCGCCATCGGTGTCGGCCAGGAGCGGATCGGTCAGGTGGTCGATGACCTCGGCTCCGTCTTCGAGCCCGTCGTCGTCCGTGTCGGCGTCGTTCGGGTCGGTCTCGCCGTCGTCGACCGCACCGTCGGCGTCGAGATCCTCGCCGGCAATGCACTCTTCGTCGACGTCTTGTGGACCGTCGCAGAGCCCGTCGCCGTCGGTGTCGGGATCGAGGGGATCGGTCCGGTCGTCGTCGAGCACCTCGGTGCCGTCGCCGACACCATCGGCGTCGGTGTCCGGGTCGAGGGGATTGGTGCCGTATACGTCGGTCTCCTCGTCGTCGGTGAGCCCGTCACCGTCGGCGTCGTCCGGCGGCCGGATGTCGTCGGACGGGTCGAGCGGGTCGGTGCCGTCGTCGAGCACCTCGTCGCCATCCGGGACGGTGCCGCCGTCGGTGTCCGCCTCGTTCGGGTCGGTCTCCTCGGGGCCGACCTCGCCGTCGGCGTCGAGATCCTCGCCACCCGTGCAGACGTCCTCGACGTCTTCCGGCCCGTCGCAGAGCCGATCGCCGTCGGTGTCCGGGTCGAGCGGGTTCGTCGGGTCTTCGTCGCCGACCTCGGTGCCGTCGTCGACACCGTCGTCATCGGTGTCGGCGTCGTCGGGATCGGTGCCGATGTCGGCCTCCTCGTCGTTCGTGAGGTCGTCGCCGTCACGGTCGTCGTCGCAAGCGTCGCCGATGTCGTCCTCGTCGAGGTCGAGCTGGTCGGTGTTGGGAACGTCGATGCAGTTGTCGGCCCCGTTGAGGATGCCGTCGTCGTCGATGTCGGGGTCGTCCCCGATCTCGATCGTGACCACGCCCACACCACATGCGCGGCCGTCGAAGTCGAGCACGCCCTCCGGACCCGGCAGGAGCTCGCAGACCACGAGGTAGCACGCGTCGCTTCCGCCGACGTCGCCCGCGGTGAACACGAGCGCTCCGTCGACGAGATCGCACGTGCCGAGCGCCGTCGTCGTGCTCTCGCCGAAGTCTCCGTCGGCCGACGCGGCGACGCGGAAGATACCCTCGTCGCGGCCCCCGTCGATGATCCCGGCAGACCAGGTCGCCAGCAGGTCGTCGTTCGAGATCGACGACGTGACGCCGAC